>NZ_JBXVVH010000022.1:0-55560 GCF_057219185.1 Lacinutrix sp. YIN62
AAATCTTCTGGTTTCATAAATGTGTTAAAGTTAATAAATAAAAAAATCTCGAGGGTGAATTAAACCCCGAGATTTTTAAACTTACACAGTTTATGAGATACTGCCGATTTTATACTAAAAAAATTATATATCTATTGATCTTATGAAAATTTGTTCGTCTTGAATAACTATGCACCCATTGTCGTATTCAGTAAAAAAATAATCACAACCTTTAGGCACTCTTGATTCAAAAGTGTTTAAAGCTTTAACAAGATGTCTTTTATTATCTAAATTTAAAATTATTGAGCATTCCATTAATTCTCTAATTAAATCTAATTTAGATTCTGTCAATATTTTTAATTCAATATACTTTTTATGTTTAGTTATTTGATATTCGTTTTTATCTAAAACTATTGAATTATTTTTGCATTTAAATTCAATGCTCTCCTTTTGGTTAGTAGAACAACTAGTTACGAGTATAAAAACCAGACTCATAAGTAGCAGGCGCATCGTTCCACCAATCTTTAATTCTTCCAATAAAATCTTTTTGAACTTTAAGTCCTTTTGGTTTTCCATAATTACTAATTATTGAATTTAGAGTTGTTATTCGAGGTGCAGCATCTACACCATCTTTAGTATAAAAATATTTAGTACCGTCATTGCTTTTTCCGTAATAAACAGCTCCGTGACGAGCAGAACCATTACGATAAACAAATCTAGCAATAGAACTTCTAGGAACTAGATTATTTACATCAGTTGGTGTTGATTCATTTCGCAATATCCCATCGAATTCAATATGATTAGTGCCATTTCCTTCAGGATTTCTGATAGTTTCACCAGCAGTACCTCTATCACAAGACGTAAAACAACTGTAGTTATCTTTAGGGTCAATTCTGCCAAAAGGATTATCCATACTAAAATCGCCGTAAGAAGATTTTATTGATTGTGAAAAAACATTGTCCATTTTCAAAGTTTGTCCAGCTTTTACATTACCACTTCCATCTTTTTCCAATCCTGAAACCATTTTATTGGCATCATCCATAGAAATACCGTAATTTTCAGATAGTGTTTTTGCATTATCATTTTTCTCTGCAATTAGATTACCATTGCTATCAGGAACCCATTCTGGTGCCATTCCAGTAGGGTCAGTATAATTTATAGGATTCGAGAACGCATAATTATAAGAACTCCAACTCGGCATTTTCTCCGCTAACGGGTCTACACTTAACCAAGTACTCCATTTAGGATTGTAGTATCTAGCACCATAATAATAGTTACCGTTTGGCTTCGCCGAATCTCCCTAAAGTCATATGCTCGATCCTCGATTTCATCATCCAATTCCTTGCCATTAAACTTATATGGGGTATTGTAAGCGTTTTGGTGCTCTTCAACTAAGGTTTCGCCAAAAGGTAAATATTCCATATGTTGCGTTACGACTCCATTACGATTACCAATGTACGAAGAACTGCCTAAATGACCACAAATTTATAACATCTGATTTTTCTTGTTTATTACTCTTAGTGTTAACAAGTTAAGTTTAGCAGTAGCGACACCTTATAGCCTAGCGATGGAACAACTAATGCTTATTAATCAATTAGATGAAGATGAAAAAAATGCTTTGATTAAGATTATAAATTCGATGCTTACCAAAAAAAGAATGAAAGATTTATTGGATGGAAAGGCTACGTTTTAAACACATAAAAAGCCCTTACAAACTAATGTAAAGGCTTCTCTTTATTATTTTACTCTTTTTACTTACTACACAATACCACTAGGAAATCCTAGCTGTTACTTTGACAAACTAACGCCATCAGGGGAGGTTATCTTCCTTATCTTCAAAATACTTTCCAATTTTATAAAAAATAATGAAAAAAATGAAAAAAAATAATAATCCAACAAAGCCTAAAAAAATATTTATAATATTTATTTTATCAACAAATAGCACTTTAATAACAGATGCTATACAAAAAACAAAAGCAAATGTAGCCATTACATAAAAAAACACTTTCATTTAATCTAATTCTTTAAAATAGAAATTATTTACTTCCCATATACTATCAGAAATTCTTTCCATTTGCAAAATTACTCTTGCCTTCCCTTTTTCCCCAACTACATCAGTTTCTATCTGTGCCTCTTTCTTCCTTAATCTACCATAAGGAAACTTATCAAACTCTTTTATTTTACCAATTCGATCAATTACTTTTTCATTTTTAGATATTTGATCTACAGCAAAATGATATGCATCAGAATTAGAAATTTTTAATACAGATATTATCCATGAAACAGAAAATAAGATTATAAATACTAAAATACTGTAACCTCCTACTTTTATAAATTTTTTAGTCATTTCTTTAATTTATCGAAGCTCCAATGTCTAAAAACAATAACTTATATTTTTCCATATCTTCTATTAAAGTATTACATCCCAAAATAACAACTTTATCTTCTTTTACCATTACTTGCCTTACTACCTCTATATCTATGTTGAATATCTTTAAAATCATAGAATACGGGGAGGTGTATTATTATTATATTTTACATCCTCTCCTATTTGGTAGTATTTTTAATTCTCCAATTTCATTATAATATTCTCCAATTATTTTTTTTCGTTCTCTCTCACTATAATTAATGGTTACATCAACTAGTTTTATATTATCAATAGTTGAATCATTGACTTTTAATCCATGTAAATTCAACCTTTCTCCTTGACTTATTTTTTCCATAATACGTTTTTTAGTTTTTAAATTAAAAAACTCCCCTTCTATATTAAAAGAATCTATATGTACTATAAATTTTAATTCTTTGTCCAAAAAACTCACATTTGAGGCTTCTAAAATAAATGATATATTAAAAAACATTTTTTTTCTCCAATATGGAATTTGGGCTTCTTGTAAGCTAAGTGTTTTTCTTTCTTTAGAAATTAAATACGTTGAATTATAATTTAAAATGATATCTCCTTTTTTTTCTCTTTGAAATTCGCAAACACTTTTTAATTTAGTTAAAAAACCTTCAGTATTAATTTCTCTTTTACTTTTTTTTGTTGCCACCAAATAATACTCAGCCATATTGGACTCAATATTTAAAGGAATATATTTTATTATAGAATTAACTTCTATTTCTTTTAATAAATTATTAGTCATAGGGTCTGAATAATATTCTGATAAATAACTCAAAGAATAAGGCAGTTTTAAATTATCAAGATAATAGGCATCAATCGCATTACTTACCTCTTCCGAAAGAATAATCATATCATCATTAAGTAAAATTTCTTTATTACTTTCACAATTAAATAATAAAATTAACAACAAAAAGAATATCGTATTTTTAGTTTTCATTTTTTATATATTTACGTACTACATCAATGTCACTATGTGAGCCTCTTAAATTTATAATTGCAAAAGGTTGTCTTTGCCTTTTGTCATATGCATCTGGATGTAAAAAATCTAATCTTGTTTTTCCTTTGTAATACTGTTCTCTACCTGCTGAAAAACTTGAATATCTACCATCTCCACTTTTACCATAAGTAACTGTCAATGACACATTAAACCCGTTTATATTAATATTAGCATTACCTGTACTAAATCCATCAAAAGAACCACTTGCTCCACTAGCAGAAGCTTCATTTAAACCTATAAAATAGTCATGCCCATTTACAGTATAATCCGCAAGCCCCTCATTTACATAATCATCCCAACCTTGATCTATAATATTTTCATTTCTTATAGAAAATAACATTTGGTATGCAATATCTTCATCTGTAGTTTCTTTATCTCCTAAATGAAGTTTTAAAACTTCATTTCCAGTAACACCAGCTACCTCTTCTCCAGAAATAACATCACCAGTTTCAATCTTTTTATTCCCTATTATTTGTTCCGCTTGACCTTCTTTCAAACCATACTGTGATTTTAATGTAGCTGCATTATCTCCTTTCTCGGCTATATACGTAACTGTTCCATTTTCGTCTACATTGGGAATCCAATGTAAACTCTCAGGAGCCATCCCAGTAGGGTCTGTATACATAACTGGATTATTAAAGCCATAATTGTACGGCGACCAGCTTGGCATCTCTTCCACCAACGGATCCACACTTAACCAAGTACTCCATTTAGGATTGTAGTATCTAGCACCATAATAATAGTTACCAGTTTGGCTTCGCCGAATCTCCCTAAAGTCACATGCTCGATCCTCGATTTCATCATCCAATTCCTTGCCATTAAACTTATATGGGGTATTGTAAGAGTTTTGGTGCTCTTCAACTAAGGTTTCGCCAAAAGGTAAATACTCCATATGCTGTGTTACGACTCCATTACGATTGCTAATGTACGAAGAACTGCCTAAATGATCACAAATTTATAACACCTGATTCTTCTTGCTTATTACTCTTAGTGTTAACAAGTTAAGTTTAGCAGTAGCGAAACCTTATAGCCTAGCGATGGAACAACTAATGCTTATTAATCAATTAGATGAATATGAAAAAATGCTTTGATTAAGATTATAAATTCGATGCTTACCAAAAAAAGAATGAAAGATTTATTGGATGGAAAAGCGAAGTTTTAAAAGCATAAAAAAACCACTCCGAAGAGTGGTTTTTCATCTTATCTTTTAACTTGTAAAGTATCTATGTACGGACTACTTTTTTTATTTAGGATTAAGGTTTTATCCTTTTGAACAAAATAGGAAGTTGAATATAAAATATTATAAGGTTCTTCAATTTCATTATAACAACTAAATTGTAATCTAACTAAATCCCCTACATATCGATACTCCTCTAATTTAATATATCGAGATGTCTTGCTAATAGTATCGAATTTTACATTCTTTATTTTTGAGCAATTCTGAGCTTCCAACAGCTTTTCTTCACTTTTTATTATTACGCTCAGTTTTCCTTTTTCCCTATAAACATCAAAAAAATCTTGTTCTATAGTATTTAAAACAGTGTTGCTTAAAACCCCACAATTATTATCTATTTTTGAGCTAACACAAGATAAGCACAGGCAACATATACATATTAAATAAAATATCTTATTCATTTAGTTTCCTTTTTTAACTTCATCAACAAGTGTTTTCACTTCTTGTCTTTGAGCTTCTGTTCCTTGCACATTATTCATTTGACCATAACCTTTAAACTCATATCCACCGTGACTACCAGTCCATTTTCCATCTTCACCTTGCGTCCAAGTTATTTGTTCTCCTCCATAATTTCCTGAATCTGAATCTGAACTTGTAGTCATAACATAAAAAGACATAGTATTTACTTCTTTTCCATCAATCTCTGTTGTTCCTTTTGTTATATCACTTGCTAAAAGAACTGCGTGTCCTTGCATATCTCCAACTTCTCCCATAAAAACAATATCTCCTAATTCTCCTTTAGCAATATCTGTAACGAAACTTCTATCTGTACCATCACCTTCTTTAAACCAATTCATTCCTCCTGTATCGTGAGAACGACCTTTAAAACCACCACTTTTTGTTGAAAACCCTGTTTTTAAAGTACTCATTGTAGAAGCATCAGCTCCATTCATATAAGATGTCCAACAACTTTCATAACAAACAGTTTCTGTAGGAACTTTACCTTTATTAAATCTCCAACCGCCATTTCCTCCATACCAAGTAGCAAAAGGAATTCCTTTATTCGCCATATTCTTCATTGCCCAAATTAATGCTGGAATATTTTCACGACCATCTGGGTCCACAAAATTTATTGGGTTATTGTAAGCGTAGTTGTATGGTGACCAGCTTGCAAACTTCTCCGCTAATGGATCCACACTTAACCAAGTACTCCATTTAGGATTGTAGTATCTAGCACCATAATAATAGTTACCAGTTTGGCTTCGCCGAATCTCCCTAAAGTCATATGCTCGATCCTCGATTTCATCATCCAATTCCTTGCCATTAAACTTATATGGGGTATTGTAAGCGTTTTGGTGCTCTTCAACTAAGGTTTCTCCAAAAGGTAAATATTCCATATGTTGCGTTACGACTCCATTACGATTGCTAATGTACGAAGAACTGCCTAAATGATCACTATGATACCAATACGCATCATATTTTTGGGGATCATGGTTAAAACTGTTTATTTCGCCTTCTATACTCGGTGAACTAAGGGTTATGGTTTGTTCTAAATTGATGCTAAACTATGTGACAAGTAGACTTTCTAATAATAACACATAAAAAATCCAGCTACTTTTCTGTAACTGGCTCTTATCTTTATTTCTTATCATTACCGCCACTAATTACAAATTAGCGAATTTGAATTAGAAATGTAAAACCAAAATGTAGTGGCTTAAATTTCGCAATTAATTGTCCAACTTTTTGTTGCAAGTCCAAAACGATAGTTACACGCGAAACGATAAGTAGTATTGAAGCTAAGTTACCCAAACAACAGTTTTTAAGAATTCACCGATCCTTCGTTATTTCTATAAAAAATATAACTTCGTTTACCAATGAACACATCACAATAAACAAAACGGCTTTACCTATTAGTAGAAGTTATAAAAAAGAAGTATTAAAACAATTAGAACAATATTAAAACTCACCATATTTAATTATAAATCGCTCCTAGTTAAGAAAACACCTAATCTAAAACCAATACTATTATTAAATATAAACGTAATAAAAAAAGCCTCTTTGAAATAAATTCAAAGAGACTTTAAAATATCTAACCAAAGTTATGCTACTCAATAATCACAAATTAGTCAAGTTATTTTCTATACGTTTTTATTTTATAACTATTCTTTTAACTATAGTACCATTAGATGTTCTTATTTTAACAAAGTATGTCTCTTGACTTCTAAGTTTAAAAGCACTTAGATTTATTTTAACGCTTTTAGCATCAGATAAAGATTCATTGTAAGTTCTACCTAATCTTACTCCTGAAAAATCATAAATAGAAATTTCAGCATTTCCATTAGCCATAAATCCTTCTGCTTTAATATTTAAAGTTTCAGACTTATTAAGATATGTAGGATATACTACTATGTTTACTGCTTCTGATTTAGCTGGAGCTTCTTCCTCTACTTTAGCATCTACTTTAGTACTTCTTACTACCACACGAGCACTAGCACCTGGACAAGAACTTATTACGATACATGCATTAAAAGATCTATTATGAGCTTCGCCTTGAATATGGTTGTAACTAGCTCCTATAATTTGCCCATCTATATTACCTGATGAATTTTTTGTAATATTTACATTAGGAGCTAAAATACTTCCTGTTACTGAACCTCCTCCAGTTAATGTAAGTGTTGAAGCATTGTAAAAGTTCCAAATAATGAAAGCTCCCTCTTCACTTCCTATACCAGCAAAGTTTGGTACACTCCAAGACACTGAGTTTTGAGCATCTACATTAATAATTAATGGTGTACTCGCATTTGGTTTCGTTGTAAACGCAAAATCACTATTTAAAGCACTTCCACTTATATTTAAAACATTTGTTGTCCCTGGAATTAACGTTACTGTATTATTAGCGCCTAATTGTATATTACTTGACAAAGTACTAAACCTTGAAGACAATTGCTCTAGCTCTGTAAAGGCTGCATCAAAATCAACCGACTTTTGATTAATTGTGGCAAGAGGTTGTTGTGTTGACAATTGAATTCTAGGCATTAAATCATAAGCACCAGCAGTTGTACGTGTATTAACTAGCGCATTGTTACTGTCTCGATTATGAATTGTAGTCCCTTGAAGGTTTCCTATATTCAAATATCCGTTAGGAATAAAAAGACCTTCTCCAGATTGGTATATCACTCTTCCATTAACCAATAATGCGATAGGCTGACTAGCACCAGGAATAGTATATGTTCCTGCTGTTTGACTTGCTACAGTAAATGTTCCGTTTATTGTTAAGTTATTACCTACAGCTACAGGTCCTTCTGTATCTCCGCCTCCTAAAGAAGCATCACCTTTTACAAAAATATCATAACCTAATGCTATATCTAATGGGTTCCCATTTTGTCCTATGCAAATGGATGCTGAATCTTCACAATCATCACAACCTGTAACTGTAACAGAGTATGTTCCACCTTTAGAAACAGTTATAGATGGAGTTGTTGCCCCATTAGACCATAAATATTCAAGAGTGTCGCAATTAGTTTCTCCTACAACCGATGCTGTTAAATTAACAGATTCCATATCACAGTCTATCACACTTGCACTAGCATTAATTGCAATTTCTAATTCACATTCTGTTACTATACAAGCATCAAAAGAATGACTATGTAACTCTCCATTACCATGAGTATAATTCACAGCGATAACTTGACCATTAATATTCCCTGACGAATTTTTTACAATATCTGCATTCGGAGCTAAAATACTACCAATAACAGTACCACCTCCATTTAAAGTAATTGTTGAAGCATTATTGTAGAAATTCCAAATAATAAAAGCCCCTTCTTGATCTGCAATTCCTGCTAAATTTGGCACATTCCAAGCAAATGAACTTGCAGCATTTACATTAATAATTAAGGGTGTCGCTTTATTTGGCTTTCTTGTAAACGTAAAATCACTATTTAATGAACTCGCGTTTACATTTAAAACATTAACAGTATTAGCAGTTAATGTAATAGTATTATTAGCACCTAATGTAGTCGTTGCTGGAAGCGCACCTAACCTTGATGAAACCCCTCTTAATCCAACGAATCTTGAAGCAAAGTCAATGTTTTGATTTCCTAAAATAGATGCTGCTGATTGCATTTCTACTAATTGAACACGAGGGATCGCTTCATAAGATCCAGAAGTAATACGTGTATTTACTGGAGTTCCATTGCCATCTACAGTGTGTATTGTTGAGTTTTGAGCATTCCCAAGAGCAGCATACCCGTTATTTAACATTAACCCTTCTCCTGTTCCATAAAGAATTCTCCCCCCTATAACTAACCCTAAAGCCTTATTAGGCGCAAAAAAATTAGCTCCAGCACTTTGGGTAGCAGCAATAAAAATTCCATTTATATCAAGATCATTTCCTAAAGCTAAAGGCCCTTCAGAATCTCCAGCTGTCAAGGTTACATTATTCTCTATAAATATATTATACCCCAATGCTAATGCTAAAGGGTCATCACATTCAGAAGTACTCTGCGCAGAAGTAATTCCACTTGCAAGTAATACTAGCACTAGCAAGAAAGCTTTATAAGCTTTGTTATATTGTTTGCTACCTAAAAAAGTAGACTTATAATTTGTTATGTTTTTCATAATTTATTGTATTATCTTAAAATTGTGAGGCTTTATATAATAAAACAACTTAATTATAGGGATTAGTTATATTATATGATTGAGCTTGAGTAGCGTAACTTTATATAGACTTATTAGTGTATAATTTTTACATTAATAAATATTTAAAAAATTAATTATATATATTTTTTAATTCTAAATAGTAAATCTTTTAAACATTGCTTAACATAACGCAATAAAATTGAGTCTCAATATTTAATGTAATGGTATTGCTTACCATTAATAAAAATAGCGTTATTGTTTCTTGTTTATAAGATATCTCTTCTTTTTAGTTATTTGATATTAGGAGATTAATAAATCATATTTTATTCACCGAAAAAGTTCTTGGTTCTATGAAAATATAAATGCATAAAAACTGAAAAATACCTAACGGCAAGGGAAATTGTTTTCATATTGTTATTATCGTTATTATTTTTTTAAATGGTTTCGTTTTATAGAAAGGGACTAGTATTTTCCTATACTCTAACCTAGTATAAAGGTATTGCATTTATGAGACAAAATGATAGCGTCTTATGTTATGTACAATAAGTCACATCTTCTGTAAAAAACATAATTAACACTTTCATAATTGCTTTTAAACTTAATAAGCGAACTTCGTTATTAGCAATTATCACACTCAATATCAATACCATATAACGCTAAAAAAAGCTAATTAAGAATCAAAAGATTAACGATTCAAATAGCTTATAAAATATAATGTCTAAAATTTTTATCAGATTAATTTTTATTAAAGTTAAATCGCAAAGTCTAAGCGCGTTAATTAGTTATAACTATTTGTAAGACTTTCCTTTCCTACGTTAAGTATAATCGCCTCAATAGAAATTAGTACAATTCTTAAATAAATAATTTTAACATTTAATTAACAATAAATGTTAAAAAAATATTAAAAAAAACAGCTTTTAAACGATGTTTTTTTAATGTTTATTTATTTATTTTTGACTATAAAATGCTTTTTTAACTACAAATCATAATGTGAAATTCAAATTCAACATAAAGTAAGAATAAAAATCTAAGTTTTACGAATACTTTTAATAGCAAAAAAAGAGATACCCCGTTCAGGAAGACTCGTTTTTTCTACCAACCCTTATAATTATATTAACTTTAAACTAACAATATTTTTTAGAGTTTTTAGATTAAGTCTTAGTTATCCATAAAAGTACTTTCCCTACAACCTTTTAAAACAAGTTATCATACCTAATTATGCATAGAATAATAAATAACATCTATCTTTTTATAATTTGATAGTCATCATCTTTAACAATTTAAATAATGAGTCACAAAAACCATTTTATTAATTATAACTAAAATTATATACTAACCTCATCTTATAAAAAAAGCTGTCCATTTTGGACAGCCTTTTTATTATAAGAACATAAAATAATGGCTTATCTAACCATAAGTTTTTTATGTAATTTCTGATTGTCTGCTGTTAGCATATAAATGTATACACCACTACTCAAAGGTCTACTATTTACAGTCCCATCCCAGTCTATCGTATGCACAACTTCTCCTTTCACTTTTTCTGAAATAAAAGTATGTACTTTTTGCCCCCAAATATTATATAGAACAATCTCTACAAATGTACTTTTGGGCACACTAAATTTAATCTGAGTTCGATCTAATAGTGGATTAGGTACATTTTGCGATAAGACATAGCCTCTTTGTGATATTATTCCTGAAGATTCAGATACAGCCTCAGTTAATCTAAGCTTATAAGGCGCTTTCATTGTTCCAATGTATGCATCGCTTTGGTACTGTTCCTTATTATCTAAATCTAAGACTTGTTCTCCATCAAATAATTTAAAATGTACGTCTTCTGCATTTGCGCCTCCTATTCCTAAATAATAATGGTATTGCCCATCAATTAATTCTGGTTTAGCGATACCTCTAATCTCGCCATCTACAAAAGCCGCTATACTATATGACTTCGTTTCGTCAATAGCTTCGCTCTCTAATATTGCATTTACATACATAAAGGTTGGATAAGCATTTACATCGACCTCCCAGCCTATCTGGGCTGCTTTTTCTTTATAAGCTTTTTCAGCCAATATTTCGCGTTCTGCCACCACTGCTCCTCTAGCTGATACTCCCGCTCCTGCAATGCCACTATAATTCAATATTCCTGAATTATTCGCTCTATAAATATATCCTAAACCTGGCGTAAGGTGCGTTAAACTTCCTTCCCATCCATTTTCTATACTGTATATCGCAAATAAGTTTCTACGTTCTATACGATCGCCTTCACCTACAGATGTTGCATTAAGGGAACGCAATGCATATTTAGTACGCTGTAACTCATTAGGGTAAAAAGGAATTGCATTTAAAATATTTGAACCTTCAATAGCAATATCTGTAGTGATCGCTACAGGAACTCCTGAAACCGTTAACATTGTATTCTTTGTAGACATCGATTGAATTAAATAAGCTTTTCTTACATCTAATACTGTTAATGTTCCGCTAAAAGTACCATCTGCATTAGCAGTTGCTGTCATAGAAAGGTTTTCCCTATCTGTAATAACATCGTTTGCGAGCAACCCTTCCAAGGCATTTAATGATAAGTCATAAGACATTGCATTATCTGTTACATTAAAACTAATTTCCTGGAAGCCTGGTACCAATGATATTCTACGAGATAGACGCTCGCCTACGGTAAAAGACACAGGATTCGCATTAGAGCCTTCTAAGCCATCTAATGCAAAAGTATAGCGTTCTATAATGCCTTGGTATTCGGTACACTCAGAAGCATCCCATACTTTAAAGCTTAACGCTCCATTATCTGTTATATTACCAAAAACAGTAAGATGAACCAAGCCATCCATTCCTACATTAGTAGTGCCTCTTAATTCTCCATCTAAGTAAACCCCTATAGCATCACTAGTATCTATAGACTGTGCATCATCAATCATTAATTTACCAACAAAACTCATGCTTCCTAAGTAGGCATTTTGATTAAAAGCATCATACGCTGGTGCTGCACAAGTAACATCTACTTCTACCGTAAAAGTTTCTACTCCTAAAGGTGTTCCTGTCTCTGCATTAAAAGTTTCAATATTTACATTCGCTGTATGGATTCCATTATTTAAAAAGGCAGCGACCTCAAATTCAATATTACTATTGGTATGGGTAGCATTTATTGTATTAACCTCATTTTGATTAGCACCTTCTACAACAGAAAGCCATGCAGGTAAGCCTACAAAATTATAATTGACATCAATACCTCCTGTTTCATTAACTAAATCTATAGTGTTTATAATAGTTGCTGTTCCTTGCTCCTGTGCTACACGAATATTATTTTGACTCCAAGCAATTGTATTTCTATTCACAATAAAACTCCAAGAGCTTCCTGCAATACGATTCCCTGCGGGATCTTCTAACTTGTTTGCACTTAACGTAGCTGTTAACTGTGCCCCTTCTAATTCTAAATTGGAAAATACAGGTAAGATGTTCAATACTGTATTGCCTTGAGAAGCTGTTGTTGTAAATTGCAAATCTTGCACTATTTTAGTATTATCCAATGGTGCAGCATTTTCTCCTACAACAAAACTCAACCCATTAGCTGTAGTACCTACAGAATTTTCCGTATAGTCTTGAATATCTCCACCTATGCCTTCTATGCCATTATCATCAAAGACATAATAAGCTAATAAATCGGTTTCATTTCCGATAAGGTACTTATCCATATTCGTTGAGATTTCCAATACAGACCTAACATCTGTCCAAAGACGTAATTCGTCTAATAATCCAGTATACGACTCCCCATTTACAGGTGAAGCAATTGTTATAGCCTGTGTATTTGTTGTAATTCCATTATATGTAGCCGATCCTACAGGCGAACCATTATAATAAATCTGAATGGTATTTGCCCCATCATAAACGGCAGCAACATGAGTCCATACAAATGGTTGCACTGAAACATTAGACAAGGTTGATCCATTGACCAATATACGTCCTGAAGGCGTTAATGCAACTTCATAATTCTCGCCTTTTTTAATAATAGGCACATTTTGAGAAGAAGGAAACCCTGACGGTTGCATCCACATTTCTATGGTAAAAGCCCCTGAAATATCAAATTGTGATTGGTGAGGGATGCTTATTTCATCGGCAACTTCTGTTAACTCTGCAGAGACCAATTCCTTGGGCAAGCCGCCTAATATTCCACGTAATGAAATAGTACTATTGGTTGCGGTTACAGGGTTTATAGCGCTTGTAAATGTCGCTGAGATGGTCTGGTCTGTAAGAATACCTCCTGAGACAGGATTCGTACTCACAAGCGTTGGCGCATTCCTTGCTATTCGGCCACTTACAAATGGTGTTGGGTTCATTCGGCTTGCTGGAATACCTGCTCCGCCATCATCACATACTGGAGTGACTCTAAAACGATACACGCCATCTGTTAATGCTGAAACATCGGCACTATAGGTAATAAAGCCATCATTTTGCAGATTAGCCGTTAAATCTGCTAAGCGTATCGATTCTAATATTGCTGGTTCGTTATTTCCGTCTATAGCATATTCAATATCTACTGTAAATCCTTCTGGAGCTGTTTCATTAGATACTTCTGGTATTCTAAATCTAAAGTCTAATTGGTTATTATCGGTATTATTTACCACCCAATCCTCTTGAGGCTGACTTGGTATAATCTCCTCGATACATGCTCCAGAAAAATGTGCTGTTACCTTTATTTCTTGAAATGGGACAACACCTACTTCTGCATATTCATCTTCTCGATATAAGTGATTAAACCCTTCGAATTCACATTCGGCATAGATTCTTATTCCTATATCTTCAAAAGAAATATCTGAAGGCGCATCTGTACCTCGAGCGATTCGTAATTTCGCTAAAATTTCACGACGTACGCCGACATCTGATCCGCCATCCAATGCAAAAGTAAATGGAGAGGCTGTTCCTGGCTCAAAAATTGGAGACTCGTTTAAGAGTACAATAGCTCCTAAAGGATTGGAAGCGCCGTCCATAGCTACAATATAGCGTTTTGGTGTATTATCGGCTGAAATCTGCGTGTTTCTCAAGGTTAAATTATACAATATAGATTCATCCCCTGTACCATATCCTACGGTTCTATCAGCTGTTATTTCTACACCTTGACGTGGTACTGTACCAGATTCAAAAGGACACATACTTTGGCCTGCTGTAGTAAAAAACATGGGCGTATCATACAAAGGGTCTCTTCGTATTCTCACATTAAATTGATCGCCAGCATCATCATCCTGTAGAGTAAAGCTATCGACTCTTCCATTGGTCGTTCCTGTTGCTGTTACACTACCGCGTGTTCCAGATATACTAAGTTCTGTTCTTAAACCAAATTCAAAACCAAAAATAGAATGACTTGTACTAAATCCTCCAGAAAGCACGTTCGTTCCACTATGTCCTATTTGCTCACTCATACTGGTCTCTCTTGTTAAAGCATAACTTACACTCGGTCCCGCACTATAAGCAATCTCTTCATCTAATTGTGTTACTGAAGACCCAATACTTTGATCGTTTGAAACTAAATCACTTGTTGTATCTGAAAAACCTGGTGCTGTATTAAAAAGTGCCTCCAATTCTTCTCTACTCTTTCGTTTAATGATTTGTTGCCAATTATCTATTTCATAAAGATAATTCCCTAGAGTTTTATCGGTATCTTCAGATGCTATATCAATATTAAATCCTGCTATAGTTCCTCCTAAATCTAAAGAACTACGAGCATCTATTTCTTCTTGAGTAGGTGGATAAAGTTCGTCATGTCTTACAATTAACAAACGTTGTAGGTCTGGGATTGTCTCATCTTGTATTTGTTGTCTGGTAAAGACGAATGGTGTTTGAATTTCTGCAGTCATCACTCTATTCTCTGCTTTAACACTAGCAATACAGTCGGTTACTTCTAAGCTACTTCCGGTACCAAAGGTTAGTACTTGTGAAGTCCCAATAAATACATCGGCATCTTGCCCCACATAATCATCAAAACCAGGGGTTGTAATACTTTGGTTTAAACTAACATTTGTACCACCTCCCGTTGATCTTGTATACGTATATGTTGTATTATTAGAAATTTCTGGACTAGTACTTGACTCTATAATTTGAGTAGAGGTTCCTATAGCTGTACCAACACCTAATGGAGCGGCTAAAACTAAAGTTATCATTCTTACATCTGTTGAGATCCCTGCTGGAGTTCCAGTAAACCCTGCAACTGTACTCAACTCTCTATCTACAGAAGTGTTATAAGAATAGCTACTCCCTCTTTCTAGAGTTGCAGTACTCCCATCGCCTGGTGGATCATGTAATACAAAACCTATCGTAGGTTGCACTAAAGTAAAATCGGAATTGGAACGGCGTGCACCTGTTAAATAAGCTGAAATATTATCATTTGCAGTTCTGTTTTGAGAACCTATACTATGTCCAACTGTTATATTTAAGCCTCTTAATAAATCGCCTAAAAAATTAGGAGCTCCTAAATTTACAACAAAATTGGCTTTTCCTAAAGCATTCGTAGTATTATTCATAGCGACCGCAATCATATCTCCAGACAGATCTACAACAGCATCTGAAACTTGACAATCTCCATCTCCATAACGTTCAAACACCTCAACTGAAATCAATACCCCTGTTCCTGCTGGGATATTATAAATATCTTCTTCTGGGCCACAAGTCGCTGAAATAAGACGTTCATTTAATTCGGCTTCTGTTAACTCAACTCCTGCTTCAGCTTCTGCAACAGTATAACGATAAAGAGTCGTTTTTACCTTAATATCATTTCTATACGCAAAATCAAACGTATTATTCCTTGATCTTAAATCAATTGTTGACGACGGTAATTGACGTCCTGATTCTTGGTTTGTTAAGGCTACACGATACTGACCTGGCAGTAAATCATTTATAGTAAACACAGACCCTTCGGCATTAAAATGAGTCGCATCGATATCTACTTTATAAGTTGGAAAAGCAATATCTGTTCGGGTTATGGTTCCCGTCCAACCGCCAACATCACTATTACAAGGCACCACTATATTTCCTATAAAAGATCGACGGGTTAGGTTTTCAAAATTCAAACTCGATACCGCTTCGACTATAGGAAAACTATAAGTTGTATCGTTCTCGCCACCTTCTGGGATATAACGTTCATTTAGTACACGATAGTCAAACGCAAAGTTTCTACGATATACCGATGACGATTCTTCACTAAAATAAGCTCCTTCTTCTAATTGTAAATAATTATTTTCATTGGAATTTTTATCTACAACTAAGCTTATTGCTTTAGTGCCTCGTAACTGCTCAAAGTTATAAGACAGTTTTAAATATTCATTATCTTCAGTAATAACATTACCATCTCTTATAGCATGCAATTGACTTAAGTTATAAGCTATATCTCTATATTCCAATATATCTACATTTGCTCTTGAAAAATTATCAAAAGAAACATCTGTTTCATTAACATATCGCGCACCTACATAAAATTTAGAATCTATAGCTAATCCAGAAGATAAAACATCCGTACTATAATTATTATTTACTAAAAATCCAATGGTCGCATTTTCAGGATCTACAGAGATTGCAAAGAAATCATATTGCGATCTATTAGGATCTAAATTAGCAAACAATGTCGTAGCTACGCCATTAACAACTACTTGCAAGCGGTTGTTATTTCTAAGCTCTAGCCTCAACGCTCCCCAATGCAAAATAGTTTGATTTTCTGGTATTTCAGCATTGGGATCGACGACTACATCTGGATTTACAAAACCAGACCAAGTAAATCCATGTCCATTAGTAACTGCTATAGACGTATTAGAAACAGCATAGCCTGTTGCTCCATCAAAATCTAAACTTCTAAGATCTAACACGGTATTATCTTCGGAATTCGAATCTCCTGATGACACCTGACTAGAGACTCCAAAAGTATGCTTCCCCGGAGATGCTGTTATCGCATACACCCCATCGGCATCTGTAGTTACTCCTGAATTAGAGCCTGCACCATTTACAAGTACCCCGTCTAATTCTATTCCTGTACCTATTAATGAAGGATAAAGTGCATAACCACCTACTGCGCTAGGATCTACTTCTCGGTAAACAATACGCCCAGAAACAGGTATCGCAGAGACATCTGTAAAACTTGCCTCTACTGGGATTGTTTGTAATATTCTATCGAGTTCAACAACCTTGTTTTCTGGCATAAACTTATAATTAAGTTTAGAAGGCTCTACGCGATATTCTAATGCATCACCTTCTGCTCCTGTATTTATAGAGTTAAAGCTATAACGCCCATCGGAATTTGTATAAGTTGCATAGCTAATCTCTGGCTGCTCTGAAGCTGACAAATGAATCAATTCATCTTCACTATTTCCAGTTAAGCGACCAATGGTTGCTGGTGCTTGGTTATAAATTTGATTTGAATCTTCTAAATCCAAACGATAATAAGCTATAAGGCTTGCTGCCTCGTTATTATTTGACACAATATGCTCATTAAATCGCCTAACATCTAAAGTCGTTTTTACTCCTTTCCATAAACGAATTTCATCCAAATAATAAGGCGTATTTACTGTATTGTTTAATGAAAATGTAGAAACCACTCCCAAATTCACTAAAAATGGAGTACTGACCTCACTATTAGGCTTGTCTTCTGTTTCTGCTCCTGTAGGCGCTATCCCGCCATCAACATACAATTTACCACCATTAGGGCCATAAATAAAAGCATAATGATGCCATGCTGTATCATTAGCGCGGTCTGCAGAAATATAAGTACTACCATTAAGCTGTACATTTATCGTATTTTGGTCTAATCGGATCTCTGAAGTACCTAACTTAAAAATAGTATTACTAGCTGATGCTAGGCTTGGTGTTTTATACCAAAACTCTACCATTCCTTCTAAATTAGCTTCTCTAAAATCTTCTACACCTTCCATTATAATTGGACTTGAACCAGTATTAAAGTGTAAGGCGCTACCAGGAAGGCTAACCGCCTCTGATGCTGGAATAGCTACAACTTTAGCATTTTGTGTTGCGACTACAGGTAGTGCTGTTTCTATTACTCCTTCTACTCTCCCATTCGCAAATACAAAACCTTTATCTTTACCTGCATTACCTGTAGTCCCATCTTCAAAAACAGGTTCTACGCTATATTCATACAACTCATTAGGTAAGCCCCCTGCATCAAAAAAGGTCATATCCACAGATATGATATTATTAACCACATCGTTTATGGTTTCTAAAAGTATAGGTTCTCCTGCACTTTCTATATTTCTCCTTAGGACTCTGTAGGATGCTACATTTTTTATATGTGGCCATTTTAGATACACCCCATTTCTTCCACCTGAAATTTCTGATGTTGCGCCATCGCCATCGGAAGCCGTTAATAAAATTTCTGATAATTCAAAAATAGGGTGATCCAAGTTGTTTCGTATTTGAGACAGCCCCACACCTCCCGTATAGTTACTTGTAATATAGGATGCTTCTGTAGTAATATTGTCTGCCGATAATACTTGCATGGCATTGTTCCATGAAATTCGGCTTAATTCTGGTAAATAATCACTTATAGACTCCTCTTCAAAATCATCATTAGTATAAGCAATCACCAAACCTTGATCATAAAAAACTTCTAAAGACGTTTGCGTAGCGTTATACAATGAGCGGTATTGACTATCTTGTATTTGTCCTCTAGAACGCAAATGATTCCAGGCTCTATATTCAGTAATATACAATTCATCGTTTGGCGATGAAATCGTCATATACAAATTTTCTGGAGTAATATTTGTGTAGGGTAACAGCCCACGTTCTACACCATTAACAAAAACGCCAATAGTGCTTGCTGCGGTATTAAAAACCAATGCAAAATGATTCCATTGGTTACTAAACAGATAATCTTGTCCATCTAAAGCAATAGGAACTTGTACATTTCCTATTGTAACCTCTAATTGCTCTCGACTAACTGTAAAAGCAAACCCATTACTCCCTTTTATTAAGTTAGAAAGATGCCATGGACTATAATTAGCTCCCATTGTTTCTGGCATTGCTTTGGCCCAAAATTCTATGGTAGCATGCCCCACATTTCCGTTATTAATTAAGTCGGTACTTAACTTTGTTTGGGTATCGAAGTGACTTGTATAATTATTGGCGCCTAAAATTCGTAAAATCCCAGGGCTATTTTGTGCAGTACTTAGTATACTAAAACATAGTAATACTAACACTAAAGCTTTGTTTATAATTTCTTTTATAGTATTTTTCATCCTATTTCGTTTTTAAAATACATTTGTAATACGTGCCATTGTAAAGCGATACATATCGCCTACGATTCCACCATTATTTAAGGCTTGACCTAAGGTATTAGTTAAGGTTTGGACTCTAACATTGCCCTCTGTAGAAATAGAAAGGCCATGCTGATTTGCTGCTGTACTCCGTAACACGACTTCATTAGAGTTATTTCCTGAAAACTCTATTTCCCAGGTATAGTTTGCTAACGTTTCATTACTTTCTATTGGGCTAAACACGCAGAGTCCGGTTGATGGATTTCTTTTTAAAAAATGAGTGCTTTGTTTTGCGGAAACAATAAGAACTTTCCCAGGATTTACACGCTTAAGAATGAAGGCTTGTAAATAGCCATCTTCAGTATTAAAAGTCTCATTTGAAAGCGGAATTGCATTTGCTTGATGAGTTTCTAGGTTATGATGCAAGACTTGTTTTTCTCCGTTAGCATTTAATTGCATACTTACAAACCGAAAGAGTTCGGTCTCTTGAGCATTGGACATGCTTATCCCGGCTATGCATAATAAAATGCATAGTATGATATGTTTTTTCATAATTTATGTAAAATGTTTAATTATTATTTTCTATTACTGATTCTAAAGTAGATTTCATTGCTTCCAGCTTCTTTATCAGCATTTCTATTTTTTCGTCTTGGTTAATCGTATGCAGCGTTAATTCTTCTACTTTTTCTACTAAAAGCGTATTAATTTGGCCAATACTCATACCATT
Organism: Lacinutrix sp. YIN62; assembly: GCF_057219185.1. NCBI lineage: Bacteria > Pseudomonadati > Bacteroidota > Flavobacteriia > Flavobacteriales > Flavobacteriaceae > Lacinutrix > Lacinutrix sp. YIN62. The sequence continues at coordinate 20,167 of NZ_JBXVVH010000022.1, forward strand.
AGCAACCACTTCTGCTTCTGATGGCATATTGGGCAAATGCTTGTTTTGCTTAATATACTGGGCCACTTCGCTTAATGGCATTAAATTATAATCGCTATCGAACACATAATCGGGAAATGATCCTACATTTAAAACCACTCTACCGGTAGTAATGGTTCCATTTTCTATGCGTGTGGTTTCAACCCCTGAAACATTAGTAAAAGAACCTATGTTAATTGTAAGGGTTCCATTATCGATTTTAGCAATTTCATCATTATCTCCATTTCTGAAGGATATAAAGTCTTCATCTGGTTTTTTATCTAAACCAGAACGCAATACTAAAACACCTTCATTTTGATATTGTCTTCCGTTATCCAAATTAATATCATTATCATCAGGTGATGACCCCGTTAAAATAAAGTCATCCTGAGCCCCTGCTAATTGTGCTCCTATTGCTAATGAAAATAGCGCTACTAATTTGATCTTTGTTATTGTTTTCATCATTGGTATTATTTTTATTATTAATAATTATTTTTCAATATTCTAATTTAGATATAGTCTCCCCTTTACATCTTTAAAAATGATTTATATCTTTTTATTAAAAGCTTAAAATAGGATATAGATATCCCTTATAAATAAGAATTTTATTTATTACCTAAATCTAGAAATACTATTAGCTAATACATTCGGATAAATGTTACTTTTAAGACTATCCATTATTATTAAAACAATGAATTGAATTAATATATTCTTTTGTCTAAGAAAGTATAGTACGAATTTTAAAGAATTTCTTTTTCAAAGCTGCATTTAAGGGATTCACTTAATAAATATTTAAATTTTTATAAAAAAACAGATTAAATTTCAATTAAATATAGTGCCTTTCAAACAGATAATTTATCGCTTATTTTCTATGTCGTTTAAGTCACATATAGTACCTTGGATATATTTTTATTATATTAAATGTTTAATACCCTAGAGAAGCCCCACATTTTTCATTTTACTTAAGAAACAATAACCGTCCTTTTTATACTATTCGAAACGCCTAGTTATTAACATAAAACTAATATAGTTTTATCATAATTTTAACATAGTTTCATTCTTTATAAAGATTTATTCTTTATAAAGATTTATTTACTTTGTTTAGGGTTGTATTTAAAACAGATTTCAACGATTCCAACTCCTTTAATAACATTTTTATTTTATTATCTTGAATAATAGCATTAGCACTTAGTGCATCTATTGTATTTTGCTGGTTAATCGTATGTAATGTTAATTCCTCTACTTTTTCAACTAAAATGGTGTTAATTTGACCAATACTCATACCATTAGCAACCACTTCTACTTCTGATGGCATATTGGGTAAATGCTTGTTTTGCTTAATATACTCGGCCACTTCGTTTAAGGGCATTAAATTATAGTCGTTATCGAACACATAATCGGGAAATGATCCTACATTTAAAACCACTCTATTGGTAGTAATGGTTCCATTTTCTATACGTGTTTGTTCTTCTCCGGAAGCATCTGTATAAGAGCCAATATGCGTGGTAACTGTACCATCTTGGATTCTTGTTTGCTCAACATTTTGGGTATTTCTAAAGGATACAAAATCATCACCACCATTGTTTTCGATGTCTGGTCGTAAAACAAGGCCTCCTGTAGAATGCACTTCACTTCCTGTACCTCCAACTGTAATTAATCGTATTTGTCCTCTTTGTATTCTAACCGTTTCAATATTGTCACTGTTCATAAAAGAAGTATAATCATCTCCTCCTATATTGTCTGAGTTTGGACGTAATACTAATGGTCCCCAACTTTGATATTGTCCATTGTCTACACGTATGTTTCCATTTGATACGTGAATTCTTTCTGTTGGTACCGTATTATTAATACCTAAATTACCACGCATATATACATCTTTCTTTAAATCTATATTATTCGGTCTAAAAACTGCTACATCATGTTCTGCTCCTGGGACTCTTACTTTCATATATATAGATTGTTGATGTATCTCGTTTCCATAATCGAGATTTGCTATAAGACTGAGTCCTCGGTTCGTAGCAAAATTAGCATGGGTTCCTACTGGATTTAAACCATTGGTTCTTCCATCGAAAAAAAAGGTATTATTATCCATTTTACCAACTTGCCGATCTCCAATATTAAACTTAATATACTCATGATGTGCACTATTATCTCTATTTGCCCATAGCGACGTAGTTGCATTGGACCAAAACTCATAATTAGGAGCCTGAGCATCCATTAACTGAGTTCCTAACACCAATAAAAAGAGGGTTGTTAATTTAATTTTTGTTGTCATTTTTGTCATTTTTGTTATTAATAATTGTTTTTACGTTTTTAATACATATTTACACTACATCACTAGAAACAAACGCATTACACCTTATTAAGAAGCTTAAAAAAAGGCATAAATAGTCCTTATAAACAAGGTGTTTATTTATTTTAAGTCAATGAATATAATTTAGGAGTTATGTAAGGGGAAACATTACTTCAATTCTTAGCCTAAGAATAGGCTACTCATTATCTAAATAGTGAATAGCATAAATATTTTTTTAATAGAAAAGTAATTTACGAGGTTTTAAGAGGTTCTGTTTTTTTTTATAATTTAGAGCCTAAACACTCATTATTGAGGGCTCTAAAGGCTAATAAAATCGTATTAACGTTTTTGTTGTCATTTTTATCATTTTTGCAGTTAATTATTTATTTTTAAACATAATTCTACTCATACCTCATAAAAAAGCAAGTGTTTTACACATATCCCTAAAGATTAAAACAAGACATACCATTCCTTTATAAATAAGAATTTTATTTACTTTCTAATCAATAAGCAGTATAATTCAGGAATTATATAAAGGAAAACATTATTTTAATTCTAGATAACTCATACACCTCATTATCGTAATAATGAATGGCATAAATAATTTTTCATATAAAAAATAATGTGCGGATTTTAAAGGGGTTTGATTTTTCAAGGGGTTCTATTTTTATTTAACGCTTAAGTCGTTCTATTTTCATTAAAATTTCAAAAAATATTATTTTTTTATTTTTTTTTGCAATTATAAACATAATAACCTAAAAATCAAGCATCAATTAAAAAAAATCATTACGATATTCGTTCTTTTCTTAAAATAGAATCTATTAAAATTAATTGATACTCGTTTTTATCTAAAATAGTATATTACAATTAGTTATTTCTTTAATACTTAACTTATAAACTATTTAAATACTGTTGTACTACTGCATAACCTTCTACATCCAAAGTGGTTGTTCCAATCCATGGCATTCGTCCACTACCAATAACATTACTAATCTTACCTTTCTTTTCTGATATTCTTGTTTGAGATAAAGGTGTAGTATATCTAAAATCGTACCCCTTTCTAGCTGCTTTAGGAAGTCCTTCTGGATTATGACAATGCGCACAATTCATTTCAAAATACGCTCTTCCTCTTTCTGCAATTGTATATGTTGAAGAGCGATAATCTGGTAACGTTGGTATTTGAGCATGATTAAAGTTTTCCATTAAACCTAATGATTGAAAATGCTGTAATTGGTTTACGGTTGCTCCGTTTCTTATAACCTCTATATTCATATTCGTTAATTTAGGACCTATGGGCTTTATCTTAGAATTTACTTGATGACAAGTCGTACAATCCTGCTGCGTTGGCACTTCATATTTCACAGATTTATTATTACCATTTGCATCAATCCAAGTAATATTTTTATTCACGCCATTAAGCTCTAAACTTGCTTCAGTTTGAGCTGCATTCCATACATAAGTAGCAACATTCCACATATCTGCTTCTTTAATTAACAATCGGGTTTCTATAACTTTTTTTCCTAATTCTGGGTTACGCTTATCTTTATAATAGTAAAACGTTTTTACTAAAATTGTTCCATTAGGAAAGTTAGGAATACCATTATCAACTTTCGTCATTTGGGTGCTTTCTGGTAGTTTTACCAAGCGTTGTTTTTCTGAATAATTTACAAAAAGGGGCGATGCTAGCTCTATAAGCTCATAACCATCAGTTGGCATTAAATTATTAATATCACCTTGGTAAATATTATAATCTGACAAGACAGGATTAAAAGTAATTGTATCTGGTACAGGGATATAACTAGCTTCTGAATTATTAGGTGAGCAGGCTGTTAAAAGCAGTAATGCTGTTAAAAGCATTAACGAGAGTGTTTTGGGTTTTGTTCTCATAAATTTATTTATTTAATAGTTTTAAATAAAAATATAAGGTTCAAATTCTGAAGTCAAAAAAAATCAATGAGTCTATGCTTTTTTTCAGTTAAACAAACAGCTCATATATGCTTAACCAAGCATTAAAAATTTGAAACTAAGTAAATATTACGTTAAATTTCATAATAATAATAATAATAATAATAATAATAATAGCCACATAAAAAAGCCCTACAAAGTATCCAATGTCTATGTTTTTTAGTTATATAAATTAAAACATAGCTTTTTAATTCATTTTGAACTATTTATTTAAACTATATTTACACGAAATTAAGCCCTAATGTTAAAATCAACTCTATTATTATTTTTTAGTTTTTTATTTTTTTCAAATATTTTTTATTCAGAAAATGACGATCTTCAAAAAAAAACATTTAGAAACGGTAATTACGATGTAGAATGTTATGTTTCTCTAAAAAAAGTTTCTTCTTTTAAAAAAGAAAAGCAATACTATTGGTTTAAATCTGGTAAAATTCATAATTCTGAGTTCGGTGCTGGAGGTTTTTTATTACATAAATCCTATTCTAAATTCTACAAATCCAATCAATTAGCAGAACAAGGTCATTTTATCTATGGTTTAAAAGATGGCCTTTGGAAAAAATGGTTCCAAAACGGTCAATTAAAAGAGGTTCTAAATTGGACTAAAGGAGTAAAAAAAGGCTATTATAAGTCTTACGATTCTATTGGCCATATTATAGAAAAAGGGGAATACAAAAAAGGCAACAAAGTCGGTGCTTGGATTAATGTAAAAACTAAAGATACTACCTTTTATAAAAAAGGAGTTGTCTTTATAAAAAAGGAGAAGTCAGATAAAGAATCCTTTCTCAAAAAAATTTTTAAAAAGAAGGACAGCCTAACCAAAGAAAATAAAAAAGATTTAAAAAGAAGGCCCCGTTCTAAAAAAGAAAAAAACCATAAACAAAAAAAGAATAGCTATTAATATTTTTTTCAATGCCTCGTAATTTCATAATATAAAAACACATAAACTTTAAAACAAAAGCTTTTAAAAACAATGAAGATAAAAAGAGCATATAAAGCTTCTGCATTAAGTAATGCTGTTTTTATTTGTATCTTAATTTCAATTATTTGTAGCAGTTTAGTTTTGATCTCCCATTATCAAAATATGCTAAGTGCCAAACTAGAAATGAGTAATCATTTAATAAACCGAAATGATTCTGCATTTAATTATTACATAAATAATCTAGATTTACTTAAATTCAACGAAGTACAATCTTTGGATCTTTTTGACGACGGTATTTTCTCTTATGCAAAAAAAAAGAATTGGGGGTTTTACGATATTCTCATTATAAAAACTATTTTTAAAGAAGATACTATTTCTAAGATTGCTTTAGTTGGAGAAAAACAAATCAAATCAAAAAAACTTTCATTATACGCCACTAATTATGATAAACCGCTAAAGTTTTCAGGAAAAACTAAAATCTTAGGAGATTTAAAAGTCCCTTATGGCAAAACTGAACAAATCTATATTAATAATCAAATAGCTAATAATATATACATAAAAGGGAAACAAACCGCGTCTGAAAATAGACTTCCTAAGATAGACAAAGATATTACTATAAACGCATCAGCATACGAAACCTACCACCCCGCAAATATAGCCCTTAAAACATTTGAAAATAATTTTGAAAATGACACAAAACACATTGATTTAAATGGTATACATAACCTAGAAAATGTTACATATAAAGGCAACCTAATACTAACATCTAAGACCCCTATACAAATTGAGGCCTCAGCAATATTAAACGATATTTTATTAATAGCACCAAAAGTAGTTATAGCTTCTGGATTTAAAGGTAATATTCAAATTATAGCTAAAAAAAATGTAACATTAAAAGAAAATGCGTTATTACAATACCCTTCTAGTATTTACATTAAAAATGACATAGATTCCGTTTCTGTAAATATAAAAAAAAACGCAAAATTAATCGGAGGAATTATTATTGATGGTAATACTTATAAAGGCTCCTTAAAACGAATACTAACAATAGAAAAAAAAACAATGATTGTTGGAGATATTTATTGTTATGGCCGCACACAAGTAGAAGGAAAAATTATAGGAAGCATTTACTCCGATCGTTTTTTTTTGAAAACAAAATCATCACAATATGAAAATGTTATTCTAAATGCAACTATTAATAGAGACAGCTTACCTAAAAACTTCATAGGATTGCCCATGTTTAAAAATGTAGCACCAACAAAAAACTATGGTAGTATTAAAACGTTTTAAATATTTAAAAGCAGCCTCCTTAATGGAATCAGTAATTGCTATTTCAATTATATCTATATGTATTTTAGTCGCATTTACCATATACATTAATGTGATAAAACGGAATAATCCTTTAAGTTATTATAACGCAAAACAAACTATAGAATTATTAACTCATCGTACTATAGCGCAGAAAGATTATGAGAATAACACCTTTCAATATGATGGCTATAGCCTTTTAAAGACCGTTGATATAAGAAAAGAAGAACATATAGTAATATTAATATGGACCATCACTACAAAAACAAAAACGTACCAAGAAAAAAGAATAGTTCATTATGATTATGAATAAGTCATTACAAGGTTTTACAATAATGGAGGTGCTATTAAGTTTATTAATTATAAGTATTGTTGTTAGCCTAAGTTATTTAATGTTCAACCTTTTTAACAAACAAATGGTATTATTTGAAAAAGAAAACACAGCAACCATTCAATACGATTTATTTAATAGTATTCTTAAATATGATATTAATGCAGCGGCTCAATTTGATGTAAACAAAAGTTCTCTCCTTTTAAAAAAGTATAATAATTCAGAAATTAGCTATCATTTTACAAAAAAACATATCCTAAGGCAACATAAACAGGTAATAGATACCTTTAAGCTTAGGGTTACCAACTTTGAAGTTGTTGAAAATAAAACAATGACAAATGCTAAGCGGCTGGACATAACGTTACAACTATTGAATAAACCAATTATCGCTTATTATTTTTTAAATAAAAGCAACGCAGAGATAATAAATAAAAAATATTTCAATGAAAATTGATGTAAGCGCATACAATAAAGAAAAAAAAAGAAAAAAAGAAGCGGTTTCCTTTCGAAAATTAGGGTTCTTACAATCGCTTTTTAATCGTTTTCCAGACAAACAAAAAGAAGATTTTTATAGAGAGTTTTCAACACTCATAAAATCAGGAGTAGATTTTAATCAAGCTTTAACAATATTAACAGAGCAGCAAAAGTCTAAATTCATACAGTCTGTATATAAAAATATCAACGACGCTGTGGTTAAAGGGAAACCACTTAATGAAGTTATTCAAGAGTATTCTTTTTTTTCACCATATGAATATTACAGTATTAAAATAGGAGAAGAAACAAGGAGGTTACCTGAAATATTTGATCAACTACAAAAATTCTATACTAGAAAAATTAAAATGAAAAGACAGATAGTGTCCGTTTTGGCTTATCCTATTTTTGTTTTGGTTATTACCTTTGCTGTATTATACTTTATGCTCAGTTATGTTGTCCCTATGTTCTCTACTGTATTTCAACAGTTTGGAAAAGAACTACCTAAAATAACAAAGTTTGTTGTAAAGCTATCTAATAACTTCAATACTATAGCTTTAATAATTATGATTATTATTTTATCTGTAATTATTATTCAAAAAATATTCAAAAACAATATACAATTCAAAAATACAAAAGCAGTAATCCTTTTAAAAACTCCTTTTTTTGGAGCATTAATAAGAAAAATCTATTTAGCTAGATTTTGCCAATCATTAAGTCTTTTACTATCGGCTAGAACCCCATTAATAACAGCGTTAGAACTCACAGAAAAAATGATTACTTTTTATCCATTAAAAAAGGCAATTTCTGATAGCAAAAAAAACGTGCTTAAAGGAGAGTCATTAACTAGTAGCCTAAAAAAACATTCTTTTTTTACACCAAAAATAATTTCATTAACATCTATTGGGGAGCAAATTAATGAATTAGACAAAATGTATGATGGATTAGCGAATCAATACAATGAAGATATAGACCACTCTACTAAGATGATAGGTACCATCTTAGAACCCTTAATGATCGTTATTATTGGAGGCATAGTAGGCTTTATTATGGTCGCAATGTACTCCCCTTTGTTTGATCTAAGTAAAATCATAGAAAATTAACAAAAAGAAAACTTAAAAACTATATATTTGTTACCTGTGTATCAAATCCTTAAATTACTAAAATTCTAATAAAAATGATAATCCCTAACTCAAAAAAATACCGTTTAAAGGCGTATTCTTTATCTGAAATATTGATAGTTCTTTGTATTATAGGTATTTTAATTTATTTAGTATTACCAAGTCAAGCCCCTATTGTCGCAATGGCAAGATCTACAGAAGCACAGAATATGCTTACAATGGTACATAGTTTGGAAAAAAATCATTTTTATAGACATTCAAAATACTCGTCAGACCTTAATGAAATAAATTTTGAACAATCCTTAACGATTGACAAAGGTGGACAAGCTGTATATAAAATAGAAATTACTGAGTCCTCTTTAAACGGTTTTAAAGCAACAGCTACATCGCTTCAAGACTTTGATGGAGATGGTATATACAACACTTGGCAAATAGATCAAAATAGAGAATTAAAAGAAATAATTAAAGATTAAATTGGCTGTTAACCTCGCGACTTCGCTATTAGTTATTGTACTGCTCTTTGTTTTTTTTCAAGATTTAAAAAAAAGAACTATACATGCAATTTTACCTCTCTTAATTTTCATTTTAGGCTTAATAATAAATATAATGTCTGCTAATTTAAATTTAGAAGCCGTTCTGTACAATAGTAGTTTTATTTTAATAAATATTATAGGATTGATTCTTTATTTCTCTATTAAAACAAAGACTTTTGTTAACCCGATAGATCGCTTAATTGGCTTAGGAGACATCGTTTTTTTTATAGCAATAGTCCCGTTATTTAATTTCAAACCTTTTATCTTATTTTTCATATTTGGATTAATTTTTTCATTAATCATTCATATCGTAACAGAAGCCCTTCTGAAAAATAAAAATACAATACCGCTAGCAGGTTACCTCTCAATTTTCCTCATACTTAACATAATACTAAAAAATGTCTTGAAAATTAACATTATATTTTGAAAACCATAAACAACATACAGCCATTAACTTTAAATATTGATTTACAACAGTCTATTAGTTCTGAAATAGCCAATCATTTTCTAATTATTCCAAAAGACATTCAAGAACAGAGTATGTCCTTTTACATAGATGAGCTTAATAATCAAAAAGCGAACACTATAAAAGATGAACTTAAATTAATTTTAGATAAATCCATAATTTTAGAACCAGTTGCTTCAAATATAATAAAAAAGGCTCTATCTACTTTTTATAGAATTAATGATGACAAACCTAAATTAGTATCCTATGGCAATGACTTTCTTGAGGCACTTATATTTGAAGCTAAAAACATAAATGCTAGTGACATTCACATAGAAATTTATGAAAATGATGTTAGAGTTAGATTACGAATCGATGGCCACCTCATTGAAAAGAATCATATCAAAAAGGATTATTATCTTGAATTAATCAATCAAATAAAAATAAAATCTAATTTAGATATCACAGAAAAAAGACTTCCACAAGATGGTAGAATTGAATACGATGATTTCGATATAAGGGTTTCTATTTTGCCAACTCATCATGGTGAAAAAGTAGTAATGAGAATACTAGCAAGAGACGCATCTCACCTAAATATTAATCAATTAGGCTTTGAAAAAGAGGAACTCGTTAAATATTTAGAGGCTGTTAAAAAAACAAACGGTATAGTACTTATTAGCGGCCCAACTGGATCTGGTAAAACAACAACATTATATGGTACCTTAAAACATCTTAACGATACCAAAAGAAATATTGTAACTGTAGAAGATCCCATAGAGTATACATTAAAAGGAATTAATCAAGTTCAACTTAAAGAAGATATTGGATTAACTTTTTCTTCTGCACTACGTTCTTTTTTACGACAAGATCCCGATATTATAATGCTAGGAGAAATTCGAGATGCAGAAACCGCTCAAATGGCAATTAGAGCTTCTTTAACAGGACATTTGGTATTATCTACCATTCACACAAATTCTGCTATAGGCACAATTTCTAGATTGATCGACATGGGAATCCCTCCTTTTTTAATAGCTGAAACCATAAATATTTCAGTCGCACAACGCTTAGTTAGAACTCTGTGTAATAGCTGTAAAAAAGAACAACCTTTCAATGAAGAAGACCTTCCAAGTACTTATCATTTAACAAAAACAATAGCAACCCATTTTGTTGCACAAGGTTGCGATGCGTGTTTTCATACAGGCTACAATGGTAGATCTGCTATATATGAAATATTACCCATTAACAGAGCGGTTTCCGAATCCATTAAAAAAAACACATTAGAACAGACCAATTTCACTAACAATATTAGATTATCAGATAAGGCATTTAATATGCTTGCCGAAGGAATCACTTCCTTAGATGAGATCTACCCAATGCTTATAAATCCCTAAAAAATGCCCCATAAACTATTACTTTCTATCCTATTTTTATGCTTCTTCAATTTAAGCCATTCACAATCTAACACTATTAGTTTTCAAAATGAGCTTGAAAAACTTTCTGAAACAAAAAAAGGTCTAAACGAAGCCATTAGAATTGATTTAACAGGATTAACTCTTTATGATTTCATTAGTACTTTAGCCGGAGAACATAAATTAAATGTTAGCGTGGATACTCAATTAAATCAACTCATTACAGGTAATTTTTTCGATATTCCCATTAAAGAAGTTTTTCTTTTTCTAGTTAAAAAACATGATTTAGAAGCTAATATAGAAAACTCTATAATAGTATTCAATAAAAAGAAAAAAGTAGAAATTCTAAAAAAACCTAAGCCTTTAAAACCTATAGATGTTAATTATAATAAACAAAATCAATTTTTATCAGTTAAACTAAAAAATGATTCCTTGTTCAGAGTGGCTCAAGCCATAACAGATGCCTCTAAACGAAATATAATATTGGCTCCAAATGTAAAGGCGGAAAAAGTATCTGCATATATTTTAAACCGATCCTTTGATCAAGTTATGAAAATGGTCGCTAAATCTAATGATTTGATCTTAACAAAAGATGAAAATGAAAATTATTTTTTAGAAAAAAATATGGCTCCAAAAGAAAGTCCTAAGCAAACGTTTAGCTCAAAAAGAGGAAGCCGAAAAGGAAGGTCGAATAATTTTAAAAAAGGAGATCCAGGCAGTTTTGAGGTAAACACTAGCAACCAGGGCTTTTTAAATATAAGAGCATTTGAAGCTGATGCTGCAGATATGCTAACCGATGCTGCGGAAAAACTTCATGTAAATTTTTTCATGTATAACACACCTACAGGAATTAAAAGCACTTTAATCGCTAATGAAATAACCTTCGACAATCTATTAAACCACCTATTTAAAGGTAAAAAATATACCTATAAAAAAACAGATGACCTTTATTTAATAGGGGAACATAAAACTGAAGGGTTACGAACAACAGAATTAATACAATTAGAAAATAGATCTATAGAAAGCGTCCAAAAATCATTACCAAAAACGGTTACTGAAAACTTAGAAATTAAAGAATTTGTAGAACTTAATGGATTTGTTGTTGCTGGCTCTAAGATTCAAATAGATGAATTTAAAGACTATATCCATGAAATAGATCGTGTTGTTCCTGTTATACAAATTGAAGTCATTATAGTACAATATCAAAAATCATATGAAATTCAAACAGGACTACAAGCAGGAATAGATGGTCAACAGCGCACAACATCTGGAGTCTTATTTCCAACTACTGATGTTTCTTTAAATTCTACTTCTGTAAATAGTTTAATAGATGCATTTAACGGTTTAGGAATTGTAAAATTAGGAAAGGTTACAGAGAATTTTTATTTAAACTTAAAAGCCTTAGAAAATAATTCCCTTATAAAACTATCTTCAACACCAAAATTAGTGACGCTTAATGGTCATGAAGCAAATTCTTCTATAGGACAAACAAGCTATTACTTTGAACAAAGCAACGAATTGATTAGCAGAGGTGTAACAGATGGGGTATTACAGACAGGAACATGGAAATCCACAGAAGCGAACTTAAGTGTTAAAATAACCCCTTACGTTTCTAAAGATGAAAACGTTACATTAACTATTTCTGTAGAAAAAAGCTCCTTTTTAGCTAGAGCAGGAGAAAATGCCCCTCCAGGTAAAGCCACTCAACAATTCGATTCTATGGTACGTGTTAAAAACAATGAAATGGTATTATTAGGCGGATTAGATGAATTAGAAAACGAAAACTCCGGAACAGGAACGCCCTTTTTCTCAAGAATCCCAATCATAAAATGGTTCTTTAGCAGCCGTAAAAAACGTAAAGATAAATCTAAGCTTCATATATTTATTAAACCAACAGTGACTTATTAATGTTAAAAAAAATTAATACCATATTAAATTTAGATGATTATTTTTATGTTATTGGAGTGTCTAATAACGAAGGTGTTACTCTTGTTTCCTTGCTTACCATTCAATTAAAAGATGAAGAATTAAAAATAAAAGAACGTTATTCCACTAACGCATTCAATAATGACTTAAAAAACAAGCTATCTCATAGTTACCCAGTTCTTCTATATATAGAAGGAGATAATATTATAAATAAAATAGTAGATAATACTGTTGGCTATAGAAATAATTTAATCTTTAAAGCTAATCCTGAAGATTTCTATTTTTATGAATACCAACAAAATAATCTTATTTATGCTTCCGTTTCTAGAAAAAATAACATAGACAGGTATCTAAATGAAATTAATAACCTAAACCTATTTACTTTCCACATAGCCTTTGGACCTTTTGTATTAGCTAATCTCTTATCTTTAATTAAAACGCATTCAAAAATAGGGACTAAAAGCTACGCTTTAGAAATCGCTAATGGAAATATTACAGCCTTTCAGAATAAAACTGAGCCCAGATCTCACTACACTATAAACGATGAGTCCTTTAAAGAAAATGAAGTAGCCCTTTTAGCGACATTCTTTGATTATAAATATTCAAATGAAAAGATTGAAATTGATGGCCCAGAATTCATTAGTAATCAATCAGAATATAAATTTAAAAAACGTTTTAAATATCTAGGTGTTTTCACCTTGGTTTTCATTTTAATAACTCTTTTAGTTAGTCATAATCTAACAAACTATTACAGGGAACAAATAATTCTCAATGAGTATAATTACAACTCCTATCAAAAAACTGCTTCTGAAATAAATAAACTAAAAGACGAAATAATTTTAAAAAAACATATTCTTTTAGAAAACAGGATAAATAATAAGGATTTTATAACCAAGTATATTTCTGAAATAAGTAACTCTATTCCGAAGACTATAACCTTAAAATCAATTTCAGTTTTTCCAGAAACAAAAAAAATCAGGCAAAAGAATAAAATAAAACTCGCTTCAAATATTTTAATTATTGAAGGAGAAGCTTTAAGTGATAATGCCTTTAATAAATGGGTAAAAGAATTAAAAGTCTTGAAATGGATGAATGCTTCAGAAATTTTGGACTATGTACAATCAAATAAAAGGATAAATACCTTTAAAATAAAAATAACTCTTTAAAGTGTTTGATAACCTAACATATAAGCAAAAATTTATTGCTGTCATTATAGGCTTTGTAGTGCTCTTTTTAGGAGCTTATAAAAAGACTATTCGCCATACTATAGATTCAAAACAAAAATTGAATCATATTCAAAAAAAACTAATGAACACAGCAGAATCACATAATATTCTGTTTGCTCTCAAAGAAGAAACTAAAAACCTAGACAGAATAATAGGAGGTAATAATTTAAAACCTGATCTCGTACAACAAAGTATTCTTGACTTTATTACAAAGCAAAATATAGAACTTAACGTTGTATCTATTGAAGATGTGCATTTATTTCCTGATGCAGAATTTAAAATTTACTCAAACCAAATAATACTAGAAGGCCTTTTTGATCATTTGGTTACATTACTGTATGCCATAGAAAAAGAATTTAAAGATTCTAGGATTGTAAGCTCTAAATTATATTCAAAAAAAAATTATCAAACAAATACGACAAAACTGTATTTAAAAATAATATTACAAAATTATGAAAAGAATAAATAAAGCCTTAATCATTTTTTCCTTAATAGGAATAGCTTTTGCTTGTGATGATATTTTAGAAGAAGACATCACTAATGATACTATACAAGTTATAGCTCCGTCCAATGGTGATATTATTACAGGAAATACAGTAAATTTTTCATGGTTAAACATAGATGGTGCCGATAATTACAGAGTTCAAATATTAAACGAAGCCCAAGCCTCTATAGTAGACTCATTAGTTACAGGAACCTCATTTAGTTATATTATTAATCCAGGGCATTACAAGTGGAGAATAAAAGGCACTAATTTTGCTTACGAAACAGCTTATACTTTTCCAAGTGCTTTTTCTGTAGAAGCTTCAGATATCCTAACAGATCAAAACGTAGAACTTTTATTACCAGATAATGCGCTTTACACCAATAATACCAATCATACATTTACTTGGACGCCAATTACAGCTGCAACTAGCTATACTTTTGAACTAATAAAAGACGATAATGGTCAACAAATAGTCAATGGATTTCCAGAAACAGGTATTACTACTGAAAGTTATACTATAAATGATCCTAGTGTTCTAAGTATTGACGCAAAATATATCTGGAAAGTAAAAGCTGTCAACTCTACAAATACAACTTCAACAGAATACTCAGAACGTTCAATATTCATAGACACAAATACTCCCAACCAACCAACCTTAGAATCTCCTTTAAATATGGAAGTCACAAATAACCTAACTGTTATTTTTAACTGGTTAAATGGTAGTGATTCTGGTAACCTACAAACAACAATCACCAATACTATTGAAATAGCTAATGACTCCAATTTCACTTCCATTATTGATACTCCTTCTACAGAGAATAATACATACACACATACATTCGATACTACTGGAGTTTACTATTGGAGAGTAAAAGCTACAGACCGCGCAAGTAATGAAAGTGACTATAGTATTGTCTGGTCAATTGAAATTCAATAAATGAATAAAAAACACCTAAATACGATTTTAATTGTCGCCCTCCTTTTTATTTGGGGAAGTGTTTTCTATAAATATTTTGGAAAACAAAATACAGTTTCTCAAAAAAGGAACTATATCAGTGCACAATTAAGTAATAATTATACAGTAGCGAAAGATACATTTATACTTAAATTAAAAAAAAGAGACCCCTTTAAAACTTCAAAAAGAAGAAACCCCATAAAAACAAAAGTTGAGCAACCTAAAAAAAATAACAGGAAAAATTTTTCTAAAAAAAAGTTAATATGGCCTAATATTGAATATTATGGTTTTGTAAAAAGTTCAAGGAACAAAAACAAAACGGTATTAATGAAAGTAAACAAAAAGTTATTTAGAAAAAAAGAAAAAGAAAATATAAATGGACTTAACATTACCAAAGCCTATAGCGACTCTATTATTGTCTCTTGGCAAAAAAATAAAAAAACAATTAAAAGAAAATAATGTTAAAATCAGTAAATTATATCCCAAAAATTAAAACAGTTTTGGATAAATTAAATTCTAGACCTTTCTCCACAAACAAACAAACAAACAAACAAACAAACAAACAAACAAACAACACATTAATAATTAACCAATTATATAAATAAAAGCCAGTCTACAATATTATTTTCACCCCAAATTAACCTATAGCTATTTATGAGTAACAATGCTACACTCCTGAAAATCTATTTCTCTAAATGTATTTGTTGTCCAATCGCTTAGCATTTTTAAAACAGGTAGTAATGTTTTTCCATTTTCTGATAATGAATACTCTACGCGAGGTGGAACTTCAGCAAATTTCTTTCTAATAATTAGCCCATCTTCTTCCAATTCTCTTAATTGATCTGTTAAAACTTTTTTTGAAATACTTGGCGTAAACATCAAAAGTTTTCCGAATCGCAAACTTCCATTAGACAATAAATATAACAATATGGGTTTCCACTTTCCTCCTATCAAGTTCATTGCATGCACTAAAGAACACACATTAGGGTTGTCAATAATTTTTCTGCTCATTAGTTACTTTTTAGTTACCACTATTTTTAGCAGTAGACAATACATTAGTTCAAAATATAAACTAATATTAGTTTATTTGTAAAACTAATTAAAAAAAATAAAATGAAAAAGGTATTTATTATAAATGGTCATCAGTATTATTCTTTTTCTGAAGGCAAAGCGAATAAAACTTTTGTGGAAAAAGCTTCAACACTTTTAAAAAATGAGAACTACGAAATTAAGTTTACAGCTACAGAAGAAGAATATGATGTAAAAGAAGAAATTGGAAAATTCTTATGGGCAGATGTTATTTTAATTCAAGCCCCATTAAATTGGATGAGCATTCCATGGCGCTTTAAAAAGTATTTAGATGATGTCTTTACAACTGGCATGATGGGAACTTTATCTGCTGGAGACGGAAGACATGCTAAAACACCTAAAAAAAATTATGGCTTAGGTGGTTTATTAAAAGCGAAGTATATGCTTTCTTTTACAGCCAATGCTCCTAAGGAAGCTTTTAATAATCCTAAGGAAGCCTTTTTTAATGGTATCAGTGAAGATGATTTGTTACTCCCAATACACTTAAGTATGAAATGGTTTGGTTTAAAACCTTTAGAAACATTTTTCGCTTATGATGTAATGAAGAATGCCGATATTCCAAATGATCTAATTCGTTTTGAAAACCATATTAAAGCGCAACTCATAAAAAAGACATCAGCTTAAGTCCCATATATTTCTAAGAGATTTATTTTTTTGACCTAATAAAGGCCTAAAACTCTTTACCAAGTTAAAATTGAATAAGACAGCTTAACAAAAGAGATTAAGCAACAAAATAAATCACCTGCATTTATTGCAAAAACATATTAGTACACCTGAGTAATAAACGCTAAATTAGTTATAAATCAAAAAAAACCAAAGCTGTTAATGCTTTGGTTTTTTTTTAATTTATAAACAGCCTACCTCTTTTAGTCCTATACGTCCTTTTTATAAGGACATATTATTTTTAAATATGTAATGCTCTATCATCTGTAGCGGCTAAAGCGGCTTCTTTTATAGCTTCTGTAAATGTAGGATGTGCGTGAGACATACGAGAAACATCTTCAGCACTTGCTCTAAACTCCATAGCTACAACAGCTTCTGCAATCATATCGGCTGCACGAGCTCCTACCATATGCACCCCTAGAATCTCATCAGTATTCTTATCGGCAAGAACTTTTACAAAACCATCTAAATCCATACTAGCTCTACTTCTACCCAAGGCTCTCATAGGAAATTGACCTGTTTTATACGTCACACCTTCAGCCTTTAAGTCCTCTTCTGTTTTTCCTACTGCTGCCACTTCTGGCCAAGTATAAACAACACCAGGAATAAGATTGTAATCTATATGTGGTTTTTGTCCTGCCAGTGTTTCTGCCACAAAGACACCTTCTTCTTCTGCTTTGTGGGCTAACATAGCTCCTTTTATAACATCTCCAATCGCATAAATATTACTTGCAGATGTTTGCAAATGCTCATTAACCTCTACTTGTCCACGTTCGTTTAATACCACCCCTGCTGCTTCACAATTCAAGCCTTCTGTATAAGGTTTACGTCCAACAGAAACCAAACAATAATCCCCTCTAAACTCTACTTCTTCTCCTTTTTTATTATCTGCTTTTACAACAACCTCATCACCAACACGCACTACAGATTTCACCTTGTGAGACGTGTTCATTTTGAATTTCTGCTTTTTTAACACCTTATTTAATTCTTTAGATACTCCAGCATCCATAGTTGGCACGATGCGATCCATATATTCTACAACAGAAACATCAGCTCCTAATCGCTTGTACACTTGCCCTAATTCTAAACCGATAACACCACCTCCAATAATAATTAAATGTTTCGGGATTTCTTTAAGTTTCAAAGCTTCAGTAGAAGTAATGATACGCTCCTTGTCTACTTCTATAAATGGTAAAGAGGACGGTTTTGACCCAGTTGCTATAATCGTATTTGTAGCTTCTATCTCTATTGTTTCTTTTCCAGAAACAGTGATATGAGTAGCGTCTTTAAAACAACCAACACCTTCGTAAACCGTTATTTTATTTTTTTTCATTAAGAAATCAATTCCTCCTGTAGTTTGATCTACTACAGATTGCTTACGCGCAATCATTTTTTCAAGATTTACCTTAATTTCTCCAGGAACCTCTATCCCATGGTCTTCAAAATGCTTTACTGCATCTTCATAGTGGTGTGAAGAATCTAAAAGCGCTTTACTAGGTATACATCCCACATTTAAACAAGTCCCTCCTAAGGTAGCATACTTTTCAATTATTGCTGTTTTCATTCCTAGTTGTGCGCAACGTATTGCTGCTACATATCCTCCAGGTCCTGAGCCTATAACGGCTACATCGTATTTACTCATAAAACAAGTATTTTTTTAATATGAATTCCCGCCTAAATCTATCTTTTACTCAGATGATATATTAGGAATGATAATATAAATTTTAGAAGTACAAAAGTACACATTTTAATAAAAAAAGGCCCTATTCTTCTTTGTTTTCTATGTCTGTTAAAATCCATTCCAATTCTGGATCTTTATTCGCTTTTCTATCGATTACACGCGGTATTATCTTAATATCTGGCTTTACGCCATAACCGTCTGGTTTTTGAGTAAAAGGAGTCTCTACTTGCATTAATCCCATTCTTATTCTTACTTTAGATGTTGGCAATTCATAATACTTAAAAATCCCAGCGACAGTACCATTATATGCACCTCCTGTTTCTTCTCCTACAAGAACGGCCCTTTTATTAGCCTGTAATTGTGTTGACAATATAGATGATGCTGAAAAAGAACTTCCGTTTATTAAAACATAAACCGCGCCCTTAAAGTGTAAAGGATTAGGTTGCGCTTTTTTAGATTGCTTAAAAGCATAATATAATGTTCCTTCTCTCTTCTTTGTGTGTATAAGGTTATGAATAACCACCAATGGAGAAAACAAGGCTAATACAACCTTAATTCCATTAGGTGTACTATTAGACATAAATGCTTTTAAAAATGGAACTCTGCTGTTGGTTTCACTTTCTGTAATAAACTGATATTCTTTATCGGTTAAATAAGAGTACAACCTTGCTATCTCTGCGATACGTCCGCCACCATTGTTTCTTAAATCAATGATTAACTGTTTTGTATGACGCGTCTCCATTTTTTTAAAACTTTTTTCATAAAAAGGTTTAAATCTGCCATTCAAAAAGCTTCTTATCTTCATATAAGCCACAGTACTATCCTTTCCTATAAAACTAAAATTACGCGTATACTCTTTTTTTGATGCCACATAACCATGTTCTCGATTATACTTACGTAGTTGCTTTTCCTTTGCCCTTTGCTTACGACGCTCTATTTTAGTCAATTTTATAACATCTTTTTTTTCGGCTTTAATTGCATCCTTTTTAATGGGTTTTACGATACGCTTAAAGGTTCTATTAAACACAGAGTCCTTTTGCTTAAAAGTAATATTTAAACTGTCCAAATACCCCTTATCTCTATAATATAAACTTTTAAATCTACGTCCTAAAGCTGTATTATAATAGGTTTCATTATAACCATCTGAGGTTATATACGTTTTATATTTACGCATTAAATCTACAACTGATTCTTCCTCAATTTTAATGACTTCAGAACCAATATAAACACTATCCTTTATGCTTGCACTTTGCACCCAAAGCTTCTGTTCTATATATTCAAAATTAAAGTCTGCTAACTCAAACACCTCTGTCTTCCTTGTTTCGCGCTCTTCACTAGTAAACCATTTACTAGGTGGAACCACAGAAATATGCCCTTGTTTTACTTCTCCTATTACAGGTGCTATTTTTTTATAAAACGCCCTACTATTAATAGGCGTTATAATTGTTTTTTTAAGACTGTCTAATTTAAACTCTAAGGCTTCTTGAGTTGTATATTGATATAATTTGGGGTGGTGTCGTTTTAATTGTGCATAAGCTTTATCTACATCTTTATGTAAGCTTTCAACACTGTGCAAACGCATAATCTGTTCATTGTGTTTTTTCACACTAATACAAGATGAAAAGCATAATACAATACTAATAACAACTACTATTTTTCTCATTTATAACGTTTGAGAGGCTAAATAACTCGATTAATATTAAATAGAAAACTCTAAGGCCTTAAAAAAAGGCTTAAAACCAAAATCTTAAGATGGAAACCCTAGCATATCTCCCATTCCTACGGTAAACAACCAACTTCCATAAATAGCATGTTCTATGCTTACCAATAGTGTTGATTTTGTTTTATTAAATGTATAGGCAAACAATAACCCGCCTAAAAAGGTTAATACCATAACTAAAATACTCCTAAAAAACAAATGTGCTAACGAAAACACTAAGGCATTAATAAACAGGAAGTATGTCTTATTTTTGAATAGAATTTCATATCTCTTAAAATAAAATGTTCTATAAATAAGCTCTTGAGGATAAACCGAAAAAAAACTATATATAAACAGAATAAACACCCAAAGCTTAGGTTTATTTAAAACCACAATAAACAAATTCTCTGGTGCAACAAACCAAACATATATTCCTGTAAGTATCGCTACTGCTAGAAATTTAAAAAAAGTTGTTATCCAAAAGGTTTTCCAATCTATCCCTTTAGCTATTTTAAATGTATTTCTTTCTATCCTTAATAATACGTAAACAATATAACCAAACCCTAAAAAGCCCAGAATCATTTTTATCCAAACAGGGAATGAAACAACATAACTAATAGGAATTAAAATGAATAGTATAAAAAACTCTACGACTTTATATTGAAATGATTGCATGAATGTAAAAATTAAAAAAAATAAAACGCTTATAAATCCACCTATACGGAAATTGCAGTAGTATGCTTAACTTCGTTAATCATAAACATACTGTGTGTACTACCAATATGACTAATAGAGGTTAACTTCTTAACCATAAACTCTCTAAAAGCTTCCATATCTTCTACAATTACTTTAAGTAAATAATCATAATCACCACTAATATGATAGCACTCTAAAACTTCCTCTAAATTAGCGACTTCTTCTTCAAACCTAACCACATATTTTTTAGTGTGTTGCGTTAATTTTATATGGCAAAATGCAACAAAAGATTTATTAATTTTTTCTTTTTTTACCAAGGCGACATATTTATCTATTACCCCTTGATTCTCTAATTTTTTGATACGCTCATAGATCGCCGTTACAGATAGATTTAAAACATTAGATAACTCCTTTGTTGTTTTCTTACTATCGTTTTGTAATAATGCGATTAAATTTCTATCAATAGTGTCAAATTTCATAGTTGAAAATTTTTCAGTAAAAAAGGTTTTAAGCCTAATTTTAAATTAAAATTAAACTACAAAAATACAATTAACCCGTTTTATAATCTAAATATACATCTATTAATTGATTTTTACACTGTTAAAACATAAATTTGCCTACCAACTAACACTTATGAAAGATTTTATTATTATTGGAGCTGGCCAAGCGGGGTTATCTATCGCATATCATTTAAAAAAGCAAAATCAAGACTTTCTTATTGTCGATGCAAATGCTGAGGTGGGTGAACCTTGGCTAAAACGCTGGGACTCCTTAAAATTATTTACGCCTTCGGAGTTTAATAACCTACCAGGACTTCCTTTTCCTTTAAAAAAAGGACATTATGCTAGTAAATATGAAGTCGCCGATTATTTAAAATCCTATGTTTCAAACTTCGATATTCCGATCCATTTTAACCAAAAAATAATTGCTTTAAAGAAAGAAAAAGAGCATTTCATTATTAAAAGTAAAGACCAAATATTCAAAGCTAAAAATGTAGTGGTATCTACAGGACCATTCCATACCCCATTTACCCCAGCTTGTCATAAAGACATTGCAAATGACGTTGTTCAAATTCACAGTGAGCATTATAAAAATCCCGACCAATTACAAAATGGGGACAC
The DNA here is from genome assembly GCF_057219185.1 of Lacinutrix sp. YIN62. Classification (NCBI taxonomy): domain Bacteria; kingdom Pseudomonadati; phylum Bacteroidota; class Flavobacteriia; order Flavobacteriales; family Flavobacteriaceae; genus Lacinutrix; species Lacinutrix sp. YIN62. The sequence continues at coordinate 42,523 of NZ_JBXVVH010000022.1, forward strand.
TTTAGTTGTTGGCGCTGGAGATTCTGGAGTTCAAATTCTTCAGGAAATATCCCAATCCAATAGAAAAGTTTACTTCTCTGGAACAACCAATATTGCGACATTACCGCAAGAAATATTAGGCAAGACGCTCTGGTGGTGGTTTAAAAAAATAGGTTTTTTAAGTGCTAGTAAACATTCCTGGATTGGAAAAAAAATTATCAACGGAAAACAGCCTGTAATTGGAACCAATGTAAAAGAACTGTTTAAAAAATCGAATATCCATTGCGTAGGAAGAACTATAGGAGCGAATAATGACGGTATTATTTTTGAGAAAGGCAAAATCACTTCTATTAAAAACATTATATGGGCAACAGGATTCAAACCTAATTTTAATTGGATTGAAAATGAGCAATTGGATGCTAATAACTACCCCAAAAACTATAGAGGAATTAGCAATATAAAAGGCTTATACTACTTAGGCTTGCCTTGGCTTCACACAAGAGGATCTGCAACACTTGGTGGTGTAAAAAATGATGCCGAGTATTTGTGCAAACATTTTTTAAAAGCAAACACAGTTCTAGCACATTCAAATAAAAAAATAAAAAAAGAACCCCTATTATCAATATAAGCCCTTTTTAAAAATGAATACTAAAATAGATTTATGGATAAACGACCTTGAACGTAAAAGAGAAAAAGGCCCCACACTTAAATCAAAGTCTTATTCTCAGTTTAGAGACGCTACAAAATCGGTCCATGCTGGTCAATATAACGATCCTAAAACAGGTGCATTAGGGACACCTATTTATCAATGTTCTACATTTTATCTAAATAAAGCATCCTACAAAGCCATAGAAGAAGGACGAGGTCGAGACGAAATGATATATTCCAGATATGGAAACCCTTCACAATGGAGTGTTCAAGAAAAACTTTCTGCTTTAGAGAATGCTGAAAGCTCTATTGTTTTTTCATCAGGAATGGCAGCGATATCTTCTACTTTATTAGCGATATTAGACAAAGGAAGTCATGTTATTTCCTCACGAGATATCTATGGCGGCACCTATAACTTCCTCTATGAAGACCTCTATCGTTATGGCATGTCTGTGACTTTTACTTCGCCAACCGATATAAACGCTATTGAAGCGGCAATACAAGACAATACAAAAGTCTTATATTTTGAAGCCCTAACAAATCCGCTATTAAAAATAACTCCTTTAAAAGATTTAGTCGCTTTAGGTAAAAAGTATAATTTAAGAGTTATAATCGATAACACCTTTTTAACAGCATATAATGTTAAACCATTAGAATTAGGTGTAGACCTAGTAGTTAACTCGGCAACAAAATATTTAAATGGACATTCCGATCTTGTTGGAGGTACTGTTTCAGGTTCTCGTAAACTTGTTGACCGCATCTGGCCGCAAATGTTAAAAAGCGGAGGTTCTATGGATCCTCACGCTTGCTTTTTATTAGAACGCAGTCTCAAAACATTTGCTCTTAGAATGCGAACTCATAATACCAACGCATTAGAACTAGCAAACTACCTTGAGGCTCATAAAAACATTAAAAAAGTATATTATCCAGGTTTAGCCTCTCATAACCAATATAACTTAGCAAAATCGCAATTAAAAGGCAAATACTCTGGAATGATCAGCTTTGAAATTGAAGGTGGCAATGAAAACGCTCATAAATTATTAAACTATCTAAAACTGCCTAAAGAGGCCACTAGTCTTGGTGGTGTAGAGAGTTTAGTTTCTTTACCTTATAATACATCGCAAGCCTCACTTACTCAAAAACAACAAAAAGCTATTGGTATAAACGAAGGACTAATTCGATTATCCGTGGGTATAGAAGACATAGAAGACCTAATCACAGACTTAGAACAAGCAATTGATAACGTATTTAAAAAGTAACTCGCATGTTAAACAATATTAATATCGCTGGACTTAGCGAATTCACCAATGAAGTAAAAGAAACGCCCAACGAAGGAAAAGCAACATATGGCATAGCCCTTGATTGGATTAGCGGAACAAAAACAAAAGTCAAAACTAAAAATATGGTTTTAGGGAATCATAAAATAGTAAGAGATTTTGAATTTGTTATAGATGAACCGTCTCAACTACTAGGTGTTAACCATGCCCCAAATCCTGCGGAATATATGTTGGGGGGATTGGCAGGCTGTATGGCTGTAACATTTATGGCTGGCGCAACAACTATGAATATTGAAATTAACCAATTAAAAATTGAGGTTGATGGAGAATTAAATTTAAATGGTTTACTAGGAATCGATAATCACATAAATGCTGGTTTTCCTGAATTAAAATTTATATTCCATGTAAAAGGCAATGGAACGCGCGAAGAATACAACAAACTAATTGAACGTGTAGCGAAACATTCTCCTAACTTTAATACGATACAAAATGAAGTAAGAATGATTGGAGAGTTAAAAACTGAAGAAAATTAAGTTACACCTTACTTTTACGGAGTATAACGAACGTAATACAGCCACTTTAATACCCTGCGTTGTTTAAAATTTGTTATTCTAAAGTATTGTCCTATAAAAGGTATTACAGCTTAGTAATTTCAACACATGTAAAAGTGTGTTTCTAACAAAAGTATCTCCCCCTAAAAAAAGCCTCATGTTTACTTTAAATACCATGAGGCTTTTTCTGTATTTATGCATTAAGAATAACTTCTTTCTAGACTTTTTATAATACTATTAAAATTGTTAAAACCTTATAATCCTCTAATTTACAGTAAGGAATTCCATTTGCATAACTTCTTCTAAAATCGTAACATTACATCATCTAAAAAAATACGAATGCAAGACAATAATCTCTCCGAAATAAATACAGAAGATCAAAAAATAATAGAGAACAAAGAACTAAATATATGGGAAGCCTTAATTCCTGTTGTTTTTTTAATGCTGCTATTAGCCTATAACATTTTTTTCGCTGAAGGTGCAATGCTAGGAGATTACTCGAATCAATTTATTTTATTAATGTCAGGAGGTATTGCTGCTGGTGTTGGTTTTTTTAATAAAGTAAGTATAAGTCTTATGTTAAAAGAAATATGGGATAATTTAAGAAGTGTTTTTGTTCCTATTATGATTTTATTTTTAGTAGGCGCATTGGCTGGAACATGGCTAGTTAGTGGCATTATACCGGCTATGGTATATTATGGATTACAAGTTTTAAACCCTACTATTTTTTTACCTGCTTCAGTAATAATAGCAGCTATAATCTCTATTGCAACAGGAAGCTCTTGGACCACGTCTGCTACAGTTGGTATAGCTTTAATTGGTATTGGTAGCGCTTTAGGAATACCTACAGGAATGATTGCAGGAGCCGTAATTTCTGGAGCTTATTTTGGAGATAAAATGTCCCCTTTAAGTGATACAACAAACTTAGCCCCCGCAATGGCTGGAACAGATTTATTTACACATATTCGATACATGACAATTACAACTGTTCCAACCATACTTATTACGCTAATTGTTTTTGGAATTTTAAGTGCAACTGTAGATACTACAGGAAGCGCAGATGTTAGCGGCCTTTTAGGAACAATCCAATCAACCTTTAACATTACTCCATTACTATTTATAGTCCCTGGTGTTGTTATTGCTTTAATTTTATTAAAAACAAAACCGCTTATAGCCTTAGGTAGCGGCATTATACTAGCTGCTATTTTTGCTTTTATTTTTCAACCAGAAATATTGGATGGCTTATCTGAATCGAGATTCACAACAATTATAAACGCTGTTTTTACTGATACTCAAATTACAACAGACAATGAAAAACTAAACGACTTGTTCAGTTCTGGAGGTATGAAAGGTATGCTTTGGACAATATTTTTAATCTCTTGTGCCATGGTATTTGGAGGAATTATGGATGCTATAGGCGCATTATCCAGAATCACAAATGTACTATTATCGTTTGCGACTACTGCTTTTGGCTTATTTGCAAGTACTGTAATAAGCTGCTTAGGACTAAATGCTATAGCATCAGATCAATATTTAGCATTGGTTATTCCTGGGAAAATGTTTAAAAAAGCATACGAAGATAAAGGTTTGGCTCCTGAAAACTTGAGTAGAACTCTTGAAGATTCTGGAACCGTAACTTCTGTGCTCATTCCTTGGAATACCTGTGGCGCCTATCAAAGCAGCGTTTTAGGCGTAGATGTAGGACAATATTTTGTCTACGCTATTTTTAACTGGTTAAGTCCATTTACAACACTTTTATTTGCTGCTCTAAACATTAAAATTAGACAGATAAAAGCCTCTAAATAATTCGTAACTATCTCACTTGAAAATAGTATAGGCAAATACTATAGGTCAATAAATTTTTAGAATTTTATACCTTCTTTAATTACATACATTCAAGTGTATCTTTGCAGCTCGAAAAACAAATCATTAATTATAAAAATTACACACAAATGGCAATAGTAGGAAAACAGTTTCCAAATTTAAACGTGGACGCAATGAATGAATTGGGAGATACTTTCAAACTAAACGTTCTTGAAGAAGCAAAAAAGAACAAGAAAAAAGTATTATTATTCTGGTATCCAAAAGATTTCACATTTGTATGCCCAACAGAACTGCATGCTTTTCAAGCAGCTTTAGCTGAGTTTGAAAAACGTAATACCATTGTTATTGGGGCATCTTGCGACACTCCTGAAGTACACTTTGCTTGGTTAAATACAGCAAAAGATAATGGCGGAATAGAAGGTGTTACCTATCCTCTTTTAGCAGATTCAAATAGAAATCTAGCTTCAACTTTAGGCATTTTAGACATTACAAACGAACAATACAACGAAGAAACAGGTGTTGTAACTGTTGAAGGAGATAATGTTACTTATAGAGCAACTTACCTAATCGATGAGGAAGGTACCGTATTTCACGAAGGTATTAACCATATGCCAGTAGGAAGAAATGTTGCTGAATTTTTACGATTAGTAGATGCATACACGCATGTGCAAACAAATGGAGAGGTTTGTCCTGCAAACTGGGAAGAAGGTAAAGATGCTATGGGAGCCAATAGAAATGCAACTGCTGAGTATTTAGCTGCTCACGTAAACTAATTTTGTTATGGTACAGGAATTAAGTCAAGACAATTTAAGCGAATTAATTAACGCTAATAAAACTGTTGTAGTACAATACTCTGCAACATGGTGCGGTAATTGCCGTATAATGAAACCCAAGTTAAAAAAATTAGCTTTAGAATTGGATGATATAACTTTTATCATTGCTGATGCTGAAAAATTCCCTGAATCCAGAAAATTGGCTACAGTCGATAACTTACCAACCTTTGCTACTTTTAAAAACGGAGCTTTTGTTAATCAAGTACAAACTAACAAATTTGACGCTTTAAAAACACTCGTTGATGAGGTTATATAAAAAGGCACTTAGGATCTATAAAACAAACCTTTAAAAAGTTTACTATGAAATTACCTGTTATAAAACATTTAACACAGTTTATAGAAAACAATGATGAAGATTACATTGTTGAAACCATAGAAACATTGGAAGCTTTAACTGAAGTTCCTTCGCTTAAAGATGAAGAATTAGATGTTATTGGTGAATTAATTTCTAATATGTATGGCGCCATCGAAGTGAATAAAATGATAAAGGAAGGAACGACTCAAAAAGAAGCGCTTAATCATTTTATGAAACGTGTTTTAGGATCTATAGACAAATAGATTACAGAATTATTCTTTTAATACTCCTTTTCAGGGTTTTATAAAATAATGTTAAATCTCCAAGAGTTACAACTCTTGGAGATTTTTGCTTTATAAATTATAATTTTGATGTTTTTTTGTCACAAATCAACAATTACCTTATTCATAATCAATATTATAGATTTTTTTTAAAATAAAAAAGCAACCGTCTTTTACTCGTTTTTCACTACTGTTTTTTGTTATAGTTTGCGCACTACATTTTTGCTTTAAACCAATGACTTGCTTCTGTAATAGATTCTTTCAATTCAGCATCTTGATCATAAAAACTGAACTGATGGTAAGGCGATTCCATTTCTGTATCTATCCAATGTAATTTCTTATCTTCTGCTGCTAATTCATTAAAGAAATTTTTAGTGTATTGCGGTAAGACTGCCCCATCAGAATGAATCATTAAAATGGGTTGATATATGCTTTTAGCCGAAGGCATTGGATTTACAGTTAACCAATCTTCCCAACTTGCTACCGCAAACTTATCATTACTCCATTCCTTAATTGCACCTCGTTCGGGATTTAGATAATAATCATAAGGGCCATACATCGCAGCACTTGTATCTGTTTCTGATATAGAAGGAATATATGTAACAATACCACTTTTAGCATATTTCTTTTTTGCTTCTTGTGCCGATTTAATTTTAGATTGCACACCTTCTTCACCGCCATAAAACAGTTTTACAGCTTCGGCATCATGAAGCCAAGATGCTGCTGTTACAACCGTTTTAATTCTACTATCTTCAGACGCTGCCATAACCGTATACATAGCCCCTGCACAAACTCCAAAAGCCCCTATTTTTAACTTTGATACTTCTGGCAAAGATTCAAGATAAGTTACTGCATTTTTAATATCCGTTTTCTTCAAAAAGGGACTTTCAAAAAATCTTGGTTCCCCTTCGCTTTCTCCAAAGTTTCTAAAATCAAAGGCCAGTGTTATAAACCCTTTTTCAGAAAGTTTTTTGGCATACAACCCTGCCATTTGCTCTTTTACCGTAGTCCAACTTCCTGAAACTACTATTCCAGGGTATTGTTTCCCTTCCTCATAATTAGGCGGATAAAACAAGTTTCCAACTAAATTTAATCCTTCGCTTTTAAAATTTACTTTTTTCATAATTCGTGATTTTTCTAAATGTTTCATTTGCTGTTGTTTCTTTTCTGAGTTTCCACAAACACTTAAGAGTAGAATTGTAGATAGCATTATTAGTCTTTTCATATTTTTATTTATTTGATTTCACTTAACAAACCAAAGCCACGCGCTGCAACAATTGGATTAAAGAGTTCTACATATTCAGTAATTTTCCCATTATTATTAAATTTAAATGTTGAGTAATAATCATTGCTATAAATACCTCCATCATTTTTTAATTTGATATTTCCTGTATATTTTACAAATACAATACTCGGGTCTTCCATAGCATAGATTTCTTCAATTGGAAAGCTCATTCCATCAAAATTTGAAAAAACAGGTGTCCAATAGGCTCTAATCCCTTCCTTTCCAATAGCTCCTTCTGGAAATATTTTAGAGTGGTACGGATTAATATGTTTTGCTTCTTCTGCAAATAAATCAATCAAGGCTTCTACATTTTCATCTTCCAATGCTTTAAAAAAAGCCTTTACTGATTCCTTATTTTTCTTTCCTGTTTTTGTTATCATTGTTTGCTGTTGTTTTAATTGATTAAAATCGCTTTGTAATTTTTCTGTTTGCTCTAAATTAGAGCAAGAAAGGAACACTGCAAAAATTGAAATCGTTATTAATCTTTTCATTTTTTTAGTTTTATTTAAATAATTCTGACCAATCGATATAAATATAATATTCGGCTATTTTTTTATTTTTTATTTTGAAAACGTCACAAAAGGGAATTTTTAATTGAGAACCATTTAAACGTGTATAAGTAACAATACCTCTATACACTATGGTCTGCTGTGATTCGAAAACATCAGTAATAATATGCTGTGTTGCTTTTATAGCGGGAAAAAACTCTTCAAATACGTTTCGAATATTTTCTTTTCCTTTTACTGGCTTAGAGTTACCAGCTTGAAAAAAGCAGTCTTCTGTTATATACTGCAATACTTCACATGGTTGTTTACTATCTAAACCCTTAAATAAAGCATCTACATGCCTAAATTTTCTTTCCATTATCAATCCTTTTATAAGTCCTATCTTTTGAACACTACAAAATTGAGCAAATAGAAATATGTATTATTTATAAAATCAAAGCAAGAAGTATAAAAATCAAATAAAAGTTTCTTTTCTGAAGGTATTTGGTGTTTTCGAAGTATTTTTTTTTAAAGAAACTACTAAAGTTGTTGGGCGAATCAAAGTGAAGCGAATACGCAATTTCTTTAATACTCTCTTCTGTATGAATAAGACGCGACTTTGCTAATTGCAGAATATAATTTTGAATTTGCTGCTTCGCTGTATGACCAGTAATTCCCTTTACAACTGCATTTAAATGATTAGGGTGGATATTTAATTTTTGAGCGTAATGAGCTGTTGAATGCAAATTTGAAAAGGTCTCTATCGTTGCATTTGGATAAAAATTTGTCTCAATAAGTGTTTGAAATCGCGTCAATAATTTTAAGTCCGTTTTTCTAATTTCTTGTTCCGCATTATTTTCAGAAATATTTTTATGGAAATAGCGTTTTACGTAATTAAGCAACAAAAGCACATAAGATTCAATAAGCAAAAACTTATCGCTTTTCGCATGCTGATACTCCATTTTTATGGCATTGTAGATTGAAAGAATAGTACCAACATCTTTCTTATCCAATTCAAAAGGAACGGCTTTCTCTATTTTAAGGAAAGAGAAATGACTTAATAAATCTTGTAAATGTTCTGACTTTGCTATAAAGTCTTGAGTAAACATAATGTAGAAGCCTTGCCAGTCTGGTACAATATCCCAAGATAAAATCTGAAAAGGTGAATTAAAAAATATAGTCGCCCCTTTTGGGAAATCTGTATTGTGGCCAGATATAGCAATACCACTTCCTTCTACTTTTAGGGCTATTGCATAGAATTCATGTCTAAATGGAGAGGTAGAGTGTACAACTTTTGGCATATTCTCTTCAAAACTTCGTATGTCAAAATGCTGGTGCATTGGCTTAGAAATTCCAATTGCCTCACAATAGGCCTCTAAAGTTTTAAAATGTCTCATCCGATTTTCTAATATCCTAAATAACGTTTTGATTTACTCTTGCAATTGTTATGTTTTAGAAGTGTTGTATTTTTCTTATCCATACATCTAAATTAATCATTTGCTTTTTAAGGCCTCCTGCTTTTTTTTGATCTAGAGATGTACCCCTTCTTTTTACACTTCTTAATCTAGTGTCTTTAGATAATCTAATATTTCATCCGAAACTTTAATCATTTTCTGTTCTATTTGTTCAGTAAGTCTATTTAGATTATTAAAATCTGGGGTTTCAACTAGCGTGGTTTCAAGAATTGAATATTGAGGCATTTTTATTTTGTCTTTATTCCATTTTGTCGCTTTCATTATTTCCCAATATTGCTTTTGATTCGGTATGGTATTTCCTAGAAGCCAAACTTCAAATCTCATTTCCAGATGATTTAAAACAAGTCCCAATTTTAGTTTTTTACTTTTAAAAAAAGCATTAGAATAATAGAAATATGTATAGTCCATATATCCATGAAGAATTCCAGAAAATGAATATTGATCTGAAAGGTTTTTAATAAAACCTGTTCTTAATTTCATTACAAGCTTCACCAGTTCAGTATAGGCGATTAATATATCTCCTTTCGCTAATTGCTCTTTATAAATTGATACATATTTATTCAAGTTCTCCATTCTATTCTTTATAAACCTGTTAACTTATACATAGCGCTAAACATATAGCAAGTTGGCAGAGAACAAACCATTATTTTCAGTTTAACCACAAACTAATATTTATTTTATGTTTTTATCCTTATCGACTTAAAAATACTCAAATAAACCATAAACAAGATTGTAAACATCTACAAAATTTTGACTAAAACTAAAAAATCACATTAATTTCATACGGTTTAAGTCACACACTAGCATTTTCTATTAAATTGGTTATACATTTTTCTCTTATCAACCATAATTCATCAAAACTTAATTTTATACCATTATCCGTAATCCATTTTTTTAGATAATCTTTATGATAAGCAACTTTAAATTCAGCCACTTGTTCTGGCTGAATCTCAAGTTCTTGCATTATAGTTGCTTCTATTTTTTTAAAATCACTCTGAAATGTCGTAATGTCAATTCTTTCTCCATTAATTATTAAATAGCAATGTGCTTCTGGCATAAAGTCAATACCCTTTTCAACTAAGACATTACCGATATTTGATGTATTGTTTTTATTCATTTTATAAATCCCAAGTATTAACTTAACTTTCGGGATATTGTTTAAATCTGCTATTTTTTTCAAGAGAGCATGTTTTGAGCTACAACTGCCTTTTCTCTCGGTAATTACCAATTCAAAATCGGTTCGGTTTGCGTTTCGCCCATAAGGCAAAGATTCAACAAACACAATCAATTCTTCCCAAGTCTTAATTCCTTTATTATTTAGAATGGAACTTAGCGCGTCTTTTGATGTTAATTCTCTACTAATCATAGTTTCTTTTAGTTTGAGCACAATGTATTTGTGTACGATTCCGTTCGTTCAAGCAACTAATTTGGCGAATACAACCCGAATAGAAAATCTACAAGGATTTTCGCAACTTAGTAAATACTAGCAATAAGTTATACCCGACTTATACAGCATTATTGTATTTTCATTTTTAAATTGTTCTCAATACAATTCCACCTGTTATGAAAATAAGAGAAGAAATAAGAAATGCTTTTTTTGATCGATAAAGATCTAAACTTTTAATTAGCATAATGACTGTAAGCTTCCCTAAAAAATGAAAATTCACAATTCACTTTAGCAAAATACTGACGTATTTCACCTCATTTATATTAAGTTAACATTTTTATAATTCCGATTTATTGGGTTTTATATTTACTTTTTTCGCCACATAATTACCATTACGTTTATCATCTTTATTTATTATATATATCTTGTTATAAGATTTTATAAGATTTTTTAATTTATTAAAATACTTCTCTTTTATTATATCATCATAAGAAATTTGATTCAAATGCAAATAATCAGGAATTAAAAATAGAGGATTGTTATTATTAACATTTTTATATTCTAATTCAATAGTTTTTGATTTTTCACTTTTTAAAGAAATAATTTTCTTTAAATTACCATTACTGTCTTTATAAAACTCATATTCTACATAATTAGAATTAAATTTTAATCGGTAAATATTAAGTTTTAATGAATCTTTTACAGCATTTAATGTATCTAATTTAGAATGGTTATCAATTAATATGTATAATTCATTGTTCTGAGAAAAACATAAAGTACTAAAAACACCTATAAAAAATATTATTATAGTTTTCATGGACAATTGTTGTTTGTGTTTAAAATTTCATTTCTGATATCAGATATAAATATAAATTTTAACGGCTGGGTTGAATAACTATTTAAATATGCAGAATATTCATTAGTGTTTTCCAATCCAATCCAAGAAATTGCTTTAGCGATTTCTTGTTTCCAGCTAGAACCAAAAGTCATATTTGCATTACTTGTAAATGTAGAGTTTTCACTACTCCAATCGTAATCATTTAAAATCAAGACTTCCAATTGCTGTCTATAATCCTGAATGCTAAATATATTTGAATTAAAAAGATCATGAGTCCAATTTTGAGTTAATGTCCCAGAATTATTCATAGCACAAATTAAAGATACAAACCGATTTTTTATGTCCTGATTATTTAAATTAATATTATTTGAAGGACAGTTTACATTTAAAATTGGAGCCCCAGTTAAATCAAAAGTAATTATACCAACATCTTCTAACGCTGCAAACATAAACGCATGAATTAGTTCATGACTAAGAGTTACATACCTCATTAAATTAGAACCAATTGTTTCAATAATGTTTTGATTAATAATTATATTGTAGTCATTTAACACTTGAGAATTCCCATTTGTTATCCCCCAATCTAAACCAATAGAATTATTTATACTAAATGTAATATTTTTTTGTGTTGATGAATTGAAATGATTTAGCATTTTAGAATAAATGTTGTTTGTATTTGACTTCATTTTATCATGAATACATTTTGTTATAGAGTTTTTAAAACTTGAATCCAAAATCACTTCGTCTTCGAAATCTACTTCACCATCATTCATTAAAGCTGTTATAGCTTGTATCGCAAAATCTTGAGCTTCCTCACTACAGCTTTCATTTTTAAGAAAACTATTAATAGGACCAACCACATTTTTAGGTTGAGATTGCAACCATTGAGACATTTCTGAAGTAAAACCATTACCTGGAGAACCACTTATACTAAATTGAGCTAAACAAAGAATAATTTCTTTCCAAAGTTTCGGTATAGTAGGAGTTGTAACATTAAGGTTTGTGTCTCCTAAGTCATTACTTCCGCTACCGCCATTGCCCCCTCCAGAACCACTACTTCCGCTACCTGTATTGTAAACATCAGAGTCTGTATTTCCATTTGTATTCCCTCCATCTCCTGTCCAATTATTACTTCCACTACCTGCACCTGTTGGACAAAGGCCAGTAATCGCTTCAAGAGATACGGTGAATGATGTTTGCTCACAATTTCCAGCTGCTGCATCGCCAGGTGAGTGGTTATTATTAGCTGCACAAGTCCAATGACTAGCATAACCTGTAATGCAATAAGCAGAAAACTTACTGCTTAAATCGGTCATTTGTATTTGGTTTTCAATTTCAATAACCCCCTTACCTTTTATCAAATTTTCTTGCTCCTGTTTTGTGAGGTCATAAGTTACTAAAAAATCACGATAAGTACCGTCCTTTTGAAGGGAAAGTAACAGGTTTTCTAAAAGGTTGTTTTCTGTATTTCTGTAAATAGGAAATGTGTAAGAATGATACTCCCCGTCAATACTCTCAATGTATGTTGCATCGTTTGTATCTATTATAAAATCGTAAGTGTTGCTGTTGTTGTATTCGCCTTTATTCTGTACTTGTTGATTGCCTTTTGATAGTTTCTTCTCTAAGGTTTGTAATCTTGAAATTAATTGCTCATTTTTGGAAATTTCGTCAAATGCTATTCTAGAAGATTTAAAAGTCGATTTCTCCCCAGATTCTTGCTGGGTTTGTTCGTTTGAGATGTCGTCGTCTTGACAGTTGGTTAATGGTATTGAAATTACAAAGAGTAAAATTATAGTTTTGGTTAGTTGTTTAAGTTTGTTCAGCAAAATTTACAGCTGTTTCAAATTAGGGATTTATTTTTAGATTCGCTGCAAAAGTAG
>NZ_JBXVVH010000023.1:0-53926 GCF_057219185.1 Lacinutrix sp. YIN62
GAAAAGCAGCTTAGAAACAAACAACAATCTACAAGGTTAGAAACTAATTTAGTGTAAACCCTAATCTTTAACTTGTGTAAACTATGTCCCTTAACGAACATTATATAAACTATGTTGACAAGTAAAATTTCAAAAATAGATTTGATCATACTAGTGGTTGGTCTTTTATTATTGTTTATTACGCAACAAAATGAGATACCAAAAATAATTACAACTTTAATTTTAATTTTATTTAGCTCTTATTTTTTTCCTTTAAAATTTTTTATAAAAAAAGAAAATAAGTATAAAACTATATCTAATATAATAATTGCAGGTACTTTTGCTGTTGGTATAGTTTTCTTATTTAAGGAAATTAAAGCACTTGGACTTCTGTTTAGTATTTTAAACATTGGATATTTAATTTACCTAGGTTCTTTTATTAGCAACGAGAAGCTAAATAATAATTACAAATCAATTGTATTATTTCACTTCCTTGCATTTTTTATGACATTGTGATAAAATAACGTTGCCTAACAACGGTAATCGTTGCACAAGCTTCAAAAAACATTAATTATTCTTGAAAAAGCTCCTTTTATAGGGCTTTTACTTTGTTAGGACCAATAGCTACGACATCACACACAGAACGTTGTACATAATTAAAAAATCACGTTTTTTAATAAAAATTTCAGTAAATGAGACTATCTTTGATAGTATCAAAAGATAGTATCAAATGAAACCTCCTTACGAAATTACAACTAAGATTTTAAATTACATTACTTCTATTTCTGAGAAAATAGGAGAAGTTAATGCCAATTATTTAAATCGTCCTTCACCACAATTAAGAAAGCAGAATAAAATAAGAACTATTCACTCTTCTTTAAAAATTGAAGGAAATATTTTAACAGAAGAACAAATAACGGCATTGATAAATAATAAACGTGTTTTAGGACCTCAAAAAGATGTTAAAGAGGTTTTGAACGCAATTACAATTTATGACAACTTAAAAGAGTTCAAATCAAATAATGAAAAATCATTTTTGAAAGCTCATAAAATACTTTTGTCAGAATTAATTGAAAATTCAGGTAAATACAGAACTCAAGGAGTAGGAATTGTGAAAGGATCAAAAGTTGAACATTTAGCACCTCCCGCTGAAAATGTTCCGTTTTTAATGAAAGGATTATTCGACTACTTAAAAAAAACCGAGGAAATTGAACTTATAAAAAGCTGTGTATTTCACTATGAAATGGAGTTTATTCATCCATTTATCGATGGAAATGGAAGAATGGGAAGATTATGGCAAACTTTAATTTTAATGGAAAAATATCCCGTTTTTGAATATCTTCCTTTTGAAACTTTAATTGGTAAAGACCAAGAGAAATATTACAAAGCGTTGTCGGAAAGTGATAAATCTGGAAAATCTACAAAATTTATTGAATATATGTTGAGTGTCATAGATTCATCAATTGCGGAATTGTTGAATTTTAATAATCGCACGTTTACAGAAAAAGAAAGATTAGAATATTTTATTTCTTTAAACAAATCTGAATTTACTCGAAAAGATTATATGAATATTTTTAAAGATATTTCATCGGCTACCGCAAGTCGAGATTTAAAAAATGGTATCGAGAAAGAACTTTTTAAAAAAACAGGAGAAAAAAATAAAACAAAATATATTCTAAATTAACAGTGTACACCAAAGAACTGTGGATAAAAACAAGTAAAAACTCATTAATTTTTCACTAACGTACTGGACTTGCTGCTAATGCTATATTGGAAATCTAAAAGAAAAACACCTTATTTTAATAAAAAAATGAGTAGCCTAATTAATAATCGAAATTTAAAAGATTACTCTTGTTTTACAGGAGCCAAAACAAGACCGTTAGCGGTCATTTAAAACGAAAATTAAGAAAGAGTGAAAAATGTGATAGTATTTATACTAATAGCTTTAGTTTCTTGTCAAAATAAAAAAGAGCAGAAAAACATTTCAAATGAATCGAGTTCCTTACAAACCAATACTTCTATAAATAACAAAGAGAGTCTGTTTATTCTCAATGAAAGGGTAAGCGAAAATTTTGTACAGGTCATTACACCTAAAAATTCGGACTTTGAATTACCTGACAGTTTAGCGAAAACAGAACCCTATAGAAATGGTGATTTTAATGCTGACGGAAAAGAAGATATATTAGTTTACTTAGGTGCTTGCGGAACAGAAGGCTGTATGTATGGTTTATTTTTAAACCAATACGATAATTTTTACAAATTAGTTTTTATGGATTATTTGAAGAATGCTGAATTTGAAGTAGAAAAAAATGGTTTATGGACTATCAAATCATCTGAAGAACTTGAGCCGTACAACCCTTCAAAAATCCAAATAACCACTTTTAAGTTTGACAAAAGCAAATATCAATATGTAGTAGATACCACTTTTGTTTATTATGACAAAGAAGTGGAGCAAATAATAAATGAATATAAATGAACAGCGAACTTAAGTCGTATAGATGTCATTTGGAAAATAGTTTATCTTCGCTTTCGCACGTAAACGATTTTCATAAAACAACACATGTACTTAAACGTTATAATATAAATGACTGAATCAAATAACTATAAAAACACAATAGAAAAGGAATTATTTGCATTTTCAAATTCTCAAGAATTCAACTTCACATCAATATTTGATAAAATCTATGGATATCGTTACTCAAACTATACAGATGATTATAGAGGTTTCGCAAATCTCATCAAAAAACAAAGTGATATTTATTTTGGTCTCGCAATTGATCAATATAAAAAATCACCTCAATCTAGCTTAAAAAAAAAGAAATTCAGGAGATTGCATTACGCAAATTTCATGTACGATATGATATACTAATCAAATTGGGAGATAGAGATTGTTTTGATAGAGTACTCAAAAATGCAGAAGATTTTTTAAAAGGCGAAGATTATCTGAATAACCACGGAAATCGTTATGAAGACGGACAAGTATTATTTGATTTAATTTAATTCAAGCTTACTACAATCCTCAGTACAAAGAAGAAATTGTTTCTTTCTTTAATCAGGCTTTCGATTATACAAAAAAATACTCTAAAGAAAATAAAAGATGGGATTATTTAAGTGGTGACCCAGAAGGGAGTACTTTGTTGATTATAGCCCAAGCCATAACTTCGTTAAAAAAGGAAGACCGTGAACAATTCTCGAACTTAATAATAGATATTTACACTTTTAGCTCTAAGGATAAGAGAGCATATGAAATGAACCAAGCTTCAGGTTATATAGCCTTACTGCTAACAGATTATGATAAGAAAATCGACCTAAAAGTAGTGGGAAATGCAATTAATATAACTGGAAAACATTATCAAAACAATACGTTTGTACATCAAACTCTTTTATAGTAAATGGCTTTTGACTAATGATGGTGAAAGTCCATTGTTATACCTCAAATCAGAAGAAAACAAAAAAGGAATCATTTTTGCAATTATAGCATTAGCGGATCTTAATTATACAAAAGTTCTTCCTTATTTTCAATCTAGGTTGAAAGAAAAAAAAGATCCTATAATTATTGAGGTTTATTTAGAAGCTATTAAAAGATTAAAATCTCAAGATATTATCCCTAAAACAGAAAATAGAATGATTAAGTTAAACGGAAACTTAACTCCAACTCAAAAAGCACTTGGTGCAGCATCAAATAATATTTTTGTTAAAAGAGTTCAGCAAAAAATAGAGTTAGATGATAATGTATACGAAACCGATGATGTCTAAAAAAATTATAACAATAAATAAACCACATTAAAACCAGAGTATACTCAAACCGTTGCCCACAATTATGACAAAAATCCGTAGCACCAATAAACTGAATTGTTTACTAATCGAAAAGCATAGTTCACTCAATCTATATTTTTAAATTGAATAAATAGAATTAGTTTCGTACAAACGAATGAACCAATGAGAAAATTACTTTTACTATTAATACTTATTTTACCAATATCAGTTTTCAGTCAAGACAGTTATTTAGCAAATCTTCCGATTAGTGGAGCCGTTTCAGAAATAGGCATATCACCTTCAGAAAGAATTTGGATTGCTACTAAAGCAGGAAACACATATTACACTAATAAAATTAGTGAACTATGGCATATAGGTCCTTTTGGTTCTTTTGACCCATATCATATTGGTTCAGGAAAAACCTTTGAAAGAGTGAATTTTTTTGATGAAAACACTCTAATGATTTCTGGTTTTATACAAGAAGTTGGAAAACAGGATTTTATTTTTCGTTCTACTGATAAAGGAATAACTTGGAATAAAGTAAAATTTGGAAAAAGCAGTTGGATTGATGCTTTTTACATAAATGAGAATGGAAAAGCTTGGATGAGTGGAAATTCTCAACTTATTTACTATACCGATAATAAAGGTGAAACTTGGAAAAGCTTTGATAAAGCAGGACCTGAAAATGCATTAAGATTTGCTACAATTCATTTTGCTAAAGATGAAAGAACTGGCCTATTTGGTTCTTTTTGGAATGTCCTTTACAAGACCACTGACAATTGTGAAACTTGGGAGAGATTACCGACACCATTAGATCAAAAAAGATATAAACGGCTTTCCAAAGAACATAGACCTGACATAAGAAAAATAAGAATTTTTGGTGATTATTATATTATCAATCAACAAGGGAACATCTTCTATACAAAAAGCGATAATATAGACTGGATAGAATTACCAAATATATATGACTTTGAAACCACATCCGATGGATCTATTTATTTAATTGACAAAGATTTAAAAATTTATTTAAGAAATAGAGAATTCGTTTCTATATGGAAATCCGATAAAAAATTGAATAGCACACCTTTAGCTATCAACACAAAAAACAAAAGTCTTTTCGTTTTTACTTACGGAGAAATTTATAAAATCAACAAGAGCAATTTTATAGTTTCACAGCTTATGACAAATGAAGTGCCAATCAGAGAACCTTACTTAAAAGTTAATTATAAAGGAGAAGAAATTGGCTTTGATAGAAATACTGTTTTAAGATATGATAATAAAAGAATAGAATGGTATCGATTTATGGAATTACCTATTAATGTTTCAAATGCAGTTATTTTCGAAGACCAAATTGTTATTGTAGACAATTATTTAGACAAAAGGCTTGTCGTAAATATTGATGAACAAAAAATTTCTGAATACGAACTTCCAAAATCACTATTTAATCCATCAGAAAATAATATAGATAAGTTTTCTATCGAAACTGGCAGTCAAGGTTGTTTTCATAATGACAGGCAATTCAGAGAGTATCGATTAAAAAACAATTCATTTAAACTCTATAAAAAAGGCAAACGATTTTTATCCAAAATGGATAAAGAAATAAATCCTATATTATTAAATGATATAGTTAACGAAATTGATAATTCACGTTATAAAAAGTTAACTGTAAGTAATTTAGAAATTTCAAAACAAGATTTGGACAACTTCAAAGATTTCATTGATAAAGAAGAACAGAAAATAAAGAAAAAAGGTTATGACCGTTTTGACTTCGAGAATTATTACACATTTCCAGGTGAAAATACAGATTTTACTTTTTACAAAAATGTGGCTGACAGATTTGATTCGATTCCAGATGTTGTGATTAACCAAGTGTTTAATACTGGATATGGCAATTGGAGTACCACAACTGTTTGGAGAAAAATAACAATTGATTTTAAAAACGGAGAAGTCTTGACCATTGAAAATTCAGACGATAAACCAAATTATTTATATACACCTTGGATTATAAGTTTTAACGGATTAATTATTAAAAGTAACTCTTTAAAATTAGGTGAGTTGATTAACGAACTAACTAATGGAGATTTATATTCTGATGTTTTCAAAGAAAAAAATTACGCTATCTATAAGGTTGCTGATTTTCTTTACAAACAGTCACTGAATAAAAAATAACTGTGGGTAGCAATGGCTCCTATAAAAAGCACTAGCCTAATTCTTTAAAGTTAATATTTATTTTTTAATGATCTCATGATGATGGTTTTGTAGTGTTGAAGTATTTATAATTCCGATAAGATTATCAATACTATATAACTTGCTCGGCATCCTATTTGTGATCAACCCCTAGAGTCGTCACCAGCATATATTTTAAAACGGCCCTTTTTAATTAGAGAATCTGAGTTATTTTCATTTTATCAAATTTTTCTTGAGCCCCTTCCAAACAAAGAAACCAATTCAAGTTGAGGCATTCAGCTCTAAACGAGTCGTTAAAACGCTCTATACACTCTTAAGTTTACAATAGGCTAAACTAAGGTTGTATAATTGTATTCGGTTTAATATTCTAAACAGTATAGTTATTTTAGTACAGGGCATGCAGGCTTAGTTAATGTTTACTTCATAGATACTCCCTATTAAAGCCCTATTAAAGCCCTATATAGTTGCGGTTAATTGCGGTTAGTTAACCTTTTTAGCTAAAACCCCATGTTACACACATTTCACTTCGCTACTACGCCACTTCGTAAAAAGAGTGTGCCATTACAATACATAAAAAACTTTTAAGAGATTATTTTAAGTAAAATATATTTAATCTTATCCAAATCACCCCACAAACATAATTTAGAGAATCGAATGTAAAAACAATAGAATAGCATTGCTTGGGTTTGAGTTTAATGGTGACGCCTTTTAAGGTAATCCCGATTGGAATAATTTCAAAATACGTAGTTACATTTCTTGGAGCTTTTTTTATTAATTTTTGAAGCAGCTCATCATGAAAAGAAAACAGATTAGTTTAAAAGTTATCAATCCAAATGCTTGCAGGTATTGATGCTGGAAGTAGAAGTCACATACCTTGGGTTTACTTAATAGTAGTTTCTTGCCCGATAGTATAACTGCCATTATCCGAACTTACTCCAGACATAGATAAAATATCTTAAAACAAATTACCTCTAGGTTAAGACTTGCTGCAAATACTATTAGAAATCTAAAAGAAGGACACCTTAATGATTTTTTTTAAAGAATAAATTATAAAAAAGGACGAGCCACAGCAATAAGTGCTACAGCAAGAAAACGCGCTGTTATTGTTTAGAATATGTTTGTTAAAGTGCAAGATTATAATCCGCCAAAAATAGACTTGTATCTTGACCAAAAAAGAAAACTAAAACGGGGCAATAGAATTAAAAGAAATATTGCTAAATTTGAGATTAAACCTGAAGACGTCGGATTTAGTAATGTACTGAACAGTAGTAATTAATGTTTAGCGTTAGTTGGAAGCAGAACAAATCGAATGAAAAAATACTTACCAATTATTTTAACCTTATCCTTTATAAAGCTGATAATCCAATGGTTTGGGAATAGAAACTATGGCTTTCATCGGGATGAGTTTCTACATTTATCCGTAAGTGAACATTTGGATTGGGGGTTTATGGAATTCCCGCCGTTAATTGGAATTATTGGAAAACTATCCTATTGTTTTTTTGATTATTCACTTTTGGGAGTCAGACTTTTTCCAACTCTTGCAGGTGTTGCGATTCTGGTATTATGCTGTTTAATTGTAAAGGAACTTGGCGGGAAATCAAAAGCTATTTTGCTTAGCGGAATTAGTATATTGGCCTTTCTTCCTTTTTACAGAAATCATACTTTATTTCAACCTGTTGCTTTTGACCAGTTATTTTGGACACTTGGGTTTTACTTCATGGTTAAATTCATAAACTCACAAAACAAGAAGTTCCTAATCCTTCTAGGAATAACTTTAGGTTTAGGGCTAATGAACAAATACACTATTTTGGTATGGGCATTTGGACTTTTTATTGGTTTGTTCTTTTATCAGAAAGGAAAATTATTTAAAAACAAATGGCTGTATTTGTCTGCACTGATTTCATTGTTTATTTTTTTTCCCAACCTTATATGGCAAATTCAAAATAAGTTTCCTCTTTTTAAACATTTACAAGCATTAAATGAAAATCAGTTAAATGAAATTAACCCTCTCGAGTTTGGACTAGAACAATTAAATTTTCCATTCACGCTAATTATAAGCCTATTTGGCCTTGTTGCACTGATATTAGATAAAAATTTAAGAAAATATAGAATTGTTGGAGTTGCCTCCATAGTAATCTTTTTAACAATGTGGCTTCTCCATTCAAAAGCCTATTATGTATTTGCGATCTATCCTGTTCTTTTTGCTAGTGGAGCTGTCAAAATAGAAGCTTTGTTATCCAAAAAACCAATTTGGATTTATGCAATTGCTTTTGTTACTCTGGCATCTTCCATCTATTTTATTCCAGAAGCTACACCTATACTCTCAATTGAGAAATTTGTCAAGTATAAAAATCTTGAAGAAAAGAAAGGACGAATTGAATTAAAAGGAGATTATGCAGATATGTTTGGTTGGGAAGAGCAGGTAAAGTTGGTAGATAGCGTTTATCAATCGTTAACCCTTAAAGAGAAAAAAGCTTGTGTTTTATGGGCTGAGAATTATGGGGAAGCCGGCGCACTTAAAATCCTGGGAAAGCAATATAATTTGCCTAATCCAATAAGCAGACACGGTAGTTTTTGGACTTGGGGTTATGGAAATAAAAATGCGAATGTTTGGATTAGTTTGGGCAATGAAAAGTCATCTGTTGAATCTGTTTTTGAAGAAGTTGAATTAGTCAAAATAATTACTCACAAATATGCAATTGGAGAAGAGAACGGAATTCCCCTTTATGTTTGTAGAAAACCAAAAGTTGATATTGATAAATGGTGGAAAGATTATGAAGAACATATATTTGACTAAAAAAAGCCAGCTGCTAACAATGGCTCCTATAAAAAGCACTAGCCTAATTCGTTAAAGTTAATATTTGTTTTGTAATGGTCTTATAATGATTATTTTGGAGTGCTCAATTGTTGGTAATTCCGATAAGGTTATCAATACTATATAACTTGCTCGGCATCCTATTTGTGATCGATGCTAGACCGTGACCAGCATCTGTATGATTATAAGTTCTAATAACCCGGTCACTTGCTATAAAAATGGGATACTTTTTAGCGAGTTCACCCGCCTTGTTTTGTGATACGGGGCTGACTATTTTTTATGAGCTTTGTTATTTGTTATCTATTATTTTAATACACACAATAGTGTAAGGTAGCTCTGTTTTATTACGGCAAGGGTTCTACTTAAGAGTTTACGGGCTACTTTTATGATCACACTCTTTGAATCTCATAGAAATTTAAATTTTTAAAATATGAAATACTTAAAAACTATCCTTGGAATTTTAGCCATCTTGTTTCTCGGACTTTTCCTTTTAGGGCTAATAAAATCTGAATTATATTATGAATGTGAAGTATTGGTAGATAGACCATTAACTGAATGTTGGGCTGTTAGTCAGGATGAAGAAAAAATGTCTGACTGGTTAGAAGGGTTTCAAAAAATAGAACACGTAAGTGGTTACCCTGGATCAGTAGGTGCGGTATCAGATGTATATTTTATAACTGATGGTCAAGAGATGATTATTAGAGAAACCATTATTGATATTGTTCCAAATCAATCTATGTCTATGTTGTTTACATCTAATTTTATGGATATGGATTATATACTTACTATGGAATCAATCGATGGAAAGACAAAAATTAATTCAAGGACCACTTGTAAAGGAAATGGAATAGTTTCGAAATCTTTAATAGCCTTAATGGGAAACTCTATAGAAACACAAGAAGAAACAAACCTTTCTAATCTTAAGCAAACTATAGAGAAAAACTCTAAAGATTATTTTCCTACAGAAAACTAACTAAAGCCGACACATGTAGCGCTAATTGCTTGTGCTGTACGTACATTGAAAATTCCTACTAATTTTGTGTTTGAGTTGTATTTGTAAAGTTAAGTATAACTACCCATGTTTGAGATTTTTTTATCCGCTATGTTTTTGAAATTAAGTGTGTTAATAGTGGTTTGGTTTGCGGTTTAAAATAGAGAATTGTAAATTAGCTCTTTAAGTAACTGGAATTTGGAACTAGTGAGTCTAAAGTAGAAAATCTATATATTGAATTAAAGAGCTTAAATCTAAATTCAAAAATGAATAATTATGAATAATTTAAACAATAGATTAAACTTTTTATATTCACTATTCTTTATTATATGTTTGATTTCTTGTACTAATAAAGAGGAAATAGGTATTGATGCTGAAAATATAACTCAAAAAAACATTGAAAATGTTTTAGCAGCGATGAAATCTCTTGGAGATTCAAAAGGTGAAATTATTGTTTTTGAAGCTGAAAATATTTCTAAAAAAAATCATCAAAAATATTTTGAAGTAATAAAGAGTTCTAAAAAAATATTAGATTTTGCTTCTGGTTCAGATAGTAGCTTGAAGAGAAAAAAAGATAATTACACTGTAACTTGTAATTGGGGAAATGGGGAGTCAACTGTGACTAACTGTGGAGATAATGTAGGATGTGCAGGTGCTGCAACTTGGGATTGTCTTGAAAATGGTGAGTGTGCAACAATTTGCAATGCTAAAATAACTTATACACCCACTAATATCAAGTCAAATTAAGTTAGTAAGAAGAAAGTACTTGAATCCGTTTTAGAACAACAACTTACAGAAATAGGGAATTCTAAAAACGAGGCACTATCCTTTACTATTGCCTACGACAAAGAAAAGTATTGGCTAAATAAAATTTCTACAATTAAAAAAGAGAATAAAGGTTTTTTAGCAAGTAAGCGTGCAGCATACCAAGTTGATTGTTACGTAAAAGGAAAATTATTTTGGTCAGAAAATTATGATAGCCAATTAAGTGCAAGTCAAGGAATACTTAATTGTACAGATACAGATGGCGGTTGTGCTGAAATTTGTGAAATTTATGTAAAATATTTTCCTGCTAAAAAGATATAAACAAAAACAGCTAGCAACACCGATAATCGTTACGCAAGGCAATAATTTCATAAAAAGCAATCGAATTTTAGTTTATTTAAGCAGAGGTACAGTGAACGAACTATAGAAGAAGCCTAAAATTAAAATCGCTTATAGATAGCACGCGAGATTTTGTTCCTAATAAAACAAAAGCAAGTGACTTTGTAGTGCTTTTTGTATCGATTGTAATAAACTTTAACTTATAAAGTATAACAGCCAATTACAGCGCTTTATTGGCTTGCTTAATTCCAACTGCAGACAGTTATGTGTTTTTATTGCTTGATATAATTAACTATAGTATTGACTTTAGAAGTCTGGTAAACAATCCTCCCCACGATACAGCTATGCCCTTTAATATACTTATTATTAAAATTATAAGAGCAAATAATTAACGCTATTATTTTTAATTTTATTACTTTCGGCCCTGTTTGTTTGTATATGTATAAATAAGCTAATAAAAATGATGCAATGGATTTTTGAGGAGACTTCCGTTGTGTACTGTTATTAAATAGCATCTAAATATTTAATAGTAGTAATTCTGTTTTAACCTACTATAATTAATACTTACTTATAATATGAAGAAAAAAATATTAATACTCTGTTTAATTACCCTTTCAAATTTAGCATTAGCGCAATCTACAACAAGCCTTAAAGTTAGCGAAAGTAAAGAATATAAGGATGAGGTTAAATCTATAGACGTTGTAGCTATACATACTTCTAAATCTGGAGAGACTGCAATAGTTAGAAATGGTAAAAGAGATTTTTTGTTCGATATTTTTGACACAGCACTTAATAAAACATTTTCTAAAATTGTTAAAAGCAGTAAAAAAGAGAATTACGTAGGCGATTTATTTTATAATAATCAACTTAAATTATTTACTGTTTATGCGCCCAAAAAAGATGAACGTATTCTATATTGCCATACGTTAGATTTAGCAACAAAATCTTATAAGCGGACTATTGTTTTTGAAACTACCGTCGAGAAAAAGCAAAGTTTATTTGGTTCTCGAAAAAAGCATAATACAAGTTTTGCTTTGTCTCCAGATAATAATTATTTAGCTATTGCAACCGATAATGTTAGAAAAAACAAAAACTCCTATACCATTCGTGTTTTTGATGCTAAAACAGACAAATTAATTTATAAAAGTGCCTATCAAGAAGCAGATAAGCGCTCTTTTAAGCATAACGATTTATATATAGATAATAATGCTAATGTATACTCCTTAGGCAAATTATTTCTAAAAGGAAAGTCTAATAAAAAAATTAATGGAGATGCAAATTATCAGTTTGTATTAAACAAAGTAACTAAAGATAAAAACACAGAATTATTATTAGATTTAAAAGATGAGCATATTCAGTCTTTAAGTCTTTCTAAAATTAACAACGAACTACATTTAATGGGGTTTTATTCTGAATTAAATGTCGGGAGAATAAAAGGCGGATGTGATTTTATAATAGACACAGATAATTTTGTGATTAAATCAAAAAAAGTACAAGCATTACCCAAACAAGTTTATGAAGATTTATATGGTTATAGGGCAGCAAAACGCAAAAACAAAAAGAAAAAAGAGCTCCGAGATTTTGTGATAGATTACGTATTAACAAACAGTAATGGTGAAACTTTTTTAGTAGCAGAAGAATTTTATATTACACAACACTATGTAAGTACCGGAGCAACTGGAGGGCACATGGAAACCGTGTATCATTATGATGACATTTTAATTTTGAAATTTAACTCAAGCGGCGATTTAAATTGGGGGAGAAGTGTTTTTAAAAGATCTAGAGTACCATCATACAATGCGTTTTTAAAAGATGAGCAACTACACCTTATTTTAAATTCTGGTAAAAACTTAACGGAAAAAAAAGACGGTAGAACGAAAGTATCTAAAGGCTGGTTTGAATCTTCATCTTTATACGATTTTGAATATAATAGTGCAGGAGAAGTGTCATATAATAAAATACAAAATAATAAAGGGAATACATTTTATCAGCCGTATAATGGAACATATGAAACTAATAAATTTATTATGATGAGTTCTGGAAGACGAAAAAAAACATTTATGATTTTAAAATAGCATATATTATTGATGAGATAAGCTAAAAAAATAGCTTCATTTTTTAAAACCTAATCCCAATAGATACTACTGTATTTTACAGCTAAGTTTTATTATGGCTGGTTACTGTGGGAGCGATAGAAACGGCATCCTTTCTGTGAAGTTTTTAATATGAAATTTATAATTTATAAAATGCGCTTAATAATAAACTTGAATTTTTAAGAAACTCGCGAGAATTCACAGTAAGATATAGTGAATAGCGCGGTTTTTATTTTTCTTAAAAACCCACCATAAAAATTATTCAATTTATGTATATTCAATGTTTATATGTAATGCGATGTAATGGAGGTAAATAAAGAATTAGAGCTGGCTTGGAGTTTTATAAATAATACGGGGAGAAACGTGTTTTTAACAGGCAAGGCAGGTACGGGTAAAACAACTTTTTTACATAAACTTAAAAAGGAATCTCTAAAGCGGATGGTCGTGGTTGCACCTACTGGTGTTGCAGCAATTAATGCTAAAGGCGTAACAATACATTCGTTTTTTCAGATGCCTTTTGGACCCATTTTACCTAACGAAGATTTAGGAAACTCAAAAGGGTTTAATCGAAAGTTTAATAAAACAAAGATTAATATTATTAAATCATTAGACTTACTAGTTATTGATGAAATTAGTATGGTCCGTGCCGATTTATTGGACGGTATTGATAAAACATTACGCCGCTTTAGAAACAAAGATAAAGTGTTTGGAGGTGTACAATTATTAATGATTGGCGATTTACAACAGTTATCTCCAGTTATTAAAGGCGAGGAGTGGCATGTATTGAAACCCTTTTATAAGAATGCTTTTTTCTTTAGTAGTTTAGCGTATCAAGACTGTCATGCGATTACAGTGGAACTGAAACATATTTTTAGACAAGACAATCCCAAGTTTATAAAAATTTTAAACGAGATTAGAACCAATACATTATCTGAAAGATCTGCGAATGAGTTAAATAAACGCTATAATCCTGATTTTGTTCCTAATGAAGATGCCGATTATATTTCATTAACAACACATAATAATAGAGCGGAACAGACCAATAACACTGAATTAGATAAGTTGACGTCCAAGAGTCAAATATATAAGGCTAGTGTACAAGGTAAGTTTCCCGAGTATGCTTATCCTAATAAAGCAGAATTAACCTTAAAAGTAGGTGCTCAGGTTATGTTTGTTAAAAATGATAGCTCTATTGAAAAACGTTATTTCAACGGGAAGATTGGAAAAGTTATTGTATTAAATAAAGATGAAGTTGTTGTTAAGTGTCCTGATGATGATTTCAATATTATAACAACTCCCGAAGAGTGGGAGAATATTAATTATACAATAAATCCAGAGACCAAGGACATTACCGAAGATAAAATAGGGGCTTACAAACAAATCCCTTTACGATTGGCATGGTCTATTACCATACATAAAAGTCAAGGTTTAACGTTTGAGAAAGCGATTATTGATGCACAAGGCGCCTTTGCACATGGGCAAACGTATGTTGCATTAAGTCGGTGTAAATCCTTAGAAGGATTAGTTTTAAAAAGTAAAATAAGCTCCAGTCAGATTATTAGCGATAGAAATGTATTGTCGTTTACAAAATATGCCGAAGCACACCAGCCTGATAAACAGGAATTACAGCAGTCGGAGGCTGCATTTCAATTAAATTTAATAGCCGAGGTATTCGACTTTTTTAAATTTTTATATCCTGTTAGGCGCTTACTCGACATTTTTTATAAAAACAGAGGAAGTATAGAGGGGCATATGGAAACGCCTTTAAATACGATTAAAGACTGCGTTACTCATTTTCTTAAAGTAAGTACCAACTTTAAAGCCCAACTTAATAATTTAGTTATAGAAACGGGAGGGATTCCAGAGTCTAATACAGCAATTAATGAGCGTTTTATAAAAGCTGTAACATATTTTAAAACTCAGACCGAACAGCATATTAGTACAGCGTTTAAAGCGCTTAGCTTTACTACCGATAATAAAGCTATAGAAAAAGATATAACGAAACAGTTAGATGATTTTGAAGAGCAATTGGCTGCTAAGGATTTATATTTTAAAGGTTTAATTTTAGGTTTTAATACCAAAACATTTTTAGAGTTGCGTGCTAAAACAATTTTTTTAGCTAAAGCGAAACCTAAAAAATCTAGAGAATCGGTTGTAGACGGCACTACTAATGTCGCGTTATTTGAATTATTGCGTGTTCTTAGAAATGAGATTGCTCAAGAAAAAGATTTAATCCATTACCAAGTATTTACTCAGAAAGCCTTGTATGAAATATGTGAAACCTTACCAACCAATCAAGCAGAGTTACTTGAGGTTAATGGGATGGGGAAAACACGCGTGGAAAAATATGGGAGTGCCATTTTAAAAGTGATTAGAACATTCTGTGAAGAAAATGATATTGAAGTATCTAAGACTATAGATATTTTTGAAAATGAAAAGCCAAAACGTCAAAAAGGAGATACAAAAAAAGAGTCTTTAAAACTGTTTCAAGAGGGGAGAAATATAAATGAAATAGCCAATATTAGGGCGTTAAATGAGAATACTATTATGGGACATTTAGCGAGTTTCATGCCTACGGGAGAAATAAAAATTACAGATTTAGTTTCAGAGCGTCATTATAATGAATTAAAAGTATTGATTCCAAAATATACGTTTGAAAACCTCTCCGATTTAAAACATCAGCTAGACGATAAATATACTTATGGCGAGTTACGTTTAGTCTTGAATACGTTAAAAAAAGACCGTTAATTCATATGTCTTGTAACTAATTCAAGCGAGTATTAGGAATAAAAAAGGCTTTAAAGTTTATACTCTAAAGCCTTTTTATTTGTTTTTATAACAATACGGATTATCCTCTTATAACACCTCTTGAAATTACAATTTTCTGAATTTCAGAAGTTCCTTCGTAAATTTGAGTGATTTTTGCATCACGCATTAAACGCTCTACATGATATTCTTTTACAAAACCATTTCCACCATGGATCTGTACAGCTTCAACTGTTTGCTCCATAGCAACTTTAGAAGCATATAGCTTAGCCATAGCGCTAGACATATCGTAATTATTACCTTGGTCTTTATCCCATGCAGCTTTCATTACTAGCATGCGGGCAGCTTCAATTTCAGTAGCCATATCAGCCAATTTAAAAGCAATCGCTTGATGGTTGCAAATTTCTGTACCAAAAGCTTTACGTTCTTTAGAATATTTAAGGGCCAATTCATAAGCACCTGCAGCAATACCAAGTGCTTGAGATGCAATGCCAATACGGCCACCAGATAAGGTTTTCATAGCAAACTTAAAGCCGAAACCATCTTCTCCAATTCTGTTTTCTTTAGGTATTTTTACATCGTTAAACTGCAATGTATGAGTATCGCTACCACGAATTCCTAGTTTATCTTCTTTTGGGCCAATATCAAAGCCAGGTGTGCCTTTTTCTACAATAAAAGCATTAATGCCTTTGTGTCCTTTTTCTCTGTCTGTTTGTGCAATCACTAAATATACATCTGCTCTTCCGCCACTTGTAATCCAGTTTTTTGTTCCATTTAAAAGGTAGTGATCTCCTTTATCTATAGCCGTTGTTTTTTGTGAAGTCGCATCACTTCCTGCTTCGGGCTCACTCAAACAAAAAGCACCAACAAATTCACCAGTAGCTAATTTTGTTAAGTATTTTTGCTTTTGCTCTTCATTAGCATAAGCCTCTAACCCGTAGCATACCAAAGAATTGTTTACCGATACGATTACAGAAGCCGAAGCATCAATTTTTGATAACTCTTCCATAATAAGAACATACGAAATGGCATCCATACCACTTCCGCCATATTTTGGGTCCACCATAATTCCTAAAAACCCTAGATCACCCATTTTGCGAACCAATTCTTGAGGGAATTGTTGTTTTTCATCACGTTCTATAACTCCAGGTAATAATTCAGTTTGTGCAAAATCGCGAGCGGCATCGCGTATCATTAAATGTTCTTCGGTAAGACTAAAATCCATAATTGAATATAATTGTTGATTTGATAAAATAAGGGTGTAAAGATAACTTTTAATTAGCTTTTTTTCAACAGATATTACTATTTTTACTTGATATGATAAAGAATGAGTATAAAGTAATTGGTGTTATGTCTGGAACGTCTTTAGATGGCATCGATTTGGCATTAGTGACGTTTAATTATAGTAACAGCTGGGGATTTAGTATAGGTGTTTCAGAAACAGTAAGTTATTCCGAGGATTGGTTGCTTAAGTTGAAGCATTTAATAAAGTATTCAAAACAAGAATTATATGAAATAGATGTTGAATATACATTGTACTTGTCTCAAATTATTCAAAAATTCATAACAAAGAATAATCTAAAAGAAATTGATGCTATTTGCTCTCATGGGCATACGGCTTTGCATAAGCCAGAAGATAAGTTGACTTACCAAATAGGAAATTTACCAGTATTAGCAAAACTATTAAAACAAACTGTTGTTTGTGACTTTAGAGTACAAGATGTTGCCTTAGGAGGTCAAGGCGCACCTTTGGTTCCTATTGGCGATGAGTTATTGTTTGAGGAATACGAGTACTGTGTTAACCTAGGTGGTTTCGCTAATGTTTCAACTGTAATTGCTAAAAAAAGAATTGCTTTCGATATTTGCCCTGTTAATATTGTACTTAATAAATACGTTTCAGAATTAGGATTAACTTATGATGATGAAGGGACATTAGCTTCAAAAGGTACTGTTAATAAAGCCCTTCTCACAGCCTTGAATGCCTTGCCCTTTTATAAGGCGCCTTATCCTAAATCATTAGGTTTAGAATGGGTGAATGCGGTTGTTTTTCCTTTAATAAACCAATATAACCTTCCAGTTGCTGAAGTGCTGAGAACATTTGTAGAACATATTGCTATTCAAATTTCTATGGTCATTAATAAAAAAGAACAAGCTAAAATTCTGATAACTGGAGGAGGTGTCTTTAATGTATTCTTAATGTCTAGAATTACATTTTTTAGTAACAATAAAATTGTTATCCCCACAAAACGCATTATAGAATATAAAGAAGCTCTAATCTTTGGTTTTTTAGGTGTTTTGAAACTGCGTAATGATATAAATTGCTTAGCTAGTGTAACAGGTGCAAAGCATGATCATGCTTCGGGGAGAATATATTCCGTATATTAGTTATAGTTTTAAAGGCAATATAAGCAAATGCTTAAGAGAATAGGGAACTAAAAAATGTGCTAAAATATTGATGATTATACTGTTAATTTTATTTTAATTAATAATGTTGCTAACATAAGATACTGTTAATTTGCTCTATAAAACGTCAATTTTTAAAAAAATAATAACATAAGGATAAAGAAATGGTGATATAAATTTAATAATAAAAACAGCTTTACTTTTTAAAGCCGTTTTTAGTTTTTTATATTTGTTGCAATTAATCTATAAAAACTTTCACAAATGAATCAGCTTTAGAGACGCTTTAATAACACTTACTCCCGGAAAATTAAATATTAAAGTTAAAGAAGAATCAAAATACCGTAAATGAAAGCATTATTAAAAAAGTACGAAAACAAAGCACCCGAAATTATATTTAACTGGAAAGACGCAGAGACAGATGCAGAAGGATGGACTGTAATAAATTCGCTTAGAGGTGGCGCTGCAGGAGGCGGAACCAGAATGCGGAAAGGGTTAGATGTTAATGAAGTATTATCATTAGCAAAAACGATGGAAGTTAAGTTTACGGTCTCAGGGCCTGCAATTGGAGGCGCCAAATCGGGCATTAATTTTGATCCTAAAGACCCTAGAAAAAAAGGCGTTTTAGAGCGCTGGTACAAAGCCGTTTCACCATTACTTAAAAGTTATTATGGAACAGGAGGGGATTTAAATGTAGATGAAATTCACGAAGTTATTCCTATTACAGAAGAGTCAGGTGTATGGCACCCACAAGAAGGCGTGTTTAATGGGCATTTTAAACCAACCGAAGCAGATAAAATTAATAGAATAGGACAATTACGTCAAGGCGTAATTAAAGTTATTGAAAACCCTGGGTTTTCCCCAGATGTAGCTAGAAAATATACAATAGCCGATATGATTACGGGGTATGGTGTTGCAGAAGCAGTGAAAAATTACTACGAAATATATGGAGGCAGTGTTGTTGGAAAACGAGCGATAGTTCAAGGTTTTGGAAACGTAGGATCTGCAGCAGCTTATTATTTGGCTCAAATGGGCGCTAAAATTGTTGGAATTATTGATATTTCTGGAGGTGTAATTAATGAAAAAGGGTTTTCTTTTGATGAAATCACAAATTTCTTTTTAACCAAAAACGGAAATACTTTAGCAACAGATAATATGATTCCATTTGCAGAGATGAATGAGAAAATCTGGGCTTTAGAAACTGAGATATTCGCGCCATGTGCAGCTTCACGATTAATTACTCAGGAGCAAATAAACCAATTAATAGAAGCGGGATTAGAAGTTATTTCTTGCGGTGCAAATGTCCCGTTTGCAGACAAAGAAATTTTCTTTGGCGAAATAATGGAGCATACAGACGAGCAGGTAAGCTTAATACCAGATTTTATTTCAAACTGTGGTATGGCTAGAGTTTTTGCTTATTTTATGGAACGTAAGGTTCAAATGACAGATGAAGCTATTTTTCAAGACACATCAAATATTATAAAACAAGCGATTCAAAACGTTTATGATAGGAGCCCCAGTAAGACAGAAATTAGTAAAACAGCTTTTGAAATAGCATTAAAACAACTCATATAGAATGGAAACAGTTATAATTTTAGTATTTGTATTTGGTTATTTAGCCATTACATTAGAGCACAATATAAAAATAGATAAACTTATTCCTGCTCTGGTTATGATGGCCATAAGTTGGGCACTAATCTCGTTAGGTATAGATTCCTTTTCAGAATGGTTTGATTCTGCAAACCATGGTTTAGTCGAAGGCTATAGTGCATTGGGACATGACAGTAAAATGCATTTAATGGAAGAAACACTGCTGCACCATTTAGGAAAAACAGCCGAAATATTGGTGTTTCTTTTGGGAGCAATGACCATTGTAGAGATAATAGATTATTTTGACGGTTTCTCAACAATAAAAAACTTTATAAAGACAAAAAAGAAATCCAAGATACTTTGGATTTTTTGTGTTTTAGCATTTACCCTTTCTGCGATAATTGATAATTTAACAGCAACAATTGTATTAATATCTATTCTGCAAAAGATTGTAAAAGATAGAAATGTACGCATATGGTATGCCGGTTTAATTATTATAGCAGCCAATGCAGGTGGTGCTTTTTCTCCAATAGGAGACGTAACTACAACAATGCTATGGATTGGAGACAAAGTTTCTACAGGACATTTATTTGGTTACTTATTTATACCTTCTTTATTATGTATGATTGTGCCAGCAACTATAGCTTCTTTTTTACCAGCGTTTAGAGGGGAATTGGATGTCGAAGAAATAGAAAATAAACCTAAAAGCAGGTTTAGTGGTATAATGTTATACCTTGGTTTAGGAGCCATTGTATTTGTTCCTGTATTTAAGGTCGTTACACATTTACCGCCATATGTCGGGATGATGTTGTCCTTAGGTGTTGTTGCTATTTTTGCAGAAATTTATAGTTCTTCAAAGTTTAATTTAACACAATTAGAAGACGAAAATGATTCCCATGCACACCATAGTCCAGTACACCATTCTTTATCCAAAATAGAATTGCCTAGTATTTTATTTTTCTTAGGAATTTTAATGGCTGTAGCCGCTTTAGAATCTTTGGGCATTTTATTTGGTTTTGCATCCACATTAAAGGAATCTATTCCAATGGTAGGAACAGAAATGGTAGGTACCGAAGTATCAGATTTAGTAGTGCTATTATTAGGTGTAGGATCTGCTGTAATAGATAATGTCCCATTGGTAGCAGCCAGTTTAGGGATGTTCTCAGAAGGTATGGATGATCAATTATGGCATTTTATAGCCTATTCAGCAGGAACAGGAGGGAGTATGCTAATTATAGGATCTGCAGCAGGTGTTGTTGCAATGGGGATGGAAAAAATAGATTTTTTCTGGTACCTTAAAAAGATTTCCTGGTTAGCTTTGGCAGGCTTTTTAGCTGGCGCAGCGGCATTTTTAGTTACAAGAACCCTATTTTAATTATACTTAATATAAAAAAATAACGTTATACCCTAAATCAACCCTAAATTATGTTAAATACCATATTACAAGATACCGTAGAAACCACAGGAGTGCTAGCAGAAGGAGAATCAGTAGAAAAAACCTTATCAATAATAGAGCTAATAAGCAGTAGCGGCACAGCAGGAATAGTAATAATAGCCGTTTTAGGTTTACTATTAGTAATGGCAAGCTATATTTATTTTGAACGTCTTTTTGCTATAAAAGAAGCATCAAAGATCGATTCTAATTTTATGAATCAAATAAAAGATTATGTTAGTAATGGCAAAATAGATTCTGCACAAAACCTATGTGCACAGGCAAATTCTCCAGTATCTCGGCTAATAAATAAAGGGATTTCAAGAATAGGAAAGCCTTTAGAAGATATAAATACAGCCATTGAAAATGCCGGTAGACTAGAAGTATACGGTTTAGAGAAAAATGTAAGCGTATTAGCAACCATATCTGGTGCAGCACCAATGATTGGCTTTTTAGGGACAGTAATCGGTATGATAATTTCAATATTTGAAATTGCAAATTCAGGCGGTTCTATAGATATAAAAACCCTAGCCGATGGATTGTATACGGCAATGACCACAACAGTAGGTGGATTGGTTGTTGGAATTGTAGCTTATATCGCTTACAATCATTTGGTTGTGCGAACCGATAAAGTGGTTTACCAAATGGAGGCAAACTCATTAGACTTTTTAGACCTTTTAAACGAACCTATATAATATGAATTTACGAGGCCGAAATAAAGTTACACCAGAGTTTAATATGTCGTCTATGACGGATATTGTTTTCTTGTTGCTTATCTTTTTTATGATTGCGTCTACCTTAGTTTCTGCAGAAGCAATAGATCTATTATTGCCAAAATCATCAAGTAAGACTACACAAACAAAAAGTATATCAGTAAGTGTAAATAAAGACAATCAATATTTTGTGAATATGAAACAAGTCGCTAAAAATAGTTTAGAGGCAGAAGTTTTAGCAGAAATAGGAAAATCGAGTACACCAACAATAACGATTCGATCAGATCAAGATGTAGAGATGAAACATGTGGTTTTTATAATGGATATTGCTAATCGTAATAAGATAAAATCTACGTTAGCCGTTAAATCACAGTAAAATTATGTAAATGAAATACTTCGAGACCAAACACGAGCGTAATGCAGCAAAAATAACAACATTATTATTATTTATTCTAGTATTACTTTTATTTGTGGTTGGGCCTCCATATATGGATCCACCACCAGAGTATGGTGTCGCTATTAATTTTGGTTCCGCTAGTGCTGTAAATAATGATGACCTAGTAGCGGAACCAACTAATACAGAAGAAGCTCAAGTCGCTGAAGAATTAGAGGAGGCAGAAGCAGAGGAGATTATAGAGGAGAATGTTGCAGAAGAACTGATTGCAGAAGAACTTATAGAAGAAACGATTGAAGAAGTCGTGGAAGCTGAAGACGAAGAGGAAGAGGAGGAGTTAGAGGAAATAGAAAAAGAGGCGGAAGAGCTCTTAGCGCAGCAAGAGGAAGCTGCATTAAAAATAAAACAAGCTAAAGCAGCAAGAGACGCAAAGAAAAAAGCGGAAAGTAAAGCAAAAGCAGCAGCAGAAAAACAAGCTAAAGAAAAAGCAGCGAAGGCTAAGGCAGATAAATTAGCAGAAGCGGCAAGAAAAAAAGCACAAAGAATAGCTGCTGAGGAAAAAGCAGCTAAAGCTAAATCCAGTGCAAAGGCGGTAGCAGAGCGTACAGCAAAAGCAGCAGCAGCTAAACAAAATGGAGGAGGAGACTCTGAAATTTCTTTTGCACTTATTGAAAATGTACCAATCTATCCAGGGTGTGAAGGGGGGGATAATAATGCTAAGAAAAAGTGCATGAATACTAAAATCAAGAAATTTCTTGGTGAGAAGTTTGACAAAGAATTAGCATCAGATCTAGGCTTAACAGGGATACAGGATATAAAAATTTACTTCAAAATAAACAGTAACGGAGATATTGTAGACATAAAAGCTAGAGCTTCTAAGCCCGAATTAGCAGCAGAAGCTAGACGTGTTTCTAAATTATTGCCTAAAATGAAACCTGGTAGACAACAAGGGAAAGCAGTAACAGTAAAGTATTATTTACCGCTTAAAATTCAAACTGGGAATTAAGCTTTAAAGGCGTTTATAAATGGTTAGGAGGCTTTAAAATAAGCTCATTGTTTTTATAAGTGGTTTCGTTTAAAAGACCTCTTGTATAAAAAATAACCTTATAGCTTTTACATTCCTCAATTATGTTAAATACCATATTACAAGATGCCGTAAACAAAATAAGCAGAATAGCAGTAATAGTAAAATTAAGTACACAGTAGTTAATAATTTTACCAGATTAAGATGCTGAGAAGAAGCATCGTTTTTTTATAATGAATATTGCTAATTATAATAAGCTGAAACCGATATAAGTTATTAAATAGTAGTAGAGTAGCTTGTTATAATGGTGTTGTGTTTATTAATATTTTCTTAAATATTAACCCTATATAAAAAAAGTTGATTAATTAACATTTTTACGATATATAATTTGGCTATAAATACTTTAACTCTAGCATATAAAACATTAAATTTATTGTGTTCTAAGAAGTGTAAATTGTTAAAATAAAATCTAAAAGAAAACATTAGGTATTCGATATAATTGTTGGCAGAAGAGATTAAAACAGAAACAGATGAAGTATTTTGAAACCAAACATGAGCGTAACTCAGCAAAAATGACAACATTATTAATGTTGATTTTGTTGTTATTATTATTTGTAGTTGGTCCTCCGTATTTAGATCCTCCACCAGAGTATGGTGTCGCTGTTAATTTTGGAGATTCTAATGTAGGGAGCGGTAAAGTACAGCCAGATAAACCTGTTAAATCTCAAGATTTAAATGTGAATAAATCTCCTGAAAAAGCACATTCTGACTCCAAACCAATAGAAGAAAATCAAGAAAATGAAGCGCCTGAAAATATTGATTCTAAAGCGGATTCAGAAGAAATTATGACGCAGGAAACAGAAGAAGCTATTGCGTTAGAAAAGAAAAAAAAAGAGGCCGCTAATAAAGCTGAAGCAGAGCGAATTGCTAAGGCTAAAGCAGCAGCAAAAAAGAAAAAAGAAGAAGCGGATAAAAAAGCGAAACTAGATGCTATGATGGGGGGACTCAACAATTCTGAAGGCGAATCATCAGGAAGTGAAGGGAATGCTAATCGTATAGGAGATAAGGGACAATTAAATGGAACGCCTTATGCTCCAAGTTATTTTGGGAATTCAGGAAAAGGAAATGGAGGCGTAGGTTATGGGCTAAACGGTAGAGGTAGGCCCTCACGAAAAAAAATAATCCCAAAATGTCAAGAAGAAGGACGTGTTGTGGTAGAAATACATGTAGATAGATCTGGGAAAGTAGTTAAGGCCATTCCTGGAAAAAAAGGAACTACAGGAAACTCTTGCTTATTTGAAGCGGCTAAAAAAACAGCTTTATCTCATAAATGGCCAGCAGATTCAAAAGCACCAGTAAAGCAAATAGGATTTGTTAAAATTGATTTTACAGTAGGGCAATAAATAATGAAATATAAAGAGACCTTAAATTGGATGTTTGTACAACTTCCAATGTATCAACGACAGGGCAAAGTGGCATATAAGGTAGATTTAGCTAATACCGTTTTACTTGCTAAGCATTTAAAGCACCCTGAAACTAAATTTAAATCAGTACACGTTGCTGGTACAAATGGAAAAGGGTCAACAAGTCATATGTTGGCATCCGTTTTACAGGAAGCGGGCTATAAGGTCGGGTTGTATACTTCGCCGCATTTAAAAGATTTTAGAGAACGTATAAAAATAAACGGCATAGAGGTTAGTGAAAAATTTGTTGTAGATTTTATAAGAGAGAATAAAGTTTTTTTCGAATCTAATGGCCTTTCTTTTTTTGAAATGACTGTAGGTATGGCTTTCGATTATTTTGCTAAAGAGAAAGTAGATATTGCTATAATAGAAGTAGGGCTTGGTGGGCGATTAGACTCTACAAATATA
The DNA here is from genome assembly GCF_057219185.1 of Lacinutrix sp. YIN62. Classification (NCBI taxonomy): domain Bacteria; kingdom Pseudomonadati; phylum Bacteroidota; class Flavobacteriia; order Flavobacteriales; family Flavobacteriaceae; genus Lacinutrix; species Lacinutrix sp. YIN62. The sequence goes on from NZ_JBXVVH010000023.1 coordinate 25,116, forward strand.
ATAATTCCAGAAGTTTCTGTTATTACAAATATAGGATTGGATCATACTCAATTTTTAGGTAATAATTTAGAAGCTATCGCTACTGAAAAAGGTGGGATTATAAAAAAAAATGTGCCAGTTGTTATAGGCGAAACTCATAAAGAAACAGAATTTGTATTCTGTGATTTAGCTAAAACATGCAAGGCTGAAATAATTTTTGCAGATAAAGTAAAGACTAAACCATATGCTAGTGATTTAATAGGGCAATATCAATTTAAAAATATAAAAACGACAATTCAAGTTGTTGAAGCATTACGTTTGAAAGGATATTGTATTTCTGAAGCGCATTTAAAAAATGGTTTTAAAAAAGTGGTTAAAAATACGGGGTTGTTGGGACGTTGGCAAATATTACAAAAGCAGCCTAAAGTTATTTGTGATACGGCTCATAATGTCGAGGGATTAACACAGACGATGCAGCAACTTTTACAAGAAGCATTTAAAGATTTGCATATTGTTTTTGGTGTTGTTAGTGATAAAGATTTGGAGTCAATTTTTAACGTTCTACCTAAAAATGCAATTTATTATTTTTGTAAGCCTAATATTCCACGTGGCATGGAGGTCTTGGAGTTACAAAAGCAATTTATATTAAAAGGGTATAAAGGAAAAGTCTTTCCTTCTGTTACATCGGCCTATAAACGAGCTTTAATTAATGCCGGGCAAAATGATGTCATATATATCGGAGGTAGTAGCTTTGTAGTGGCAGAAGTTGTTTAAGAGACAGCGCTCTTCTTTTTGTAAAAAGTATAGAATATAACGAATTAGAAGAGATCATATAATATCACGGTATAATGTTTTGAAAAACTAAAGCATAAGTGTTCGTTTTTTTTTGAAGCGGAAAAATGCTATTTGTAGTAAGTAAGACGCTTCATGTTATAAAAAAAGTATTAGAAACTCAGTAATTGGCGAAAAAGGCTACCGCACATTAATTTATTAAATATTTATATTTTTTTATTTCACTTATAAATAGCTTACTGTTAGTGTTTAAAGTCTTGTGAAAGGGATGTATTAAATATATTTGTAAAAAAAACTCTAAAAATATTTTGAAAGGTTAAACTTTGGCTTATCTTTGCATCCGCAATCAGGAAAGGGCGCGTAGCTCAGTTGGTTCAGAGCACTTGGTTTACACCCAAGGGGTCAGGGGTTCGAATCCCTTCGCGCCCACTCTTTCAAAATTGCAAGTTCGTTTTATTACGGGCGCGTAGCTCAGTTGGTTCAGAGCACTTGGTTTACACCCAAGGGGTCAGGGGTTCGAATCCCTTCGCGCCCACAAATAAAAGGTTTCCTGTTTATGGAAACCTTTTTTTATTCCATTTAATTATAGATATTACTCGGATTAGAACAATTCATAAAATTGTAGAAGATCATGATGGATCAATCCCAAAACTGTAGAGTTATATAATTAACAACATTTATACGGAATTATTTATTTCTACTTATAAGGTAATTTAAGGACGATTTAGCGATGCTTTAGGGGTTGTATAACTACTAATTGTATTTAAACAAAAATCCTGCTTAAATAAGCAGGATTTTTGTGTATTAAAATAAACCAAATATGTTAATCTGTTTGTGATTCTGTTTTTTCAGATTTAGTGTCTACTTTATAGAGTTCCTTTATTTTTCGAAGTTTACTATTCCAAATGTTTAAAGCGTCTTTGTGTCTTTTAATATTGTCATATACATTTTTCACCAAGGGGTTTTTTTCATCTGCATGTTTAAAGAACTGTAAATTATTCTCTAGTTGATTAATTTCATTTTTAATTTCGTCTACTTTTTTTCTAATGAATGCGCGTTCATTATCTAAAACTCTAGAATCATTTGCGGTGGATAATTCTTGAAGTTTGTTTTCAAACTTAATCATTTCCACTTCTGTTTTGTTCATATCTAATGTTTTGAACAAACGATCTAGAGCAGTATTAAAATCACTCTCTATTTTACGCTTTTTAGCGGGAACCCTGCCTATGGTTTTCCATTTTGCGATAAAATCTTTTATGGTGGCCAAATCTGTTTTTTGTTCGCCTTTCAGTTTTACTTCAGACACTTCTTTTAGAAGTATTTCTTTTTGCGTGTATGCAAGCTCTTCTTCTTCGCTAGCGGCATTGCGTTGCGCATGAATACGATCAAAATAGGCATTACAAGCGCCTTTGAATTTTTTCCATATTTTGTCACTATCTTTTCTAGGGACATGTCCTATACGCTTCCAATCGCCTTGAATCTTTTTCATTAAAGGTGTTGTGGTTTCAAAGTCATCACTATCCTTATGTTCTTCAGCAATTTTTATTAATGCTAGTTTTTTCTCTAGATTGTCAAATTGATCCTTTTTAAGGTTCTTGTAGAATGCATTTTTATTTTTGTTGAAATTCCTAACGGCGTCTTTAAATTTTGCCCAAGTTGCTTCATTAACTTTAATAGGGACTTTTCCTGCTTTAAAGAACTGCTCCCTAAGTGCTTCTATTTCTTTTATGGCACTTTGCCATTCGTTATGAGATTTTATAGTTTGAGTTGTCTTTTCTTCTATTTTAGAAATAATATTATGTTTTATTTCTAAATTCTTCTCATAAGTTTTATCTAAATTAGCAAAGTATTCTTGACGTTTATCATTAATAACTTTAGTTGCTTGCTTAAAGCGTTCCCAGATTACTTCTCGGTGTTCTTTTGCAACAGGGCCAAGGTCCTCTTTCCATAGTTTATGTAAAACTTGCAATTCTCTAAAAGCACGATTGGTATTGTCATCTTGTGCTAATTCTTCTGCACGCTCAATGATTTTAGTTTTTTTATCTAAGTTGTGTTGGAAATCTTTATCTCTTAAATCCCTATCTAAATGAAGCAGATCATAGAATTTTTCAACATTAAAATGATAGCTATTCCAAGCATTGTTATATTTGTCTCTTGGAATTGGACCTGCATTTTTCCAGCGTTCTTGAATATCCTTAAACTGTTTGTATTTGGTATTCATAGTTTCATCAAGACTAGTTAATGCTTTGATGTCTTCTATGATTTGTAATCTGTTAGAAAGATTATCTTTGAGGTTTTTTTCTATGCCTTTATAATGTGCACTTATCTTAGATCTATAGTCTTTGTATGTGTCATTAAAACTACGTTTTAAAGGGCTACTGTAATGAAAATCTATGCTGTTGCCTCCTTGACTTATGAATTCTTCTTTTTTCTCTTCAATAAGGGCATTGAATTTTAAGTTAAACTCGGTTTTAATGCCTTCTACATGCGATTTAATCGCTTGTATTTTCTCTTGCTTCACTAATTTTTCAAATTCGATAACCAATTCATCTAAGGACATAGCGTGGTAATCTTTCACTTCTATAGTGTGGCGTTCTATATGCCCTTCATCTTCAGCGTCTTCAGCATTAGAGTCATGAATTTCATTGATCAGGTCGTCGTCACTATTGGCTTTTAAAGCCGCAGCTTCACCTTCATTAGAGGGGCTTGCGTGCGTTTTACTTCCTTCTGAATCAATCTCTTTTTGAGAGCTTGTATTCATTGATTGTTCTTCTGTAGAGAGGTTGATATCATCTTTGATTTTTTTTTCTCCATCTGCATTTAGCAGGTTATCTTGCTCTGACATTTTATTAAACGTTTAAGGTTTTTTCATAAAAATAGATGTTAAAGATAGTAAAAGTTCATTATTTTATATAGTATTTAATTGTTATAAATAAAGAAGCTATCGTTTTATACTATAGATTAATGGCCTTTTGGAGCGTAAAATAGTGCTATAATATGGTTTTATAGTAATGTGTATTTGCTTTGCAATGGCAAAGTGTAATTTAGAGTGATTAGCGCAGTATTCTTATTATTTATTCCAAATGCGCCATGCTTTTTCAGCTTGTAATTCTAACATGTGAAACCCATTTACTATGGTTGCTTTTTGTTGTTTGCCTAGTGTTAAGAATTTAGTTTGTTCTGGATTGTAGATTAAATCGAAGAGTATATGGGCTTTCGTGATGCCTTGATATGGAATGTCTGGACAATTTTCTATATTAGGATGTGTGCCTAAAGGAGTACAGTTAATGAGTATTGTATGTGTTTCTATGATAGTCTTAGAGAGCGAATCGTAAGTGTACTTTACTTTTGGAGCTGGTGTTCTGGATACAAAGTTATAGTCTATGTTTAATTGTTTTAAAGCATAAGCGACTGCTTTACTGGCGCCTCCAGTACCTAATATAAGTGCCTTTTTATGGTGTTTTTTTAGAAAGGGTTTCAATGCTTTTTTAAATCCATAAAAATCGGTATTATATCCTTTTGTTTTGCCTTTTTTTGAAATTTTTATTGTGTTTACTGCTCCAATAGCTTTTGCTTTTTTGTCAAGCTTATCTAAATAAGGAATAATGCTTTCTTTATATGGGATTGTGACATTTAAGCCTGATAGATTTGCCGTTTGCTTAACGTGTTTGTTAAAATATTCAATAGTATCAAGGTCAAAATTAACATAGGCTGCGTTTGTAATGTTTTCTCTTGTGAATTTGCTTTTAAAATAGGTTCTAGAGAATGAATACGCTATATTTTTTCCTATTAACCCAAATTTACGCATCGGTTTGTTTTGTTTTTTTTCCATATAATTCTAATGCTAAAACGATAGCGATTCCCAAAATTATAAACGCTAAGGCGATATAGGTTTCTGAGTTTGCTTTAGGGATAAAACGGCTATAGTTTTCTATAATTTGTTTTCCAGCAGAGTCTAATAGGAAGTCACCATTATTTTGAGTTTTGTAAATAGTCTTTTTCCACGGCCAAACAACACCAAGTGAGCCTATTATAAAGCCAATAATTGAAGCGGTTGTAACACTTTTAAAATGTTTTAAAATGAAATTTAAAACATGAGAGAAACTAACGAGGCCTACTATAGAACCTAAGGTAAAAACAACTAAAACTTTTAGCATTCTTATACGTTCTAGGTTATCTATAAAACTAAAATTTCCTCCAAGGATTTCATAGATAGTATCATATAACGCATTTACAGAATCGACTAAAAGTAATACATAATTACCTAATAATATAAGAATGAAAGAGCCTGAGAACCCAGGGAGCGTCATTCCAGAGACGCTAATAATACCGCATAAAAAAATAAACCATAGGTTATCGTTTTCCATAGCTGGGTCTAGAAAACTAATACTGAGACCAACAATGGCACCTATAGATAATGCTAAAATTGTTGTCGCTTTCCAGTCTTTAAAATCTTTGCCTAAATAATAAATGGAACCTACTATCATGCCAAAAAAGACACTCCAAACAAATAATTCGTAATGTTTAATGAAATAATCTAATAATTTAGAAATACTAAAGTAACTAACTATCATTCCTGAAAATAATAAACTTAGAAACCGACCATTGATATAATGAAAAAAGTATTTAAATCGCCCTCTTATAAGTAATTTAAAAGCAATGCCATTTACTTGTTTTAAGGAATAGATAAACTCTTCATAAAACCCAGAAACAAAAGCAACAACACCTCCAGAGACTCCAGGAACTTTATTTGCAGCTCCCATTGCTAATCCTTTAAGAATTAAAAACAATTTGTCTGTAAATGTTCTGGTGTTTTGCCGCATTATTGTTTTTTTGTGCCTAGTTTTTCTAAAATAAAAATCGTTAAGAAACCTGCAATCATTAAGAATATAGCAAAGGTTAGTTGATGATCTATAGCATTTAACTCTAAAAAAGTAAGAGGGGAGATGCTTTCTTCTACCACTGTTTTATACGATTCGAAATCATTATTTCTTCTTTGAAAAACGGATAGAGTACTTAGGTCTGAAATTGACGAAAACGGAATAACTTCCCCTGTTTCGTTACTCATTACAGAGACTGTTTTTTTCCATGGCCAAACCTTATTTAAAGAGCCCAAAATAAATCCAGTAAGTATTGCTAATGTTGTATTATGATAGTTTTTGAATAGCCATTTTAGAATATGACTGAAACTTAATAGGCCTATAACTGCTCCAGTACCAAAAAGCGCAATTTTTTTTATATCAAAATTATAAAAGGCATTACTTAATGTTTTGTAAGCTCCAAGAATAACCAAAATAAATGAACCAGAAATACCAGGTAATATCATGGCCGAAATAGCCAAGGCTCCTGCGAATAATAAATAATAGGGATTCGTATTTATAGCCAAACTGGGTAGGCAGGTAATGTAAAATGCTACAATAGCTCCAATACTAAAGGCTGTAATAGTTATTGCATTCCATTTGGTTATTTGTTTGCCTACAAAGTATATACTAACCAGAATAAGGCCAAAAAAGAATGACCATATAAGTATTGGATGGTACTCTATTAAATATTTGGCGAGTTTCATAAAAGATACGAAACTAATCATAATCCCTATAAGGAGGGCTATAATAAAATTGCCGTTTACAGCGTTCCAAAAGGCCTTAAACCCTTGTTGCCTCCATATTTTAAATAATGATAAGTTTACGTTACTTATAGTCGTAATAAGCTCTTCGTAAATCCCAGAGATAAGCGCAATTGTTCCTCCAGAAACTCCAGGAACAGCATCTGCTGCACCCATAGTAACACCTTTAAGTGTAATGACAAAATAGTCTAATAAACGTCTTTGCATATTTGATTTTTAGCTAAGAGAAAATCAAGATCGATTCTATAATCAAAGGTATGCAAATTTACTTATACGAAAATATTATTGTTCGTTTTTTAGCATGTTTTTAAATGTTGTAGAGCTATAGGCTTCTGGAAAAAGCTCTTCTAAAATCATAATATGCTCTGGGTTAAAACACATTGCATTTTTAAAATGATATGTCGCTTTTTCCATTTCATGGAGTAAAAAATATAATCCTGCCAATCGAAATTCTATTTCAGCATTTTCTGGGTAAAATTCTGCCGCTTGAATTAAATTGAAAGTGGCAGCTTCTGGTTCTCCTAGTTCTGCTAAAAGATCACTGCGTACCAACCAAGTGTCTAATTCATAATTGCCTAATTCGATAGCGCGTTTGTGACCACGTTCGGCTTCTTCTAAAAAATTTAACTTATGATTTATTTTCGCATAAAGTTTCCAGTAAGTAACATTTTCACTATCAATATTTAATGCTTTGTTAATGTAATATAACGCTTTTTGGTAATTTTTCTTTCTACTATAAAATTTGGTGATAGCAATCCAACCTTTATCTAATAATGGGTCTTCATGGACTGTTTTATAATAGTATTGAACCGCTAAGTCTTCTTGACCCAGTTTTTCATGACAACCTCCTATGCGTAATAATGCAAATGAAGTTGGGTCTTCTAGTTTTAAGGTTATAGTATAGTTTTCTATAGCTTCATTATAACGTTTAAGTTTTTCTAGAACACGTCCTTTTTCAATATATGCTCCTACAAAAGTATCGTCTGAAATAATCGCAAAATCAAAAGCATTCAATGCTTTTTTATACATTTTTAAAGTATAATATTGTTTCCCTAATTGATGCCAAGCAACTTCGCAATAAGGGTTTGTGTCTAAATATGAGTTAAGAAACTCTATAGCTTCTTTATTTTGATCAAGGAAGTCAAAACAATATATAACATTGTATAATGCAGAGTAATCTTCGGGATCTTCTTTTAAGCATTTTATAAAATAATCTTTGGCATCGTCAAATTGATCTAAAAACAAATATTCCATTCCTATTAAAGAATATAAGTCGGCAGTCTCATTGGCCAATTTTAATGCATATTTAAGAACTTCTATCGCTTTTTTATGATCATCTTCCTTAGATAAAATGTTTGCCTTTTGGATGTATATCTCTTCATTTGTGGGCTCTAATTTGTGTAGCTCATCCAGCATTGTATTGGCCTCCTTTAATTTGTTTTCAAAAACAAATATTTCAACCTTGAATAATTTTAGGTTTATGGAAGTAGGGTGTTGTCCTAAGCCTAATTTTATAGCTTTTTTTGCTAATGCAACTTTTCCTTGGTTGAGATAATGGTGAATAATACTTTCAAATTCATTAGAATCGAAGAATAAGATATTGTTAGTCTTCAACATCGATTCAAATTTTGTTAGCGATATGTTATTGTTTTCTTCTTGGCTAAATTCCATAAGCACATTTTCTAGAATTTTACTATAATAAATGTAAGGTTCTAATTGTTTTTTTTAACAACATTGCGAACAATGTTTTTAACAAAGTAATGAACAACCGAAGTTGTTATTATTGTTTTAGCCTCTTTTTTGTTTAATTTTTTAAAGTTTGGGGCTTACTTACACTGTATGTTGTTTAGAATAGCAATAATAATGCCACAGCCTTCCTTTATTTCTTTATTTGAAATGGTTAAAGGGGGAGTGATTCTAACAGCCTTTGGTTCAAATAAAAGCCAGAATAGTATTAAGCCGTGGTCTTGTGCCTTTAATATTAGCTGATTGGTGATCTCTATAGAAGGTGTCAAGGCTGCGAGCATTAAGCCTTTGCCTCTTATTTCAGAGATTAAAGGGTGTTGTAGCTCTTGTCTGATTAATTGCTCCTTTTCTAAGGCTAATGACATTAAGTCACTTTCTGTAATTTCTTTTAAAGTGGCTAAGGCAGATGCCGCTATTACAGGGTGGCCTCCAAAAGTGGTTATATGTCCTAATTTGGGGCGGTCTTGTAGCGAGTCCATTAGTTCTGCGGAAGCTGTGAATGCTCCAATAGGCAGTCCACCGCCAAGGCCTTTACCAGTAACAAGAATGTCTGGAGTACAATTGTAATTTTCGAAACCAAAAAGCTTACCTGTACGCCCAATACCAGGTTGAATTTCATCTAGGACCAATAGTGCTCCAACGGAATGACAACGATCCTTTACTTTGTTTAAGTAATCCTTTTTAGGTTCAATGAAACCCGCGCCACCTTGTATTGTTTCTAAAATTACACAAGCTGTTTTTGATGTAATGTGTTTTAAGTCTGTATCGTTATTAAAATGGATGTGTGCTATCTCCGGGAGTAATGGTTTAAAAGGCGTTTTACGTTCTTCATAATCCATTAAACTTAAGGCGCCCATAGTATTACCATGGTATGCGTTGTGGGCCGCAATAATTTGACTACGGCCTGTTGCTCTTCTAGCAAGTTTTATAGCGCCTTCAATGGCTTCGGTTCCAGAGTTTACTAAATACGTTTTTTCTAATGGTGATGGTAAATGTGCGGCAAGTAATTTACTAAGTTCTACTGCTGGGGATTGGATATATTCTCCGTATACCATTACATGTAGATACTTGTCTAACTGTGCTTTTATTGCCGATATAACTTTGGGATGTCTGTGTCCTAAACTGCAGGCAGAAACACCGGCAACAAAATCTAAATATTTTTTGTTTTTGCTATCGAAAATATAAGATCCTTCTGCATAGGAAACTTCCATAGCTAAAGGATGTGGTGTCGTTTGTGCCTGATATTTAAAGAAATTACTAGTCATTATTCTTTTGGAGCTATTTTAACTAGAGCCTTCTTTTTCTTCGTTTGCGCAGGTTTTAAGGAGTCTTTTTGTGGAGTATGCAAAAACTTTTTTGGTACTTGCCTAGATGCTTTTAGTGTTTTATCGGGGGTTTTGGACTTATCTCCAACGTTTCCTTCGGGCTTGCTTTCATTGTCTGCTGCTTCAATTCGTTTTAATAATGATTCGTCAAAAAACTCTTCTTCAGGAACAAAAGGCGCTAGTCCTTGTATGGTTGGTAATTCTAGAGGTTGATCCTCACTAAAGAGGTCTTCAACATTTTTGGGACGTTCATCGGGTCTCCAATCAAAGCCTTTAAATTTTCGAGCATTGACAGAGATTTCATCTTCAGGGTATGTTTTTGCTTTTGATTGTAGTATCCGTCTAAACTCAATAATTTCATTGTTTTCGAAGTATATTTCAATACGAGCAGAATGTCCTTTGTCTATTCCAATAAGTTCGTTTTTATCGTTTCTGGCATAGTAAATGGATTCTGCATTTTTTATAATGTTAACTTGCCTTAATTTATTTTCATCATTAAACAAACCGATTAATTGCTTGCCTTTTATTTGACTATATCCATCAGCGCTTAAGGTGTCTTTACTAATCATAAAGGCATTATTAAAAACAATTAAAGAGTCGAGTTTTTCTGTTTTGGGATTAGATTTTAGATGTATAGTATCGCCTGTTATTTGGTTGTCGATACTCCAGAGTATCGGTTTTCTGCTAACTGCAAAAGGGTCTTTAGACGATAACCTGGATAGATTAATAAATTTTGTTAGTCCTGTTTGGTGGTTTACATGAATGGAATCTGCTTTTCCGCTTAAATCAGATTTGTATATTTTGGCATTTCTATAAGCTCTTGTAATTCTATTGTTTTCCTTACCTGTTACCATTAAAGTATCTGCATGCATATATACAGAATCTTTTTCTTGAATAGAAATAGCTAAGGCACGTTTTGTTATGAATGTAGAATCTTTAGACTTGTATACTTCGGCATAATGGCCTTTTATAATGCTACTATTTATAGTGTCTGTAATTTTTATATTGTTGGAGGCAGAGGCAAAATCACGTTTGCGATCGAAAAATAAGCTGTCGCCTTTTACTTCTCTATTGTCGTAATCTATTTTAGCGTTTTTTATAAAATACCCAGTGTCGTAATTGGTGTCGTAAAAGCCTCGTTCGCAATAGATCGTACTGGTCTCTCCAACTATTGTAGAAGGACCATACATATAGGCGTGACCACTTTCGGAATAAAAATCCAATTGATTCGTCGTTAGTACATATTCTGGATTTACCAATTTTACTGTATTTAGGAAACGGTATTTTTTAGTTGTCATATAATAGCGTCCAACAGTACTCGTTATAGTCCCTGAGGAATCTCTAACAACTTGGCCATCATTATTGTAATATGCTTCTTGTTTGGCGCGGTCAAAGTATAATTTTTCGGTCGTTAATACAGAGCTAGGCTCTGTGAGAATAACGCTTCCTTTTACAAAGGCGAGTTTTGTTTTGCCGCTATATTCTGCATATTTGGAAACCATTTCTATGGAGTCTCCTTGTTTCATAAGCACGTTTCCATAGGCTTCTACAAAATTCTCCTTTCCGTATAATACAGCTTGGTCACACCACATGTCTATGCCGTCGTGGTATATATGTACTTGGCCTTGATCACTTCTTGTTAAAATGCTAGCGCCAGGAAATTTTGTTTCGTCTTTAGAACCAAATGCGCCAGTATCTTTAATTTCTATGTTTTTGCGTTCTTGAGCAACGCTATTCACCGTAAAAAGTGTGAAAATAACCAGTAATGTGTATAAGGGTTTAATAACTTTCAAAATTTTGAGTTTAAGCAAAAATAATGATTATAATAACTTGATATAATGTATTAAGGTATTTTTAATCATTGCGTGTGGGCTATAGGTTAAAAATAATAGAAAGGCTCACGAAAAATACAGGTAAGTTGTCGGTTTTTCAAAAGTAAAACTATTATAAGTAATAATTCTTATTAAGAAAATTAAATGTTCTCCAGAACAAACAGTACTTGTTTCAAAAGAGATTTCTTTTTTAAGGTAAGATAAAAAAAAACCTATCAGAGGGACTGATAGGTTTATGATATTTATATTTTTTTAGTCTTACTTAAAGATGGTTTGTTTTCTATCGGGACCAACAGAGACTATGGTAATTGGAATGTCCAATTCTTTTTCTAAAAAGGCAATGTAAGCATTTAAATTTTCTGGTAACTGAGCGGCTTCACTCATTTCAGTCAAATCCTCATCCCAACCTTTAAAATCGGTATATATTGGCTGTACATTTTCTGGCTCAATGTTGTATGGTAAGTGCGAAATAATTTCTCCTTTATAGTTGTAAGCGGTACATACTTTTAAGGTTTTGAATCCTGAAAGTACATCTGCTTTCATCATCATTAATTGTGTAACACCGTTAACCTGACAAGCATATTTTAAGGCTACTAAATCTAACCACCCGCAACGTCTTGCTCTTCCTGTTGTTGCACCAAATTCATGGCCTACTTTGGCCATTGTAGCGCCATCCTCATCAAATAATTCGGTAGGAAAAGGACCCGACCCTACACGTGTTGTATAGGCTTTAAAAATACCAAAAACTTCTCCGATTTTGTTAGGCGCAACTCCTAGACCTGTACAGGCTCCTGCAGCAGTGGTGTTACTAGAGGTTACAAAAGGATAGGTCCCAAAATCGATATCTAAAAGCGAGCCTTGAGCACCTTCAGCTAAAATGGTGTGCCCTTCTTTTTGAGATTGATAGATGTATTCTTCAGAATCTATAAAAGTTAATGATTTTAATACTTTTACAGCCTCGTAAAATTCTGTTTCTAATTCTTCTAGATTGTATTGAATGTCTACGTTATAGAACGAAATCATAGCTTCGTGCTTATTTGCAAGCGCTCTATATTTTTCTTTCCAGTTACTTAATTCTAAATCGCCAACTCTAAGTCCATTTCTACCAGTCTTATCCATATAAGTGGGGCCAATCCCTTTTAGGGTGGAACCAATTTTGGCTTTACCTTTAGCGGTTTCGCTAGCAGCATCTAATAGACGGTGGGTTGGTAAAATAATATGTGCTTTTCTAGAAATTAATAGCGACTTTCTGTAATCTACATCCTGTTCTTCTAATTTGTCTAATTCTTTTTTAAAGATAACAGGATCAATCACAACGCCATTGCCTACCAAATTGGTAGCCTTATCATGGAAAATTCCAGAGGGAATAGTATGCAATACGTGCTTTTTACCATTGAAAACCAAAGTATGTCCTGCATTAGGGCCGCCTTGAAAACGTGCAATAATATTGTATTTGGAGGTAAGCACATCGACAATTTTTCCTTTGCCCTCGTCTCCCCATTGTAAACCTAGTAGTAAATCTACCGCCATTGTAGTTAGTTGTTTTTTGTTGTTTTTCGGTTTCCGTAAAAGTAGAGTGAATGGTTATTGATTTCAATATCAAAAACCTCTTCTATTGTTTTTTTTATAGATTGAATTCTAGGGTCGCAGAATTCTATAACTTCTCCTGTATCGCCTAGAATAATGTGATCATGCTGTTTATTAAAGTATGATTTTTCGTAATGTGCTTGATTTTGACCAAATTGGTGTTTTCTAACCAAACCACAATCTAAGAGTAATTCTATGGTATTGTATAGTGTAGCACGACTTACCCGATATTTCTTGTTCTTCATATTGAGATACAAGGATTCGATATCGAAATGTTCTTCGCTGTTGTATATTTCTTGGAGTATCGCGTAACGTTCAGGTGTTTTCCTATGCCCATTAGCTTCCAAAAAGGACGTAAAAACGTTTTTTACAACCTCTTGATTTTTTGTATTTATGTTTGCGCTCATAATTTCATGGCAAATTTACATAATTTTTTGTGGTCCTCTAGCTTAATTTTTGAGTTTAAGGAAAGTGTTATCATATTTTATTAACAACACTTGTTATGTGCGGTGGACTTTGTCTATACCGTTGATTTTTTTGAGGTTATCCATTAATTTTTTTAGTAAAGCTTTATTTTTTACAATAACATTTATTTTTCCTGAGAATATCCCATCATCGCTTTGAAAGCTAATGCTGTTCATATTAACGTTCATATTAGAAGAAATGACTTTAGTAATGTCATTTACTAATCCGAGATTGTCTATTCCAGATAATACTATTTGCGCAGCAAACTCTTGTTGGGAAGAGTCTATCCATTTGGCTTGCATAATACGATAAGCATAATTGGATTGCATACTTAACGCATTAGGACAGTTTTTTTTATGAATTTTTATGCCTTCATTAATTGTTAGGAATCCAAAAACATCATCTCCAGAAATTGGGTTGCAGCAGGAAGCTAGTTTGTAGTCTAACTTTTCTTCTTCTTTTCCAAAAACAAGTAAATCATATTTATTGGTAATTTCATCTTTGTCTAATTCTTCTTTAGAAATATTAGGTTTTCGGTTGATTTTATTTTTTATAAAACTAACTAAAGCATTACTTCTTGAAGACGCATATTCTTTTAACATAGGATTACTAATAGTCCCTATGCCAATGCGGTAGAATAAATCTAAACTGGTTTTTAGCTTGAAATGGTTAACCATTTCATTAACAGATTTTTCGTTTAGTGTTATTTTGAGCTGTTTTAATTTTCTGCGTAAAATTTCTTTACCGTCTTCAGCGATTTGTTTTTTCTCTTCCTTAAGTAGTGATTTTATTTTACTGCGTGCTCTAGATGTTGTTGCATAATCTAACCAGTTAGGATTTGGTTTTGCATTTTCTGAAGTTAAGATATCTACTTGATCTCCACTTTTAAGTTCATGACTTAAAGGCACTAGTTTCCCATTTACTTTAGCGCCTCGAGTTTTCATCCCTACTTGAGTATGAATATTAAAGGCAAAATCTAATGGTGTAGCGCCTTTGGGTAAGGACTTTAAGTCTCCTTTAGGCGTAAAAACAAATATTTCTTTGGAGTAGAGGTTCAGTTTGAATTGTTCTACAAAATCCACAGGATTGGTCTCTGGGTTTTCTAGAGCTTCTTGTAAGCGGTTTATCCAAACATCTAAATTATCTTCTTTATCATTGTTTTTGTATTTGTAATGAGCGGCATATCCTTTTTCTGCAATTTCATTCATACGTTCACTACGGATTTGAACCTCAACCCAGCGGCCTTTTGGTCCCATTACAGTGATATGTAATGCTTCATAACCAGTAGACTTTGGAGAGGAAATCCAATCTCGTAAGCGTATGGGGTTAGGTCTAAAATGATCCGTAACTACCGAGTATATCTTCCAGGCTAAAAACTTTTCGTTTTCGGTGTCTGTTTTGTAAATAATTCTAACAGCAAACTTATCGTATACCTCATCAAAGGAAACACCTTGCTTGTTCATTTTACGTTTGATGGAAAAAATGGATTTTGGTCTTCCTTTTATATCATAGGTAAGGTGTTCTTTATCTAACGATGTTTTTATAACATTATTAAATTCTTGAATGTAAGCATCTTGTTCTTGCTTACTTTCTTTCATTTTAAATAAAATGTCATTGTATATTTCCGGCTCTGTGTATTTTAAACTGAGGTCTTCCAGCTCGGTTTTTATATTGTAAAGCCCAATCCTATGTGCTAGAGGAGCATAAATGTACAGTGTTTCACTTGCTATTTTTACTTGCTTATCCGATCGCATAGCATCCATTGTTTGCATATTATGGAGGCGATCGGCTATTTTAATGATAATAACACGCACGTCATCATTTAACGTGAGTAGCATTTTACGAAAATTCTCGGCTTGCAATGAGACATCGGTATCCTTTTTTAAGGAGGATATTTTTGTTAGACCATCTACTATTCTGGCAACAGTTTCTCCAAAAAGGCGTTCGATGTCCTTAATAGAATAGTCCTCATTATCTTCTACAACATCATGCAATAAAGCAGCAGCAATAGAGGTGGCATCCAAACCTATTTCTGAAGCAACAATAGTGGCCACAGCAATGGGATGAAATATGTAAGCTTCACCGCTTTTTCTGCGTTGTTCTTTATGGGCATCTACAGCAACATCAAAAGCCTTACGTATTAGCTTTTTGTCTTTATTAGTAAGTGTTGTGTAGCTTACTTTTAAGAGTTGTTTGTAAGCTTTAGCTATTGCTGCATTTTCATTTTCAATATCAACTTTGGTCATAGTATTAAAAATAGTGTAAAAATTTTAACTCACAAATAGTAATGTGATTTTTATTTAAATAAAATCCTACATTTTCTATATAAGAAATGGCCGTGTTTTTAAAGGGCGCATTAAATGTTTAGTTTGGATTCTCTTTTAAACAATAGCGGTAGGTTTTTAAATGTTTGATAAGTAGTTGTATAGGTATTTTTTATGCTTTAGTGGTATCTGCGAATACCTTCTGAGTAATGTTTTTGTTCAAATAACTGGCACTAGTTAAAAGTGAGTCGTATTTTGTGGTTTTTAAGATTGAAACTAATCGTTATTATAAACTTCCATTTTTAAACCAATGCCATAGTTATTTAAGCCAGCCAGCAGTAAATTAGATTTTTTTATGTTTTTCTTATCGTAGAGGACCCATTTATTATTATTTAAAAAGATCCGTTTTACAAAGGTTTGTTTTGTTGCAATCTCATCGGTAAATGGGAGTAGTGGTCTAAAGTTGGTAGATACTTTAACGATACCGCGTTTTGTTTTAACCTCTTGGTATTTTTTGTTAGGTAAAAGTTTTCCTTTTGAGTCTGTATACCCAAGGACTTGAAGGGATACAAATATCCCAGACTTTGGGATGTAGATGTTAAACTTCGAAATATCTAATTCATATATTTCCTCATTGGCTTCTGTTGCTACAAAAATGACTTTGTCATAGGTTAAGGTTTCCCCTGGAAAGCCGTTTTTGTTTTCATAGAATTGCACCCTGAATAAAGTAGAAAAAGGCCTTTTTTTTGATTTGGATTGATTCCGTTTTCTCCAAGCTTTAGCTTCTACTTTTATAGGAAAAAATACAGTGGTTAAGCGCTTTGTTTTTTTATCTTCATTGGGGAAGAATACGGCGATTTCAGATTCTATTGTAGGAAGCCAACATTTATAATAATCTTTGTGAGTTGTTGGTTTTATTTTTTTTAGTTTAAACTTGCCTTTGGGTTTGTTTTTTACAATAACTTCTTGAAGTTTATCTATTTCAGGGTTTAAATGTATTACTTGAGGGAGATTTATCGTGGCTAATTTAATGTTTTTATACCCTAATGATGAAATGTACAACGTGTCAATATCACTATACATTTTTTTTGTAAATGTAAATTTACCGTCATCATCAGCAAAAATACCATTTCCGTTTCCAAAAGAAATAGTGGCGTAAGAAACAGGGTGTTTGGTCTCAATGTCGATAATACTGGTTTGTGCAATACTAGAAAATGTAAGGAAAAGCGTAAAGAGTGTTAGGAGGTTTCTTGACATAAGGGTTTATTTTACTTGAAACTATTTAATTTTTAATATAATTTAAAACAAGATGTAGCACATCTGGTAAACTCAACACGGTATAAAATGTGGCTAAAGATATGCATTCTGCCTAAAATATTTCAATGCAACTGCTTTTAAGATACTTATAACATCGTTTATGATAAATAAAAAAGCAGCCATACAAAAGGTACGGCTGCCATTGAAATTAATTGGTTCTATCGTTTGATTATTACGGTAGAAGCTTAAGATTCTAGATTTTTGGTCATGGTAAACCCTGTAAATAAACCAACACCAGCCATTAAGAAAATAGTGCCAGGATAAGCAACATCTTCTACAACTCCTAAACTGTAGTGTAGTATGGAGGCAATAAAAATACCTATACCAATCCCCATTAATAATAAGGCTAAATTTAAGATAAAGACTTTCCATATTGGTGCGGGATGCACCTTACCTTTTATAAATATACTGGCATCTGCACCTTTCTCTATAAGGGCTAAACGCTCTTTGTTTCTTGTAGAGAAATATAAATAAAAGACTCCAAAGATTGCACCAAAAATTATTGGTATGATAATTAATTCTGATCCCATAACTGTTCGTTTTTTTAATTGATTATTTTTAATGTGTTCTTAGCTTAAGACGATTGTTTTTTTATTAGGGTTACATTTTTTTTAAATATTTTTTTAAATTCGATTGTAACCAAAAGACTTTACGTGTCGTCAAAGAAACAAATGATCATTAAAGACGACCAATATTACATTACGAAGGTATTAAAAGGGGATGCTAATGCATTTGCTATTCTGGTAAACCGTTATAAGGATTTGATCTTTACTTTGGCCTTACGCATGTTAAAGAATAAAGAAGAGGCAGAGGAGGTTTCTCAAGATGTCTTTATAAAAGTGTACAAGAAATTATCTAAATTTAAAGGTGATGCTAAGTTCTCTACTTGGCTGTATAAAGTTACTTATAATACGTGTTTAGATAGATTGAAAAAGTTGAAGCGTACCCAGAATACAATTGCGATAAATGAGTTTACGGAGCATGAAGTAAGAGCATTGGATACTGCTTTAGACGCCTTAGAGGCTATAGAAAGAACGAAGGCCATACGCGATTGTATTAACTTATTGCCTAATGAAGAGGGGTTTATATTAACCTTATACTACTTTGAAGAACAATCCTTGGAAGAAATTGCTAAGATTGTTAACTTGAAACCAAACCATATAAAAGTAAAATTACACCGCAGTAGAAAAAAATTAACAACGATATTAAGAACACAATTAGCGCCTGAAATGATTGAAAGTTATACGATGAACTATAAAAAATAAATTATAAAAGAATAGGTGTGATGATGATAAATGGCCTTGAGCAATAAAAATAGAACAAATGAAAGAGACCGCAGATAAGAAGTTGGAAATATTAACTGTTAAACTAATGAAAGAGGTTGAAATTCAGACACCATCATTGGATTTTACAACAAATATAATGAAGAAAATAGAACCACTTTCATTGTATACAAAGGCAATCTATAAACCCTTGATTTCTAGAGTGGTTTGGAGCGTAGTTTTTATGATTATTATGGGGCTTATTGGGACTGTTATGTCTCGAGGAGTTGTGAAAAGTCCAAGTTGGTTAGATAAAGTAAATTTAAGTGTTCTATTTAATAATAGATTTATAGAAGGGCTATCTAATATCGTTATCCCTAAAACGGTACTCTATACCGTTGTAGTATTAGGATTGATGTTATTTATACAAATCCCATTGCTAAAACATTATTTTAATAAGCGATTAGAGCGTTAAGTAAGGGGGATTTGTATAGCGAAGAGTTATAATAGCTTATAAGTTTTAAAATTAATACCAGCGTTTCTTTTTCTTTTTAGAAGCGTCACTTTTTCTACCTTTTCTATGTTTACTTCCTTTTTTGTTAGAAGTATGTACTTCTTTTTTTGCTTTAGGGTCTAAAGGGTAAGGGTGGTCTTCAATGACATCTAATTGCAAATGAATTAACTTTTGAATGTTAGATACATAATCTCTTTCATCAGCAGAACATAAGGAATAGGCGGCTCCCGTTTCTCCTGCGCGTGCTGTTCTTCCAATTCTATGAACATAAGTTTCTGGAGTACTCGGTAAATCAAAATTAATAACGGCATCTAAACTCGCTACGTCAATACCTCTTGCTGCAACATCTGTTGCAACTAGAATATTAACGGTTCCTTTTTTAAAATTGTTTAGTGCTAGTTGTCTGTCGGTTTGACTTTTGTCTCCGTGTAGGCTCTCTACTTTATAATTATTTTTAAGTAAGGATTTTTCTAATTTATCGACGCCATATTTTGTACGCCTAAAAATAATGATGTTACCATTAATGGTATTACGTAACAGATGTAAGCACAGTTCTATTTTTTGTGGTTTGGGCACATAGTACAAGGCTTGATTTACATTTTTAGACGTCGATGAGTTTTGTGCAACCTCGATACGTTGAGGTGCTTTCAATATAGTATTTGCTAATTGCTCAACCTTATATGGAATGGTTGCAGAAAATAATAAGGTTTGTTTTGTTTTTGGGCATAGCCGTTCTATTTTTTTAACATCATCTATAAACCCCATATCTAACATTAGGTCTGCTTCATCGAGCACTAAGGTTTCTATATAATCCAAATTAATAACATCTTGCTTGTGTAAATCTAGCAAACGTCCAGGAGTCGCTATTAAAATATCAACGCCATTCTTTAATAGTTCTTTTTGTGGATCTATAGATGCGCCTCCAAAGATAACAACGGTCTTTAATTTTGTATGTGTGCTATAGGTTTGAAAGTTGTTTTCAATTTGTATGGCTAACTCTCTAGTAGGACTTACGATTAATGCGCGTATTTTTTTACCTTTTTTAGGCGCCTCTTGTTTGTCGTATAGTAATTGAAGAATAGGGAGGGCAAAAGCAGCTGTTTTTCCTGTTCCTGTTTGTGCAGAAACAATGACATCTTTTTTGTTTAAAACCAAAGGGATCGTTTTTTCTTGTACCAAAGTAGGAGTGTCGTATCCTTTTTCTGCTATGGCTCTTAAAATAGGTCTATTGAGTTTTAAATCTTTGAATGACATTGTATGGAATTTATGACAAAGATAGCTGAAAATAGATAGCTTTTTAACTTTTAGAGAAGCTGTTTACTTATATAAAAATGTTTTAAGAGATCATTTATATTTTTAATTGCATTTTTTGGAATGTAGAAGGAGAGTAGCCACTGTTGTTTTTAAAAACTCTCGAAAAATAGGCGTAATCTTTGTAACCCAATGACCAGGCAATTTCAGAGAAATTACTCTTGGAGTAAATTAATAAACGTTTGGCTTCAAGAATTACGCGTTCGGTAATAAGGTTAGAGGTTGTTTTATTAAGTGTTTCCTTACTAATACGATTAAGATGTTTTGCAGACATGTTCATCATGCTGGCATATGCCTCGGGAGATTTTTCAGTTGTATAATGTTGCTCTATCAATTGTTCTAATTCATGAATTTTAACCGTGTAATTTTTAGATTCTACGATTGTATTTCTATTGTTTTCTGTTGTTAGTTGCGTAAGCTCTATATAAATTAAATCTATCAAACTGCATAACTTTTGCTGAGTCATGAGTTTTTTTGTTAAGAAGTTGTTGTATACAGATTGAAAAAGGCCTTTAAAAAAAAGACTTGTTTTTGGGTTTAAATAATAACAAGGTGCATTTTGACTAGAGTAAAAAAAAGGAAAATGATTTAAAGAACGGTTGGTATAGGTGGTTTCGTAAAATGATTGCGTATGAAAAAAAATGTAACCTTCTGGTGCTTCTGTAAATTCCCAGTGATGTGTTTGTCCTGGTTTTAATAAGAAAATACTGTTTTCTCGAATGGGATAGGATGTGAAATCAATTTCATGAATGCCCTTTCCTTTAGTAAATAGAACCGTAAGATAGAAGTCATGTTTGTGTGGCGCCGTAATATTATGATGATTTTTTAATAAATGCTCTTCAAATAGATTGGCGTAAAATGAATCACTGCTATGTGTTAATCGAAATTGGTCTAAATTTAAGATGGGTAGCTTTTTCATAGGATCGCATTTAAAATGTCTTAATAGTACAAATTTATGTAATTATAAGGTAATATAAGTTTACTGGTTTTAGTTTACTTTTGTATAAAATACAATAGATATGGCTAGAGTGATTAGTTTATTAAAAGGGAAATGTCCAAAATGCGAAAAAGGAAAGGTTTTTCGTTCTAAAGGTTTTATCCTTTCCGGTAGAATGCCAGAAATGAATACGAATTGTCCAAATTGTAATCATAAGTTTGAGATTGAAACAGGATTTTTCTTTGGTGCTATGTTTGTAAGTTATGCAATGGCTGTGGCTGAAGCAATAGGTGTGTTTTTAATTGCGTTTAATTTTACGAAATCGTCTATTTTATTAGTCTCTATTGTTGCCGCCGTAATTCTATTGATGGGGTTTGTTAATTTGCGATATTCCAGAATGATATGGATGTATTTATTTACAAAACGAGATAAAAAATAAGTTGAGGTTCTAATGCTATGTTATTTTAATAATAAAGTAATGGCCTCTTTTTAGTTTTGGCTTAGCGATGTTTTTTCCAATAACGTTTACCATAGCTACAAAATATTTCTGAATTTGCCAGTATTTTACAGGTCGCTATAATACAAACATTGGCATTGTCATTTAGTGTTATTTTTGCATTGTTCTTGAATTTAGAATCATGTAACCCCTTCGCATCATTAGCGTATTTAGCAAAACAATGCGTGTGTTTAGAGTCTAATATATTTCCGTTTAATAAATTTATAAAATAGTGGTCTTCCTTTTTTTCTACTCGTATTTGAGCTGCTTTATCAGACAATATTTCACCTTTAAACAAGGAAATAACTTCGCCTTTATAAATATTTATAGCGGTAAATAGGCCACGTCCAGCATTTGGTATTTGAGAAGTATCAACATATAAATAATCAGATTCAGAGGCATCAATGCTGTTGTTGTCTTGAAATTTTTTTTCTATATCCATAGCTTATTAAGGTTAAAGTTACTACGATATTATAATACTAATAAGCCATAATCGCGTAGTTGTAAAATAGGTTTAGAAAACCAAAATAATTCAAAATTTTCGAAATGGGTTTCAAAATCGTTTTTCAATTGAATAAAAGATAGGTGTTTGTCGTTGGTGGGACTGAGCAGCTCTAGTGTTTCCAAAAACCATACTCCTTTATTTTTCGCTATGGTTATTTGAAAAGATTCTGTTTTATCATGAAAGGTCATTTCTAAGAAGTGTCGGGTTTTCTTTTTCTTTGTTTTAACGTATTCAGTGACTAATGGCAAATGACCTAACCAAATTATTTTTGCTGTTGACTTGATGTTAAAATTCACTTCAGTTTCCAGACAATCATATATAAAATTTGGGGGGATAGAGGTTTGAGGAATTTCAAAATCAAACCATTCCTCTAGCGGCAGTTCAAAGCCAATACCGTGCATATAATTAAACAAGGATTTCTTTAATCCGAAACTAAAAATAGAGTGGTTTATTCCTGTACTATCTTTAAAATCGACATCATTATTAGCAAAGGTGATCGTTTTATAGTTTGGTGTAATTCCATAATCTGATGGCGAATGTCCTATTGGACTGTGTGTGGTTAATGCAAACTGATGCCAAAAACCAGATTGTAAAACACCTATTTCAAATAGTTGCCTCACCATTTCTAAGCTGTCTATGGTTTCTTGTACGGTTTGTGTTGGGTAGCCGTACATTAAGTAAGAGTGCACCATAATGTCTGCTTCTGTAAAATTTCTGGTAACTTGGGCGACTTGCTTTACCGTAACTCCTTTATCAATACGCTTTAGTAATCGGTCTGATGCGACTTCTAATCCTCCAGAAACAGCAATGCATCCTGATGCTTTTAATAAGAAACAGAGGTCTTTTGTGAAATTTTTCTCGAACCGAATGTTTGTCCACCATGTTACCAGTAATCGTCGTTTTAGAATTTCTAAAGCTAAGGCTTTCATTAATGCTGGAGGTGCGGCTTCATCTACAAAATGGAATCCTGTTTCTCCTGTTTGAGTAATTAATTGCTCCATTCTATCTACCAGTAGTTTAGCAGCAATTGGTTCGTATATTTTTATATAGTCTAATGAGATGTCACAAAACGTACATTTTCCCCAATAGCAACCATGTGCCATTGTGAGTTTGTTCCAACGGCCATCGCTCCAGAGGCTATGCATTGGGTTGGCAATTTCAATAACCGAAATGTACTTATCTAACAATAAATCGGAATAATCGGGTGTGCCAACTGCGTGTTGCTTGTAGTCTGGTCTCGCGGTATTGTTTTTATAAGTTACTTTATTATTTTCTAATAGAAAGGTACGTTTGTAGGTTTGCGACACGGAGTTTTGCTTATTACAAACGGCTTCATAAAGTAATTCAATGGGAAGCTCGCCATCATCGAGAGTAATATAATCGAAAAATTCAAAGACACGTATATCTGATACTGAGCGGAGTTCTGTATTGGGAAATCCTCCACCCATAGATACTAACGTATTGGGGTAATTGGTTTTTATGTGTTGTGCACAGCGGAAAGCAGAATATAGGTTTCCTGGAAAAGGAACCGATAAACAGACTAATTTGGGCTGAATAGTTTTTAGTTTTTTATCAAGAATGCGTATTGTAATATGGTCTATAAATGTGGTGTCATTCTGTAAGCAAGCATATAATTCGTCAAAGGTATTAGCGCTTTGCCCTAAACGTTCGGCATACCGACTAAAACCGAAATTGGGATCGATGCATTCTATAATGAAATCGGATAAATCTTCAAGGTATAAAGTCGCAAAATGTTTGGCTTTATCTTGCATGCCCATTTCTCCAAAAGCCCAATTCATATCATCCATTTGATCAAATCGAGAGGCTTTAGGAAGAAAATCATCTGAGCAAATTTGTCTCGCTAAGGTTTGATTTTTACCTTGTAAGAAACAGATAATAGCATCTAAGGGTTGTAAATAATCTTCTTTTAGGGCGTAAATACGCTGACAGTTTTCTGAAACGATACTATTGTTCTCAAAGGCTAAATCAAAAAGGGCGCTAAAAGTATCTTTACTGAATAATTCGAGAATGACTTCAATCCCTAAATCCATTTGAAAAGCAGAAATGCTTTTTGTGTTTAAAAAACCTTTGAGGTATGCTGTTGCAGGATAAGGTGTATTTAATTGCGTAAACGGCGGCGTAATGAGTAGAAGGTCTTTCAATGTGTTGTTGCATGATTTTTGAGCAAAGATAGTTGAAATGTCTTACTGTTATTTTCAAAGTTAAGGAACTCTTTAAAATCATGCCTCCCCCTTTAAAATATCGGCAACTGCTTGTTGGTATTTTTGAGGGTTTGTAGCCTTTTTTATTTTCTTATAGGTTTTTTGCGGATTAGAAAAGGATTGGGAGAAGTATTCCCAAAAGCCAAGCATTTTCATTTTAATAGGTGTAGGACCAGATAAGGCTGCATCGTATTGGTGGTAAATTTCTTCGTGAAAAGCAGCAAATGTTTCCCATCTATTTTTGGGATAGATTAAGGTGTCATTTTTAATCATACTGGGTAAAAAAGGATCAGCAATTAAGCCGCGACCTATCATAAAATGATTTATGTTTGGGAAACGCTTTTGAATGGCTTTAAATTCAGAAACCGTTGTAATATCGCCATTATAA
The DNA here is from genome assembly GCF_057219185.1 of Lacinutrix sp. YIN62. NCBI lineage: Bacteria > Pseudomonadati > Bacteroidota > Flavobacteriia > Flavobacteriales > Flavobacteriaceae > Lacinutrix > Lacinutrix sp. YIN62. Next base: position 49,681 of record NZ_JBXVVH010000023.1, read on the forward strand.
TAGAGTTTATGTTTGGTATGATCTATACAGCGTTGAAAAGCGTCTAAATCTACCCCGCCTTTATATAACTGCTTTCCTATGCGTGCATGAATAGCGATGTTTTTTAAGGGGTATTGATCTAAAATGGGAAAAGTGTTTAAGATTTCTGAACTATTCTCATAGCCCATTCTCATTTTCATTGAGACCAGAATGTTTGTTTCTGTATGTACTCGTTTTAGAATATGATCAATTTTTTTAGGATCTGCAATTAAACCAGATCCCATTCCTCGTTTGGTTACCATAGGATAAGGGCAGCCTAAGTTCCAGTTTAGTTCTTTATAGCCATATTGTTGTACATATTTTGCTACAAATAAGAATTCCTCTGCGTCGTTGGTAATAACTTGTGGAATGACTTTTAAGGTCTTATTATTCTCAGGTAGAATATCTCGCTGATAAGCCTTTTTGACCACCAATTTCCCATTGAGGCGTATGTAAGGCGAATAGAAAGTGTCTATGCCTCCAAAATATTTATGAAGTGCATTACGAAAACGAAAATCGGTAAAACCTTGTAATGGAGACGAAAGTAGTGTAAATGGCATACATTATTTAATAATGCTGCAAATATAGTTTAATTGTTGATGTTGTGTATAAATTAAAAACGAATCTCCTATATAGGTATGCATTAGTTATATAGGAGATGAGTCTGTTTAGATATTCTTTTAATGAAGGGCTTTAGGGAATCCTAAACCTCCATCGTCACAATCCGCACTAAATTGTGCTAGATTAAAACCCGTTACTGTTTTGTTTTGACAGGTATTAATATGCTTAGCAGAAACAGCAAAACCATAAAATGTATTTGAAGATGATGGAGATTGAATTTTAATAGTATTTGTGCCTTGTCCAGATATAATTGTTGCGCCATTGTGGGCACTCCAATGATATGATCCATTACTATTACTACCATAAGGAATAGCTTTAAATGTAAAGACATCTCCTTTACATTCTCCAGAGATTTGTTTTATATCCATATACGTAGGAGGGATACAGGTTGATATTATAAAATTAGAGCTGCATAGTATATTTGCATTCCCAGTGCCATTAGCATTTATGGAACCGCCATTAAAACTAGGCCCAAAACTTAAAGTAATACTGCTTGTACCTTGTCCATTCAAAATAGATATGTCTCCACTAGTTATACTCCAAGTGATATTGTTTGAACTGAAATCAGATGTATAATTATAAGTAGAAGTACTGTTAGGTTGCACAGTCGAAGCTCCATTGATGTTGCATAATGTGCGGTAAACCGTACGGTTGGATTTTGATTCTATAGTTTGAAGTTCGGGATTAATGTCTATGTCCTCTTTACTGCAAGCACATAAAATTAGGAAGTTCATTAATAATAAAAGGGTTGTTTTTTTCATGTTTAAATGGTATTGATTATTAGTTCCCTACTCTATTTATGGCTTTTCGGGTACCGCCAGTTGCATATAGAATATTTTATGCATAACATATCTTATAAGAGTAAATTGAAATACTATTATATAAGGTAGTCTGTATGTTTTATTGAATATTGTTTGAGATTCAATATTTAGCGTATTTAAAAACTATTAAATACAACGGTTAGTGTAGGGAAGTGCGTTGTTGTATGTGTACTAAGTTAATAAAAAATGAGAATAGGCAAAATAATAGTAGTAAGAAAAATTAAAATAAGGAATGGTATTCGCCTTAAAATAAGGCTTTGTCATATTAGATGCTTTTAGTAATATATTTTTTGATTTATGATTTTTACTGTTTTTTGAGATTCCATTTTTTTTATTGTCCTAATGGTTGCTTCAACACTTAAACCCAATAGCCCTGCAATATCTTTTCTTGTGAAATCTATTTTTAAATCAAATGGGACACTGCTTTCATGGATGTCGTGCTTTAAATATTTAAATAAAGTTAAAATGGCTTCTTTAGCCGATTTTGAAGTGATTCCATTTGCTATAGTTGCCTTAAAATAAAGTCTATTAGATATCATTTTTGTGAAGTTATAATGGATTTCATTATTATTTAATAGAAGTGTTTTAAAAGCTTCTTTTTTTAACCGAAAAAGAGTTAAATCACTTAAAGAGATTGCGTTTGCAGGATATTTGGAATTAATAAATAAAGGCGGTTCCCCAAAGCTTTTGTGCTTTCCAAAAATACCTTGAATGAACTCATTCCCTTTATCGTTATAATAATTCATTTTTACACCACCTTTTATTATTTGAAAATAATATTTAGCAGTGTCTCCTTTTTCAAAAATGTAATCTCCTTTTGAAAAATGTGCGATTTCGGCACCATATTTTATTAATGCTATTTTTTCAATCATATGATTTGAATCATAAACTTCAAGTTTTTCGTAACCGTAAGTTTGTGCAAAAACAAAGATCGGGAAAAATGAAACGTATATATAAGAATCTGGTTAACTATTTTACATCAATAGCTTGCTTTTTGAGTCTTTATTTATTGCATAAGTTCTTGTTTCGAGGAGAAAATGAAACACTTTTTATAGCAGCATTTGGAGCTTCTGCTGTTTTAAGTTTTTCTAATGAAGGCGTGAAACACCCGCTTTATAAAATTTTTTTCGCCTCTATAATTGCTTCTGTTTTTGGAGTGTTAGGAAATCAAATAGCAGTTCCATTAGTGGTTAGAATTACCTTAATAATAAGTGCTTGTATTTTAATAATGAATGTTTTAGATGTTAGTTATCCACCTGCGGGAGCTATTGCTATTATTCCATTAATTTCTAATGCAGAGATACAACACTTGGGGTATTTGTATGTCCTTTATCCAACAATGACCGGATTATTAATTATATATTCATTTTCAAAATTAAAAGAAAAATTAAATACAATGTATTATGGCAAGTAAAAAAACAATAGAAATCGTAAAATCTACAGCACCTGTTTTAGAAAAGCAAGGCGAAACAATTACGAAAGTATTTTATAAGTTGTTATTTGAAAAACATCCAGATTTAAGAGGGGTTTTTAATATGACACATCAAGAGAAGGGATCGCAACAAAAAGTACTAGCAAACGCTATTTTTAAATATGCAGTACATATTGAAAAGTTAGAAATGTTAGGAGATGCAGTAGAATCTATTGCGCAAAAACATACCAGTTTATCTATACCAAAAGAAGCGTACCCAATAGTGGGAGAAAATTTATTATTAGCCATTAAAGAGGTTCTTGGTGATGCTGCTACTCCTGAAATTATAGAGGCTTGGGGAGAAGCCTATGGTGATTTGGCAGCCATTTTTGTAAAAAGAGAAGAGGAAATTTATGCTGCTAGAGAAAGTGGTAAAGGGGGCTTTAGAGGAACAAAAGCGTTTATAGTTGTAGATAGAATCGAGGAAAGTAATGTTATTACTTCTTTTTATTTAAAACGAAAAGACGGACTACCGATACCTGAATTTGTGGCGGGGCAATATATTGCATTAACTGTAGAAATCCCTAATACAGATCATAAGCATACTAGAAATTATAGTTTATCAGATTCTAATGATAAAGAGTATTTAAGAATTAGTGTTAAAAAAGAACTTGCAAACCCAGATGGGATTGTTTCTAATTACTTGCATTCAAATATAGTCGTAGGTTCTACTTTAACATTAGGAATGCCTTCTGGCGAGTTTGTTTTAAAAAATAAGCAAACGACGCCTGTTGTGCTTATAAGTGGCGGTATCGGGGTAACTCCTTTACTAAGCATGTTTAAAGACTTAAGTACAAAAGGTAATCAAGCGGTTACTTTTATACAATGTGTTTTAAATAGTGAAACACACGCTTTTAAAAATGAAATAAATGAATTAGTTGATGATAATTCAAAAGCTGTAACAGTTTATAGTGCGCCTTTACCTCACGACGTTTTAGGTAAAGATTATGATTACCAAGGGTTTTTAGCTATAGAAATGCTAAAAGCTTTAAATATTTCTAATGAGAGTGAATTTTATTTTTGTGGACCAACACCATTTATGGCCAATGTTTTGAGTATCTTGGAAAATTTAAACGTTAATCCAGAAAATATAAATTATGAATTTTTTGGCCCTGTAGAGGAGCTTGCTTTAGCTTAATTATTTAAATTTAAAACGTGTCCTTTTAAATTTAAAAGGACACGTTTTATTTGGGTTAAGCTTCTCTTAAAAGGCAGTATCTCATAAACTGTGTAAGTTTAAAAATCTCGGGGTTTAATTCACCCTCGAGATTTTTTTATTTATTAACTTTAACACATTTATGAAACCAGAAGATTT
>NZ_JBXVVH010000024.1:0-38181 GCF_057219185.1 Lacinutrix sp. YIN62
CAGCTTAAAGCCGAAATACAGATAATAAATAGTAGTAAATTTTTCATTTTTTATGTTTTTTAAATTAATTACAATCGTTTGCTTTTACGCTTTTTCTATTATTACTCCCCTTTAATTTTGCCCAAGATGTAAAGTCATTAATATCTCCTCTATACAGTGTCATTCCAAGATTATGGCTATCGTTATTAAGAAAACCTACAAGCCCTTTTTCGTTTACGCTATTGGAATAATCTTCATTAATTCCAGATTGACTATTGTATCTTCTTCTTATTCGTTCAGGATCTCCTGAAAAGAACCATGCCGCGTTTTGAAAGGCAGCGACATCACTAATGGTAATTGCATAAACCGTACCTCCGTTTTTTGGAGTTACTACAACAGCAGTAAAGTTAGACAAATCTGAGATTACACCATCAGAAAACATTTTGAATATGGAATACAAATCATCTGGAGAAAATACAGATAGACAGCTCGTCTCAGCATCTGCAACAAAATGGTTATGCACAACGCAATCGGTATAACCTGTATAATTTACCTTAACCTCTACTTGGTTCGCCTGTCCTTGAAACCTATGTTGCGAATCGTTGGGAAACGAGGTTTCGTTTGTTGTTGTATTTTTGTTTCCGTAATAGGATATTTCTGTGTTTCCGTTGAGCGCCTCTTCTTTTAGTTCTGCTAATCTTGCTATAAAATCTGGGCTATTGGAAAGTTCCTCCAGTTTATTACAATCGTTGGCCAGAATTTCAGCTTCTTCAGAGGTCATTAGTTCACCAAAAACAGGAGAAGTAACAATTGATCCAGAACCAGAGCTAGTACTTCCACTATGGTTGGTACCAGTACCACAATTGTTACAACCATTATTATTTCCATAACCTCCAGTACTCCCTGTATTACCAGAAGTATTTGTACTTCCGTTACTTCCACTACTTCCGTTACTTCCATTGCCTCCGTTACTTCCAGAACTATCTGGACATGTTGAGGTATCCAGATAGAGAGCGTCACTTCCTGTTCTGTTGGCATTTATACAAGCTTGACCAGCTGGGTGGTCAGATTTTAAAGGGCACATTAAAACTCCAACACACTCGCCATTCATTTTGAATTGGCTGTTGTTGTAAGTTATGCTTGTGGCCTCGATCTCTGCATCCAATATGAATGCTGCATCAGTTTCTATTTCAACTATTTCAGAATTCAGCGTATACTTAACAATGACCGCATTAACATTATTTGTATTATCAATATCGACAACAAGGTTCTCAAAATAAGTATCATCAGTTTCATCTCTGTGAATAAGGAAGGTGTAGGAAATGTGGTTTTCGGAATAAATTTCTTTTATAAACGACGAATCTATGGTAAAGCCATAATTTTCTTCCATAACCGTTTTAGAACTAATGCCAAGATCCGTTTTTTTATCTTTCAGTACTTTGTTAAGTGTATTGGTAAATTTGTAATCCCCACTTAATTCAAGATAACTTTTTGTTTTGAGTTGGAATGGCGATTTATTTGTGTTAATTTCAGATTTTGGTTGGTAATCTAAATCATCGTGTTGGCACCCTACAAGGGAGATTCCTAAGAGCAGAATCCCAATTTTTAGATAGTTTTTTAGTCGTTTTTTTTTCATGTTAAAATATGTTTAAAGGTAATAATTTTCTCTATTAACGCAGTCTAAATTAATCATGACTACTGTATAAGTGTATTTTACTTATATGTTAAACTCTATTTAATATCACCTATAAAATGTAAGGAAGTAACGCTTGTTTAAAATTATAAAGCAAAGGTCTATTTTTAGAGCGCTTGCGAAAATAGTAACCCTTTTATTTCTAAAAAATACGTAGAACTACGTATTTTTAATACTTGCCAGTAACCCCATTAGTAAATACTAGCGAGAGCAAAGTACAACTTAAAGCTATTATTCATAACCGCTATGCAGTGTGTTTTTATTTTTTCGTAACCGATTTAAACAGTTTAATCAGTCCGATTATTATAAAATGTGAAATCACAAAAAAGCCTCCATAAAATAAAACAACAAGTGAATTGCCATATTTGAAACTCCCTTGATCTGAAAACACATAAATCATTATTATTATTAAATAAATTCCATTTATAGAGCTCTTTATTTTTTGATTTTAAAAAACCCCGAATATGAGCATTATAAAATATATAATATACAGGGTTTTAAATTCGCTATTTATGGAAACATTATTGCTAGTTCTTGTTCTTTAAATATTTTAATAAATCTACTATATGTTGCTCAGAGTGATGTATCATTAAAAACTAAAATTGGTAAAGTTCATCTTTCTCACTGTTATTTTCCAGTCTCTATTGAACCGCAATTAAATCTTTTATTATATCAATCAAATTATCAATTAATTCTGCATCTTCATTAATTTTAGGACTTCCCTAAACCGAATGATACCAACCGAAATCTTGAAAATCCCCTATTACTATATTTCTAATTCTGGCATAATCTAAATTGAGAGAGGCCTCATAATCCCCTTCATTGAGCTCCATTTCAATGGTCAGATATATAGTATAAATCTCAATTAATAGTCTCTGAATTTCGAGTATTTTGTTTTCGAATTCAAGTTTTTCATTTGATCAAATGTTCGCTAAAACACCTAGTTTACAAGAGTTAAAGCTTAGACTTAACCTTAAATCAACTTAAGATGCTTCTCTAATGAATTGTTTGCGCGTAACATTGCCGTACCATCTTTAAAACTTAAGTAATGGCATCCTTTTTTATTATTAACTTTACTTATTTCGTAAAGCAACTTCCAATGTCTTATAATTTCCTTCCATGCAAAAAACAATGAATGTTTAGGGTCATAAATATGCGTAGGTTCACTACCAGCACCATTTATTTCAATGATACTAAAGTTTTTCCCTTCTTCAAGATCTTCAAAAGAATTAAATAAGATATCTAATCTCCCATAATAAAATTCGGGAATTTCGGAGCAAATGCTATCGATTAAATAGCGTAGTTTTTCAGTAATCTTATCTGAACAATCTATAAATTTAGCACCTCTGGTATGGCTTCCAAACGGCACTAATACAAAAGGCTCATTTAGAGGTAAGACAGTCTTTAGTGCTGCGCCATATTTCTTTTTTAAAACTGAGAGCTGAAAATGACTTCTGGGATCTTTCTTTATAAGACATTCAATAGTATCGTGTCCGTTACCAGTAACAGACAAAAATTCTTTAGAAACAATGCCTGTTATTTTTCCTTTTTTTTCATTAGGATGCCTTACATAAAAAATCCCCACTTCTTTAGGGTATTCTATAAGTTCTTGAATTAAAAAATCGATAAAAATCTTAGACACATATTCTTTAAGCTCACTTTTATCATTGATTTTGGCAACCCCAAAAGATTTCATTCCAATATCTGGCTTGGCGATAAGAGGGAATGAAAGACCTGAATTGGATATTGTTTTAAGAACCGCATCTAAAGACGCGTTCTTTTTTATAAATAGTGTCTTAGGTATATGCTGTGGTGGAATGATATCGTAAATCTCTTTTTTTGATTCCATTGCCATTCCTCCATTTTTTATAGACGGATTTGCAGCATTAAAAAAGAAAAAGGATCTCGCTTTTAATGCATAATAAGACCATACTGGAAAAAGTGGAAAATAAACGGCATTGAGAGGCCAATACTCCCAATGTAGGATTCTATAAAGCAATAATTTCAAATGCGTCATCTGTTAAGTTAATTTAATACATATAGGTTATTGCGATAACTCTTTTTTAAATTTAAGTGTTGATGGCGCAACTCCAAACGATTCAGGGACTTTTATAGCTGTTAATTGTCCGATACCAACTTTTATTAAGGCCTTGTGGTGTATAATATGCTCTAAATTATACATTACTTCGCGATAATAATTAGACTCCAAAGTAACCATTTCTCCATTTAACAGGTAGTTTGTTGTTATCGCTTTATTAGGCTTTTCAAGATGCTGTTGTATAGTATCAAGTTGTTCGACAGCGCAGTTTACGTCTTGTTCAATTTGTAAATTTCGCTCTCTTTCATCATAACATACTCGCCCCTGTTCATAGTTATGTATAAGGCATTTATAAAGCTCGATTACATGTCTGGTATGTTGTCCTATAGAAGCATTAGAAAGTGCTTTACAAGGTTGTTTATAACATCCTTCTGGTAATTGCACTAAGACGTCCTTTAATTGTTCTATGGTTTGAATCGAAGATTTGAACATTGTTTTATTGAATTTTTAATTTTAAATGTTTTTTGTAAAACAATACCATAAGGTAAAATGAAAAGGCTAAATATATTAACCCTAACATTAATGTTATTATGTAATTGTAGTGTTGGTAATTTTCAAATATTTGAGAGCCAGCAATAATAAATATGAATAAACTTCCTAAAGTGCCTAGACCAATACCTAACATATATAAAGCGCGAATACTATTTTGAGTATTAAGGAGTCTTTTAACTGTTAAAATACGATTCCATCCCATCCAAAAGGGTAAATGCAATGGGTTTAAACTACTTAATAACACCCCAAGAAGAAATGGTGATTCTATTGTTGAAAATAATGAAGATCCAGTTCCTAATTCTGAACGGGTTCCTAAATCTATAAAATTGGAGATCGCTAAATAGACCAGTAATACGATTCCTAAAGGAAATAGATAAAATGACATTTTTGTACTTAATTCACTTTTCTTTATTCCTATTAATGTAATTCTTACAATAATTAATTCTACTAAAACTACTGCTATAGCAAATACTATTGCATTACTTAAGCTTTTAGAGGACGCTATTTCAAAAGCTGTGATATTCAAAGTCCCTATGGGTAATGACCCCAAAAAGCTTATTAAGAAGCCATAAGTAAATATTTTCAAAAATTTAATCATACATTAAATGACACTATTTCATAGTGTTTTAAATCCTAATAAAGCACTTTAAACATCCTTAAAAGTAAGAAAATTACACAACACGAACACTGTAACTATTTGATACAGTTTATAATATTTTTTTGAAAAAAATAAAATTGTATTTACAAAAGGGAAAAGCACATTGCTAAAATACTATTAATCAGCCAACTTAACGATAATCGCAGTCTTTTTTTACTTTATTACTACAAGTCGCGTCCTTTGATAACTATTAATTATTAATAGGTATTTATTTATTTTTCAGAGATTGCCAGTTTTCGTCTCCTTTTATTTTTAATTTTTCTGGAGATTCCTTATTCCAAAATTTCAAGGTATTACTTCCCCATGAATTGTAAAAAAGGTATAATTTCCCGTCTCTTATTTCAAACGTTTTTGGGTTAATAGATACTTTTTCTGCATTTTTTGCTACAGCATAAGCGCAATATCCACCATATTGAGGAACATATTTTTCTGGGTTTGATTTGAATGTGTCTAGATTTTTTTGTGAAGAAAATTTATACTTTACATTGTCATGGGTAGCAACAAATTTACTGTTCCCTTCTTTCGCTGTATTATTGAAATATGAAACAACATCATAGCCATTGGCTACATATCCTTTTTTTGTATTATAATCTATTGACTGTGCATTAGCTATAAAACTTATTCCTATAAGAACGATGAATAGTATCTTTTTCATTTTAGTGGATTTTTTAACTATTATTTATTTTAAATCTCCAAAAATCCATTGAATCACAAATTATAATTGTAACCTAATTAGATAATGTTAATTATGTAGCCTAGGTCGCAATGAATAGATTAACCTTTCTTGTCGTTTAATAAAAAATCGTGATAGGGTTTAAATTTATTCTTTTATTAACGTATGTCTCCATACCATTTTGCTAAGCGTTCTGGAGATACGCCCCATTTATAAAGTTTTCGAATCACTACCCATTGAAATCTCGTTTTAAAAAACCCAGCTTTTATGTGTCTGCGTGCTGAAACTATAATTTTAGGGTTTTTAATTTTCACAAAAGTATATTGGTGTTTTTTTACTCTTAACGAAAAGTCATAATCTTCCATAATTGGAATCTCTTTAAACCCCTGTAGTTTATTAAAAACCTGTTTCGTTACGAAAATACCGTTGTCGCCATAGAAAATACCTTTGTCGGATTGTTCGCGTGTATCAAAGAGTCTAAAATTCATCCAAGCACCCAATGTTTTGATTTTTAAATTATGCGCATCGAATGTATTAGAAAAGCCGCCTCCATCATACCCTGCTTCTATTTTTTCCTGAATTACTGAAAGCGTTTGATTTTTAAATCGCATATCTGCATGAACAAAAAATAAAACTTCACCTAATGCTTGTTTAGCTGCTTCATTTATTTGTCTTGATTTCCCTTTTGTACACGAGACCACTTTAACTTTGTTTTTTTGAGCTAAAAACACGGTCTTGTCAGAACTCCCACCATCGGCTAAAATAATTTCAAAGGCCTCTTTAAACTCTTGCTTTTGTAATTCTTTTATAATGGATTCTATAAATGCTTCTTCATTATATGCTACAATAATTACTGAAATCATGATTTACTTCTTAGGTATCTACTAAATACTTTCTTAACAATTTCAGAATAACTAGGGTAGGCAAAAATAGTATTCGCCATTTCCTGCGCCGTTATTTTATTTTTTATAATTATAGTAAAGAGTTGTATCCATTCCCCTGCATGAGCTCCCACAGCTTCTGCTCCTAAAACTAAATCTTCATTATTAAAGATCACTTTAAGCATCCCGCCTGTTTTTCGATCTGTAATAAAACGATCGATATTAGCATCGACCTTAAAGGAAGTAATATTCGCTTCTCCAAATTTTTCTTTTGCTGCATTTTCTGTTAATCCAACATGACCAATTTCTGGTTCTGTGAATATAGCCCAAGGTAATATGCTTAAATCATTTTTTTTATGATTTCCATTAATAATATTATCCATACAAATATTAGCTTGATGCGAAGCTGTATGGGTAAACTTTAAAGGAGTTGTTACATCGCCACAGACATAAATATTAGGATTAGATGTTTGTAAATATGCATTGGATTGTATCCCTCTATTTGTATACGCAACATTAGCATTTTCTAGAGACATTCCCATAACATTTGGCAAACGACCAGCTGCTACAAAAAAGTAATCGGCAGATACTTTTTCTTCTTTACCGTTTACTGTATAACAGAGTGTGTTTTTATCATAGAAGCGTAAGACTTGTGCATTTGTAATAAGTTGTACGCCTTCGTTTTCAATTTCCTTACTTAAATAAGCACCTATCGCTTTATCGGTTACTTTAAGTATTCTTGAATTTCTATCCAAAATAGTAGCTTCACACCCTAATCGCACCAACGCTTGCCCTATTTCTACAGAAATGACTCCACCGCCTATAAAAACTATTTTCTTGGGGTGGGTTCTCAATTTCCAAAAATTCTCATTATGCAAAACATTTACTTTTTCTATGCCTTCTATTTCTGGAATTCTAGGAGAAGACCCTGTTGCTATTACAAAATGTTTAGATTGTAATGTATTTTCGCCTATTGTAATAGTCGTGTTATCTATAAATTGTGCCCCACTAGAATTCACAAAAACATCGATCCCTTGACTTTCAAAAACTTCTGGTTTTTCATGATTATAAATCCCTTGAACGATCGCATCTACCTTTTCCATGATTGCTTTAAAATTGACTTCAGGTTTTGAAACTTGAATCCCCAGAGATTCCATGCTTCCCATGCTATGATATGCTTTTGCAGCATTAATTAACGCTTTACTTGGCACACAACCATAATGGGTGCATTCGCCTCCAATTTTATTTTTTTTCTACTAAAGCTGTTTTTAAACCTTTCCGTTGTGCTGTAGTTGCTGCAACCAAACCACCCGAACCAGCACCTATTACTATAACATCATATTGTTTCATATTCATAAATTTAAATTGATTTCACCCTTCTGTTAATAATAACCATACATTAATAAACAACCACTAACTCACACCTAAACAAATAAATACCCCTCATAAAAGCGCTATTATTACGAACTACAGGAAAGCATAGAGCATCCTACTTTATGCCTCGCCCATTCTGGTCTTTTAGCAAACCATTTTTCATAGTTTTCTTGTTCGTCATAAGGCTTTTTTAGCATTGTATGTATATCATCTATAAGTGCATAATCCCCCTTGTTTGCTGCATCAATGATTAATTGTGCGATATAGTTTCTTAAAACATACTTTGGATTTGTTGTATTCATTCTTACTTTACGCTCTTGGTCTGTCACTTTTTCTAACTGTAATCGTTTAATGTAATTTACAAACCAATCTTTCCATGCAGTAAGCACCTCTCCTTTAACGTCTTCATACTTATAAAAAGCTTTTTTCACAGAACTTAAAAACGCATCCCCTTCTGCTATATCATTATGCTTCGAAATATTGGCTAGATTCCTAAAGAAAATAGTCATATCTGTTTCTGTTAATTGCAAATTCTTTTCTAAATCTGAAATTAATTTAGAATCCGATTCTATTGGTGTATACAGTCCTATTTTATTACGCATCATATTCAAATACTCGCTTTGATAATTAGAATTATAATCGTGTAAAATAGCCTCAAGGCTCTTTGCATCTTCTATTAATGGGTAGAGGGCATTTGCTAATTGATATAAATTCCATAAGGCCATTTGAGGCTGATTGCCATACCTATATCTTTTATATTGTTTGTCTGTTGTATTTGGCGTCCAACCAGGATCATAACCTTCTAACCATCCGTAAGGGCCATAATCTATGGTTAACCCATGAATGGACATATTATCGGTATTCATAACCCCATGAACAAAACCAACACGTTGCCAATGGATAATCATTTCTAAAGTATTTTCTACAACCTGCTTAAAAAAAGCTAAATAACCAGCTTTATTTCCTGATTTCACTGTTGGATAAAACGTATCGATAGTATAATCGGTAAGTTTTTTTAGTGTTTCTATATCATTTCTACTTGTAAAAATTTCAAAATTCCCAAAACGTATAAAACAAGGGGCTACCCTACAAACTATGGCGCCTTTTTCATAAGCAGCGTTACCATCATACAACACATCTCTAAGGACCTCATCGCCTGAAAGCGCCAAAGAAAGCGAACGCGTTGTTGGTATTCCTAAGTAATGCATTGCTTCGCTACAAAGGTGTTCTCTAATAGACGAACGAAGAACAGCTAACCCATCTGCTGAGCGAGAATACGGAGTCGCTCCCGCTCCTTTTAATTGTAATACCCAACGTTTATTATTATATAAAACCTCTGTAAGATTTATAGCTCTCCCGTCTCCTAATTGCCCTGCCCAATTTCCAAATTGATGCCCTCCATAGCACATCGCATATGGATTTGTATGCTCCAATACTTTGGCTCCTGTAATAATTTCTAAAAATTCCTGAGACTGTGCTTCTTCTTCTGTTAGCCCTAATGCTGTTAGCATTGTGGTTGTATGAAGCAACTTAGGCTGTGCAGGTTTTTTTGGAGTAACATACGAAAAACAAGATTTATAGACTTGCCTCCTAATGTTGCTTCTATCGGGATCAGCAGGTAACCTTTTATTAAAAGTATCTTTTATATTAAGTTTCATATATTATTTTTTTAATTCATTTAAATTCCAATTGTATTCTAGATATTCAATTGTCGCCTCCCTATTAATTACAAACGGAAGATAATGTTCTATATATTGAAATAACGTTAATGTCTTTGTAAAATCACTTTTAAACCATTCAAATATTTTTGATAGCTTCATTGTGTTTACTGTTATAATATTATTTGTTGGGTCATTAATAAAATTTAGAGCTTGCGTATTTAATTGTGCGTCCAATTTATTGGCAGTAAAGGCTTCATTTCTTAATTTAGGACAAGAAATAGAGGCCCAGTTAATGGCAAAATGAATTCTAGGCTCATTATACTGCTTACGTAAAATCTTATGCTCTATAGTTGTTAAATCAAAATCGGTTTCTCCAATTTTAAAAAACGTTAAATCCCACACAGAATTAAGCATTGGAAGTCTCCCTGCGATATCCTTAATACTTTGAACAGGGTAATACTGCGTAATTAATAATACCGTAAAAACATTATATGCATTAATCCAACAGGCTAATTGTGCTTCTTTTGACCAGTATTTAGATGGTGGATTCTCACTTAATTGAGCTGTATAATTTAGTAACTCTTTTTGATCTGCAATAAACCCCAGATAATCTACCAGCCCATTGTTTTTTATATGTTTTTTTAACAAGATATCCCAACCCATATGCTTAGGAGGTTCCGTTTTAATATCAAGTAAGGAATAATTAACGGTGTAACCAAGTAATCTCCTCATTTTCTCAAATATAGCCCCCTATTTCTGAAAGGTTTTTCATTCGGTTTGAATTAATAATTTGGATTAAAAAACACTCTAATATACGCAACTAAGCCGTCGCCATTATTATCATTACCTATTTGTTATAGTTTATGATTTTATGTAGTTTCTGCTATAAAATTAGCGCGTTGTAATCCTGCATTTTTCATCATTAGCTCAAGAGGTAAATGGTATGGGTTAACAGCATAATAATCCATATCTCGAAAACCGTTAATTTTAAGCGCTTTCCGGTTATTATATACCATTTCAAGATATTTCCTGGCAGTAGGAATTATTCCGTTTCTAATCTTTGTTTTAGTTTCATAGTCGCTTCCATCATAACCTCCATTTTTAGTTTCATATCGCGCATCATCTTTTTCTTAATTGGGCGTAAGTCTATTTGATAAGGCATCGCCTTTAACATTAATGCGCCGTGAATTAAATTTTGCGCGGTCATTTCAATATTTCTATTCACATAAGGACTTAATCCACCATGAGCATCAATATAACTTGCTCCTGGCCCGGCATCTCCTACCCAATAAACATCTGTATTTGGTGGAATTGTACACCCAAAATGAGCTAAATTGTATAAGGTATTTGCCGCTACATCATGGGCGCCATCTTCATTTCCAGTCACAACCACACCAGCAACGGTATTATATAAAGGAAATTGCGCCTCCTCTCCTTTTGTAGTGCCATCTAAACGCTCTATAACCATTTGTCCAACAGAACAACGAACTCCCATCCAAATGGGCATTGCCATTACAAAAATGTCGCAATTTTTTACTTTTTCTAAAATAGTAGGCCATTCATCTGTACCACCCATATCATTACTTGCGCCTCCAAACTTAACAGCATAGTCTGTAACTCTTACGACTTCTACCTCTAGATTAGCATGCACTTCTTTCATTCGCTTTATCAATTTTTCTGTTAGTGCGCCTGTATTTGATACTTCTGGACTATATTTTATAGTACAATTTAAAAATAAAGCTTTTAGTTTCTGATTATTATTTTCCATCTTTTTTAGGATTAAGTTAAGGGTTCGTTTTTTAAGGATAGAAGAACGATTTATTTTAAATGTTTTTTAATAAACGATAGTGATATCCTTTTAATTTTTTGCTCATATCAGAGCACTAAAGCATACTGATTCGTTTTTTTACAGAATAGATCTACACTAAATACAGCTATTAGCTTATCTTCTTTTTTTCTGTTTTCTTGTAAACGTATTCTAAAAGGAAACTGAAAGCAATGATGCCAATCGCAATATAAACATCTGTTTTACTAGTTGAATAGTGCTGTACGAGCAAGGCTATCATTGCCAAGAAACACAATATAGCACCGATTAAAGGAATACTTTTTTTACTCCCTGTATCTTTTGCTAATTTGAATCCCACAAAATTAACGATGGCAAATATTAATAAAAAACCGACACTACCAGCTGTTGAAATACTCTCTAATTTTAATGTATTTACTAAAATGAGTGTCGTAATTGCTGTGATTAACAACCCGATAGGTTGATTCCATAGTTTACAGGTAAATTGATTGGGGAGTTCATCGTCTTCAGCAATTTCGTAATTCACTCTAGTACCTCCATATAACGATGCGTTTATAGCAGAAAACGTAGAAATTAGAGCAGCAACAGTAATAACAGTGAAGCCAATTTTTCCTAACATAGGTTTAGCTGCTTCTGCTAACACATAATCTTGTGCCGTTGCAATGTCACTAAAATCTAAAGAGCCAACTGTTATTATAGCAATAATGATATAAAGAAGTATTACAAAAATAACAGACCAAAAATAGGCTCTAGGAATATTTTTCTTAGGGTTTATAATATCTGGAGCGGCATTTGCAATCAATTCAAACCCCTCATAAGCTACAAAAATCACCATTCCAGCGGTAAGTAATTTAAATGGCGACTCCCAATGTTTTGGAGACAACTGTTCTAAATGAGGGTTACCTATTAATCCATATAATCCAACTCCTACAAATGATAATAAAATGATAAGCTTAATTATAACGGCATAAGATTCTATTTTTCCAACTATTACTATACTGTAATAGTTTATAGCCGTTGCAATAACTACTATTCCAGAAGCATAAAGGTGAGCATCTAAAACCTTGTTACTTGTAATCTCGAATAAATTAGGCGCATAAGAACCAAAAGCTGAAGCGTATAGAGCTAACATAATAATATAACTAATCCAAAGTAAATTATTTATACCACCGCTAAAGAGTCCAATGCCAAATCCCTGATTAATAAATTTTACAGTACCACCTCTATCGGGATATTTAAGAGATAACTTCACATAGCTATATGATGTAATTAATGCTATTAGACCAGCGACTAAAAAGGAAACAGGCGTTCCACCTTTTGCTAATGCTACAGCTAATCCTAAAACGGCAAAAATTCCACCGCCTACCATGCCGCCTATTCCTATTGATATCGCTTCTTTTAATCCTATTTTTTTACTCATAATAAAAATTTAAATGTATTTTATGTTCTATGGTATTAATAAATACGAGACTCTTTATTTAATAACTCAATGTTATTAACATCTATTGCGATGCGAAACCAGCTATCGTTAAATTTATCAACAAACCCTGTTATTTCAGCAGGTTGCCCAATATAAGGCAATATTACGTTATTTATAGGCATCCCGTTTGTATCTGTAATTAAAAAATAATTGGTAACATTATTTTTATCTATTGCGGCAAAAACTGGTGGTATCCCTCCAGAAATACAGCGAACGGCGCAACTTCTATGTATTTTTCCTATTCCTGGTTTCATAACTCCAAAATAACATTTAGGATCTATTATTTCTCCTTTTAAAGTCTTAGTTCCTATCGTTTCTAAAGGTGCTAATTTGTTCTCTTTTTGCTTATTTATGGTTATATCTTGTTCATCCTTAATCTGTAACAATGTTTTACCATTATAGTAAATAAGATTCCCTTTAATAGTCATTTCTCTATTAATAATGTCCTTATTTTCTTGTTCTAATGCATTGATATATTTTCCTGCTCCAAATTTCCCAAATCCTAATAATAAAATATTTTTATAACTGTTTTTACTTATAGTTACAAGCAACATAGGATAAGGACGCTCATGATAAATGCCTGTTACTTCATTTTGACTCACCAATTCAAAAGTCCCATTCTTAAACGGTTTTTGACTTAAACTAAATACTGCTACAAAAACAATAAGTACTATAAGCAAAACCCAACTCGTTTTTTGCAATAAACGCCCTGTTTCTTTTGGGACATCGTCGTTATACCCCACATAAAATTCATCATTTTTATTTTTCATTTTTTTTAAGGATTACAGGTTCAACCAGAGTCCCTTCTTCCAAGGCTTTGGGATATATGTAAACAGCATTTTTAATAACTCTAAGTTTGTATGTCGCTACTTTTTCGGTAAACGGTGGGGGTGATTGTCCGTTAGCTGGTAAATATTGATATCCATGCCAAGGACAAGTTACACAACCATCTATTACCTTCCCTTCTCCTAATGGACCGCCTTGATGTTTACACACATTATGTATTGCAGACAACTTCCCTTCATATTTAAAAATAGCAACCCGTTCGTTAGCAACGGTAAAAATTTTTGCTCTATCGGTTTCTATCGCATCAATATCACAAACAAACGCCCAACCTTTATCTAATACTTTATGCGTTTGCTTATCTATTTTCACCTCTTTAATCCCTGCTATAATATGCAGTGTAGCAATACTTATAAAACCTATTGATAAAAGCCCTACAGTTAAAGGCGCTGTATTTTGCTGAAAGTGTCCTAAAAATACATGTAGTATTAATAAAGCATAAGCAAGGTATACAAGCATATGTAATTGTTTCCATGTTTTTGGCTTTAAATTATTTAACCAAAAATCATGACTTGTTGCCGCCATAAAAAACAAAATCAATAGTCCCAAAAAACCAAGTACCTGAAAAGGAAAATTAGTCAAAGAACCATAGTCCATATTCGCCGTAAACAGCGAATATATCGGATTTACATTACCTAATGCGTGAAATTGAAACATAGCAAAACCACCATGTATTAAGGCTGCAATGAACATACTGACCCCTAAATGCCTGCGATTATAAAGTAATGGCAAAAATTTTGTATTCAACCGCGTTAAAGGACCAATTACTAAAATAATATTTAGCAATAAAATAGCTAATGTGCCAAAAGCTCTAAGAATTAATGTTTCTGCTGTAATCTCAGGGAACAATACGAAACTAAATACTGCAAAAAACAAAAGATAAAGCAACATAAAAAGGACAATAAACCGATCATATTTTTTCTTATTATTATTCCAAAGTACTAATTGATAATCTAATCCCATTTAAAAATGTATTTTGAATATTGATTCTTTTTTTATGGTATCATATAATAGAACCCCTTCTACTTCTGCATCAACATGAAACACATACATTTGATTTAGGCTAACTATTTTACCCAACAAATCTCCTTTTTCGTCATTCTTAAGTTCGTAGACTACAGTAGATGCGCTTTTAATAGGTTTCTTAATAAAAAGAGTTAGTTGGTTTTTATTTTTCAAATAACTAACATATTCATTTTCATCTCTAAAAGTTTTCGTTGTTATAACAGTACTCATTGTATTTTCCAATGAAGAATTTGAAGTCTCTTTTAGGGATAAATACATAAGTATAGGTAAAGTAAATGCGATTACAATCCATAGTGATTTATGAATTTTTCTTAGCCTAGAAGTCATATCTTAGATTTTAAAAATTTAGACACTAAAAAAGGCCACATCGCGATTGCTCCTGGAAAAAGGAGTAATCCCACTAACCATTTACTCTGTTTTAAAAGCGGGTCTACTTTTACTGCCCCTTTAAAAAGAAAATAAATTCCAAATAAAAACCCTAACAAAAAATAAGTCCCTAAAAAACTCAAAAAAATATTAATAGTTATACTCATTTTATATATTATTTATTCTTTTTTCTAAGCTGCATCTGAGACATCGCATTTAATGTTTGGTGCTTTGCCTCATTATTTTTTTACATCAATATCTCCAAATAACATTCAAGTAAAAAACACAATTTAACAGCTCTCACTTCCCCCTTTTGGGATTCGGATTAGCTTTTGTTCTATTATTCTATTGATTAAATTAAATTTACATCAGCCATTACTTCTAATAAAGCGGGGCCATTATGTTGCATCATCATCGTCATTGCTTTTTCCATATCTTCTCTATTAGAGACGCTTTTACCCCACGCACCACAGCTTAATGCAAATTCTGCAAAATCTGGATTGTGTAAATCTGTTTTCCAAACATCAAATTCACCTGCACGCTGTTCTTTAGATATTTTACCTAGCTCGCCATTATTAACAACAATAAGTTTAACAGGCATTTTATATTTTACTAAAGTAGAAATCTCTGCTAAATATTGACATAAACCGCCATCTCCAGCTACTGCTATAATAGGTCTATCATTACCAACGGCTGCAAAAGCTCCCATAGATGCTGGCAATGCAAAACCTATAGATCCTAAATAACCAGACATTAAAAAATTATGCTGTTCTGATTCGAAATAGCGACCAAAAGAATAGGCATTATTTCCTACATCTACACACATAATCGCATTTTTAGGAGCTAATCGTGTTAAGGCATCAAATATGGCAATAGAACTAACACCATGCCCCTCATTTTCTTGTAGGCGTTTTGCTTTCTCTGCTTTCCATATTTTTGTGCGCGCTACAATTTCTGGTCGTTGATCTATAGTAGCCATTTGCCCACTTAAAGCAGTCTTTAATTGTGCTACAGTTGTAGATATTTCTCCCCAAAGCGGCGCATCTATCGCATGAAATTTACTTAAAGCCAATGGATCAAAATCTATTTGTATGGTCGGTTTTTTAGGCGTAATACCGGTATGATTAGAAAAAGAAGCGCCAATTACTAAAAGCATATCACATTCATTCATAAACCAAGAGGCGATGGGGGTACCACTTCGGCCTAACACACCACAACCTAATGGGTGACTGTCTGCTATTTGCCCTTTTCCTTTAAATGTTGTTAATACAGGGGCGTTAATAGTTTCTGCAAAAGCTATAATTGCTTCCATATCAAAACGCGCACCATGACCAACAATAATTACTGGACGCTTTGATTTTTTTAACATTCCTATGGCTTTATTAAAAACCTCTTTTGGTGGTGAAATTGAAAAAGCTGGCATTCGCCCTTCTGCTGTTTGCGCTTGTTCTCCTTCTGAAATTACTTGTGTTTGAATATCGTCTGGAAAAGTAAGATGCGAAACCTCTCTATTAATAATGGCGTGTTTAACAGCCAAACTCATTAATTCACTATGCTTACTGGAGCCTTCAACTCTATGATTAAATGGTGCTACAGATTCGAAAGCTTGTACTAAATCTACTTCTTGAAAAGCGCCAGTCCCTACAACCTGAGTAGCTACTTGCCCTGTTAAAGCTAATAAAGGCGCTCTATCGACTTTAGCATCCCAGAGTCCTGTGTATAAGTTAGTAGCTCCAGGCCCGGCAATGGTAAAGCAGGCCGCAGGTTTTCCTGTCAGTTTCCCATAAGCAGATGCTGCAAAAGCAGCTGCTCCTTCATGGCGAATACCAAAAAACTTTAAATCGCCTTTATCTTCCCTTCTCCTTAAAGCATCTGCAACGCCCAAATTAGAGTGACCGACCATCCCAAACACGCGATTTACACCCCAATTTACCATAGTTTCTACCATAACATCAGAAATGGTTGTTTCATGTTCAGCTTCTTCTTCAACGCCAACATAAATAGCGTTATCTGCTTCTTTTACTTCAAATGTTTTAACGCCATCATCATAACCTCCTGGAGGTAGTCCTGTACAAGGGTCGAAATCCCAACCATGCCATGGACAACGGAGTTTCCCATTCTCTATTGAGCCTTCTCCTAATGGACCGCCTTGATGTGGACAACGGTTGTCTAATGCCGAAAACGTTCCTTTGTAATGAGTTAAACAAATCCCTTGATGTTCTGCCGTTACCGTTTTTACCCGTCCCTCTGGAAGGTCTTTTTTATTATCTAAAACTTTATACCATTTTATATTTTTTGTAGCCATAGTTAGTTTTTTTCTATGTGATTAAATTGTTGTCCTTATATACTTATAAGATTATAAGCGTAAATAATAAATAAGGTTTATGGAGATAATAGCTCCTTGAACATTACTCTTTTTAGATATTACATCCTAAATTTCTAAGTAATACAAATGCACAAAAGGTCTCTTAGTTTTGACCAATGCACTTATTTACTACTAAAATTATTGTTTTATTTTTTTAGGTTAGACTCGTGAATTTCTGTTATTTCTTTTCCTAAAAAAAAGCCAATCGCTATACGTATAATTATTACCATCCCTAATTTGATTAACTCCTCTTGAGTACGATGGATTACTGATTCTATAATATCTGCTGCTATTAAAAAATCTAATGACAATAAAATATACAATCCAATTTTGGAACGTAAATTCTGAATAGAATTAAAAAAAAAGGCTTTAGAGCGTTTAGAGGTTTCATTCTTTATTAATTGAATAAGACCTTTTGTAAAGCCATACATAAGAATAATAACGCCAATATAACTCACTATTTCACTTACGATGCTTAGGCCATCTTTTACATATTCGAGTATCGTTTCCATCAAGACATTTCTGGTTTTACTCTACATGTTGGACATACAAAGCCTGATTTGTCCTTTTTAAGTTTAATTCCATCGACATGATTTACAATAAAATCTTGAATAAAAGCATAATTCTCTTCATGGTTATTCACATCGACTTGCCTGTCTTTATAAAGCTCTCTGTATTTTCCATCATAATTTTGAGTCCCCCAACAATTTGGGCAAACATGTTCTGGTGCTTGTATAATTTCTCCTTTATTTTTTTTAGAAAAGTAGCTTGTAATTGAATTGTATAGGTTCATAAATTAAGGGTTTATTCCGGCGTATTGAATTCCGGTTAGTTTGTGAATATCTAGATTAAACGTACTTAAATCTGATTGATTAAATTTATTGACATTATCATGCCCACAAGAACGCGCAACTACTTTTATCAAGTCATTTGTTGCCGAAAAATAGTTGTATAGTTGTTTTGCAGATTGCTCTATTATAATTCGAGTGCGTAAACTTTCTTTTTGAGTAGCAATTCCTACAGGACAATTATTGGTATTACATGCACGCATCCCAATACAACCTATAGCCTGAAGTGCTGCATTAGATACTGCAATGGCATCTGCCCCCATCATTAACGCTTTTGCAAAGTCTTCAGCCACACGTAAGCCTCCTGTAATGATTAAGGAAATATCTTTTGCTCCTAATTGATCTAAATGCTTTCGCGCTCTTGCGAGTGCAGGAATTGTTGGCACATTAATATTATTTCGTAAAATATTTGGAGCATCTCCTGTACCTCCACCTCTTCCATCGAGAATAATATAATCTGCACCAGCTGCTAGTGCAAAATCTATATCGTCTTCTATACGGCTAGCTCCCAACTTAAAACCAATGGGAATACCTCCTGTTTTTTCTCGTATTTTATTAGCGAAATTTCTAAAATCTTCTACCGATTTAAAATCTGGGAAAGCGGCTGGCGAAATAGCCGTTTGACCTTCTTTTAACCCACGAACCTCAGCGATTTGTTTTGTCACTTTTTCTCCTGGAAGATGTCCGCCTGTACCTGTTTTTGCACCTTGCCCGCCTTTAAAATGAAACGCTTGTGATTGCTGTACTTTTTCCCAAGTAAAACCAAACTTCCCTGAAGCCAATTCATAAAAGTATCTCGAATTATTTGCTTGTTCTTCTGGAAGCATTCCGCCTTCTCCAGAGCAAATCCCTGTTCCACTCATTTCAGCACCTTTAGACAATGCTATTTTAGATTCTCTAGACAACGCCCCAAAACTCATATCGGATACAAAAATTGGCATCTCTAGTTCTAATGGCTTCTTTGCTTTTGGGCCAATAATTACTTTTGTATTTATAACGTGATCGTCCAATAAAGGACGTTTTGAAAACTGGGCTGGTAAAAACTGAATGTTCTCCCATTTTGGAAGCGTGTTTCTATCGACTCCCATTGCTGATGCAGGACCATGCTTCCCATATTTTTTAAGACCATATTTAGCGAGGTCTTTTATATAATTAGTGTAAGGTTCGGTATCTTCAGGATGAGTATCTGCATAAGTTCCTAAATATTCTTCTCTATCGAATGGTTGCGGATGGCTTGTTTCAAATGCAATAACCTCATTTTCATCGACTAATAAAGCATCTCCTTCTATATATTCTTGAAATTTATGAAGTTGTTCAGAATTATTATATTCACTTATCCCTGTATCATATCTATAATCCCATCCATGGACACCACAAATAAGATTTTTTCCATCTATATGTCCGTCTGACAATAAAGCGCCTCTATGATGACACCTACCATACAATATGGAAATTCCTGTTTCGTGTTTAATAATTACAAGGTCCGTATTACTTACTAAAGCATATACAGGCTGTTTTAATTGCAACTCTGAAAGTGTTGCAACTTCAATTTTATTGGTTGTCATTTAATTAGATTTTTGGCTTTTATTTAATAATTAAGACGTATTAACCTCTAAAAACTTTCATTATTAATAAAGATTACAATCTTTTCCGTACAAAACATTTATTTTAGGGGTATTGACATATAATTAGAATTGTAATCTATTTCTTTCTGTTTTCGCATATTACTTAAAACATTACTAACCGTTTGCCTTGAAGTACTTGTTAGAACTGAGATGTCTTTATGTGTTAATAAGTTTTTTGCAACTTGATTATGAGCTACAGTTTCGCCATGCTCGAGAATATAATCTGTTATAAAGTCTTTAATTCTCTCTGCACTGTCTTTATACAATAAGTTTTGCAATCTCCTTTCTAATTTTTTAATTCGTAAACCATATATTTTTATAATCCCATTTTTAAGAGATTTATGTTTTTCCATAAGCCGCTCCATTTCTTCAAACTCAATGTAACATACAATAGAATCTTCCAATGCAATGGCTTGTTCATTGTTTGCTGAGGCTTTATCGTAAAGCGCCAGTTCACCAAACACATGCCCTTTTTTAACGACATATTTAATTGTATTTGTTTTGGAATCTATGATTTTAACCGTTCCTTTTTTTAAAAAGAATAGGCTGCTTTCATTTTTAAGCGAAATTAAATCTCCTTTATTAAAATTATCCATTTCAATAATTTCACAAATGTTCATCATTTTGATTCTGCCCAATTTTTTAAAAAGATTAAAATCTTCTAAAAACCAAAATTTAGTTATTCTCTCCAACGTATTGATAATTAATGCTATCTGTAAATGTAGTCCTTTTTTAATGGCGAAGGAATCATTATATTTTATGAAGTTACTTTAGACGACAATTCACTGCATTATTTACAACGTAAGCATCGTTATATCTAATTTCAAAATGATAAAAAGGAAATATTTGAAGTTTAAGGGTAATATTAGTCTCCTAATTTTACAGGAATTATTTATAGAATACCTCTAATGGCACTCTGAGTTTATTATATTATTTTATGAAGAATTCCATATAGAATATAAAAATAGCCATTATAAAAATAAAATAACCGAAGCCTTTTTTTAATTTTTTACCCTCTACAAAATTTCCTAAATAGCTTCCTATAAAAATACCGAGTAAGGACAGACTTGTAAACACCATTAAAAATGGCCAATTAATTTCCATAGTTAAAGCATCGCCTAAGAAAAACCCCAACAAGGATTTAAATGCTATAATTATTAAAGAAGTGCCTACTGCTATTTTCATTTCAACATTAGCCAATATAACTAATGCTGGAATAATTAGGAAACCTCCACCAGCGCCGATTAAACCAGTTATACCACCAACTAAAAGCCCTTCAAAAATAATTAAAGGATAATTATAACCTATGGTCTCTGCTTTAGGTTTTACGTTTCGTGTTTTAAGCATAGAAAAGGCTGCTGGGACCATAAGTACAGCAAATAACCCAAACATTGCCATACGTCTGGTAAATTGAAAATCGCCAATATTAAAAAGGATATTGGGTAATGCAGGAACAACATAATGCCTTACCAAAGTAACGCCTATAATAGCAGGAATTCCAAAAACCAAAGCAGTTCGCCAGTCAACATATCCTTTTATATGCTGCTTAACACCACCTAACAATGCACTAGATCCAACAATAAAAAGAGAATAGGCTGTTGCCACTTTCTCGTTAACAGAAAACAAATAAGCCAATACAGGGACTGCTAAAATGGAACCACCACCTCCAATTAGGCCTAAAGAAATCCCTATTGCTAAAGCACAAGCATATCCAAAAAGTTCTAACATTTCCATAAGCAGATTTCTATTAATGTTTTCAAAAGTAGGGTTTCGTTAGGTAGTCCACAATATTATTATTGATATAATAAGTTCGCAGAATTAAAACAGTAAATAAATATGGTATGCCTTCTTGGAATATGCTTTTGAATTGAATTAAAAAAGCTTCATATTTCTATGAAGCTTTCTTTCTATTCTTGTTTAAGTAAAAGGGCGTTATGTTTTTTCTAACCTTCTAATGTATTTTACAGAATTAATTAACCACTCTTGTTTTTGTACAAGGGCAATTTCCTAAACCTTGCAAAAAGTCTAGTTCTACAGTTGTAGAATATGTACCGGAATTAAACCTTGATAAATCAAAATCTAATCTATTTCATAATGATAAGTAAACTATTTTCCATCATTAAATCAAATTCTACTCCTGCTTTTTTTTACTTAGACTCCCATATCCATATATATGGTTTCATGACTAACATTATATTCTCTATTTAAGACCTTTCCTTTTTGTAATAAGTTCTGAGTACCACTTCTGATACCTTAACAACAATACTTGCTGCCTAAGAGTTTCGGTTGGGAATACTTTATCATCTATTATTTCGCATCTACAAATTAGTTATTTACAAAACGTAACAGTCATATATTCTTTATCTTTATACGAAATTACACTTTAGTTACCTTCTTTGTATAGTACTTACATGTATACCAATAATAGAAGCTATTTTTTATTTGTGTAAATCCCAATTGTAAGAGATATTTAATTTGATACCTTTGTTTTAAGATCAATTATTTATAATATTTCATTCAAGACGAATATAAATATTAACCTTAAAACTATTGCTGTTAAAGTCAGTAGATTTTAATATTTATGTTGCAATTTTTTCTTGAACTTAGAGTGTTTTAATGCGTTAAAAAAATAATGAAAAAAAATATCTATTTATTAATGAGTTTGCTCATATGTAATGTGCTAATTGCACAAGAAGTTAATATTTATGTCTCCGGAGGTGATCCTAATAATAACGACACTGGAGCTGGAACAATAAATGATCCAGCACTATCATTAAAAAGAGCTCAAGATTTAATTACGATGCCAGGTGCTACGACATACAATATACTTTTAATAAACAATGGATTTAACATACTGCCTGGGGATAATAACAATAATTGGGTAGAATGGAATAAATCAGGATCTGCTGAACACCCTATTTATATTAAATCAGCAGACCCTTGTGATAGAGCTACAGTTTATAGAACTAATGCTTGTTTTGGTTCTTTTTTAAACTTTAAGAATGTTAATTATGTACATATAAGAAATATCATATTTGATAACGCAACTGAAGCTATTGCCCTTTTTAATACTAATCATTGTTCGGTTAAGTATTGTGAATTCAGAGGTGCTAATTGTATTCAAAGACCATTGCTTGAAAGATCCAATAGCGGAGTGACTGAATATTTTCAAGATGGGGGAGGCACTATATGGGTTGGAGTTCTTATAAATGAATGGAATAGTAATTCTAATCTTACTAGCAATTATAATGAAATCTCTAATAATAAAATGAATACTATGGCTCTTAAAAATAATTCTGTAGCCCACGGTATATATATTTCCGATTTTGCTAAACATACAATTGTTAAAAATAACACTATAAATGAACCTGCTTTTACACCTATACATTTTTGGCATAACAACTATCAAAACAACAAGGTGATACAAAATTTAATTCAGCTTGAAGATTTTGAAAACATTGTTTTACCTGATTATGCAAATATCACTATTGATAATATCGCTCTAAAAGCAAGAAATAAAGGAATATCATTATCATACAAAGCAAAACCAAACCATCCTGAATGTGAAGATAATTATCATAATATCATAAAAAATAATTATATTTTTGATCTAGATAGTGACTCCCCTGTTCATGTAGCCTATGATTGCTTAGTTGAAAATAACCTTAATACTATTAGTGAGAATTATTTATCTGATTCTTTAAGACCTAACGACCCGTATTGGTTAGGTTTTAATGCAGAGATAATGACAGGTTTGACTATTTCTGGAGATTTTAATAATGATGGCAAAGATGATATAGCTTCATTTTATAAAGATGATAGTGACATGTCAAAGTTATTAGTATGGCATGGCACAGAAAACAAAGCATTTACTTTTTTAGGAGAGAATGGTTCGTGGAATTCTTCTAATTTTAATATAGATAAAATTAGAGGACGAGTAATTTCTGGAGATTTTAATGGAGATGGTAGAGATGATATCGCAGCTCTTGAAGATACTAGTACAAATTATGGAGGTAGTACAGGGACTTCGCAAATGAGTGTTTGGATATCTAATCCTGATTCTAGTACATTTACAAAAGAGACATGGTGGACATCTTCAACATCTACCTATGGTGCAAATAATGTAACAGAAAGAATTGTAGCTGGAAATTTTACAGGAGATGATAAAGATGATATTGCAGCCTTTTATCGTTACGGGCATACCAGTTTAGCTCTTCATATATGGAAAAAAGAAGAACATTCAAATTCTTTTGAAAACCCTGCTACTTTCTGGAAAAAAAACACTGGATATCAACCAGATAGAATAACAGGACGTGTTTTAGCAGGAAACTTTGGGGATAATAACTATGATGATATCGTCGCTTTTTATGATTATAATGATGGTCATACTCGTATACATAAATGGCGAACTAATAGTACTGGAACAGGTTATATTGGTAATGGTCCCTATACATCATGGATTGCTGAACAAAATTACCAAGCACATAGGATAACAGGTAGAGTGATTGCTGGAAACTTTAGTGATAATGATTATGATGATATAGCTGCTTTTTATGATTATGGTAATGGGCATACTCGTATTCATAAATGGCGCACTAATAACGCTGGTAATGGTTATATTGGAAATGGTCCTTATACATCGTGGATACATGAAGAAGGATATTCAGCAAACAAAATAACAGGGAGAATCCTTGCAGGGAATTTTGGTGGAGATACTTATGATGATTTAACTGCGTTTTATAACTATAATAATTGCAACGGTAATTTAAGAACACATGTATGGGAATCGGTTAACGCTATATTTAAGGATACTAATCCTTCATTAGGTTATCCTTGGTTATTATCTAATTTACTAAACTATAAAGCAAATGATTTAATTGAAAATGAAAAATCGACAACAGTTACTAAACTACAAAATTTTGTAAAAGCTTATCCAAACCCTACTAATGATTTTGTCGTTTTCGACTTTAAAATATGGCCAATAGAATTGAAAATATATGACATAAACGGGAGACGAATATTTTCAAAGAACATTAATGACAAGTCTTATAAGTTGAATGCATCAAATTATTCAAAAGGCCTATATATATATAAAATTTCTCATAATGGTGAAACGCATATTGGAAAGCTCGTTTTCAACTAAATTAAAACGAGAGTAAAATAACAAATAGAAGAAAAAAATAACCTACTATAAACGCCTCTTAGTAGTAAACGAATAGAATATTGGACACAGAATTTTACTACAATTTATCAATACAACATTTTAATTTTAACTAAAAAACATTGTTGTTTAGGATCAAAATACAAGGATAAAAGAATTAATTGAAATCATCAAAACTGTACATAGAACAAAAAACAAATGGATACGCCAAACTTAGTATTACACCTAAAAAAGAATGACTTTACGCCGTTTTAAAGTAGCAAAATTAAACAAAACACTTAGTTGTCAACATCCTGTTGAAGTAATACACTCGGCTAAAATCTCTTTAATAAAAAATAAGCTTCACAAAAAGTGAAGCTTATTTTTTATTTTTATTAACAATTAATTAACCACTCTTGTTTTTGTACAAGGACAATTTCCTAAACCTTGTAAAAAGTCTAGTCCAACAGTTATAGAGTGTGTACCAGAATTAAACCCTGATAAATCATTCATTGTTATTTGATAAGAATAAGCGAAATAAAAATCAGATTTCTTACCTCCAATCATTGGTCCAACATTTAAAGGTTTAACAATTTGATCGGTAAGCACGCGTACAGAAGCTCCTATCCAATAATAATTATCGTTCTTACCATATTTTCTATATTTAAAATTTGCATCGATACTAGAACGCCTATCGCTATTGAACATTTGATAAAACACCGAGGGTTCAAATTCTACATTTTTATTACTCCCACTTTTTATGATATATCCTGTATAGATTTGATAGTTTAGAAGTAAGTTGGGCTCTATTCCCGTAAACTTATCTATATCTTTTGCTAAGACGTTACTCGCATTAAAACTTAAATAGAAACCAGCTTTTCGATACAAAGCACTTACATCAAAGTTATTATTAGATACAGATCTATCGTTAGTTATATTGGGGTCTACAATTGGGGTATCAAAAGTAGATTCAAAATTATTAATCTCGATCCTAAAACTATTTATATTATAGGATAACCCAAAAGATAAATATTGTTTTGAGGGATAATCTAAAACTAAATGTTGTGCAAATGAGAATTTAATTCCTTTTTGTACCGTATTCCCGTTTCTATCGTTATATAAAGATAGTCCAACACCTGTACGGTTAGCAATTCTAAGATCTGCATACAAGGCTTGATTATCTGGTGCTCCTTTAATACCAACCCATTGTGTTAACCCATTGGCCCTAATCCTAAAATTATCACCTATACCAGCATATGTTGGAGAAATTACAAAATTATTATCTGCCAAATATTGAGTAAAAACAGGTAAATTCAATTCTTGTCCGTAACTATTAATGGTCATAACCAATAGGAGGAAATATAATGTAGGGTTTTTCATTTGAATGATTTTAATTTTAAATAATTACTGGCTACTGCTATCTATAGAGGGTGAAATGACCTACAAATTCGCCATCATTTATGGGGTCATTAAGCTGTACAACGTACCAATAATCTCCAGTAGGCAATTCAATTCCATTGAATTTACCATCCCAATATTCTCCTAGACGTAAAGTAGCAACCTTACGACCATATCGATCAAAAATAGAGACCTCTAAATCCTTATAATTGTCGGCACAACCAGGCGCCCATCCATCTGTAATACCATCATCATTTGGGGTGAAATAATTTGGAATACAAACATCTACAAACTCTAATTGCTTAGTTGCTTCAGCTTGACAACCATTACTATCTGTAATGATTACAGTATAAGTTCCTGATTCAATGATAGTGAATGTACTATTATTACCTTGCGAAACACCATTAACAGTATACTCGTACACTCCTGATCCACCATTGGCTATTGCAACAATTTCGTTTAATGCACCATCTATTAAAGTAAGACTAACTGGATTGAGTCCTATTATGTTAAACGCATCACTGGTTACTATACAACCGTTAGGGTGTGTAACTTCAACAGTATGCCCTACTCCTATAGCAACATTCATAAAGACATTACTAGCTTGAGAAGCTCCGCCGTCTAAAGCGTATAATATTCCTGTAGTATCTGTTATACTTTCATCCAATGTTACCGTAACCATATTACCAGGAACGTTATTTTCACAGGTATACTCTACAATAGGAATGGGATCTAATAATACTGATTCTGGTAAGAATATTCCAAAATTAGATTCACATCCAGCACCATCAGTCACATAAACTGTTTGTGCACCTCCTGTTACTTGTGTAAAATTAAAATCTACTTGATCGAGTGTTCCTGCTGTATAATCAAGTCCATCTAAACTCACATTATATGGAGCTGTTCCTCCAGAAACAGTTACTTCTATCTCTCCATTTCCATCGCCAGCACAAATTTCATTACTTACAGAAGCAAAACTAATAAGCAAAGCATCAGGTTGGGTTATACTAAAATCAATAATAACATGACATCCTAAAACATCTTGCACTAAAACTTGATAATCACCAGGAGCAAGGTTTTCAAATGTGTTGGTATCGAAAAACTGGTTGAATTGAGGAGAGATCGCATATTGAATATTTCCTGAACCACCTTCAGCTGCTATAACTACAGATCCATCTTCTTCTCCAAAACAAGTGACATTAGTTACTGTAAAAGGAGCAGATAATGGT
This sequence comes from Lacinutrix sp. YIN62, assembly GCF_057219185.1. NCBI lineage: Bacteria > Pseudomonadati > Bacteroidota > Flavobacteriia > Flavobacteriales > Flavobacteriaceae > Lacinutrix > Lacinutrix sp. YIN62. The sequence goes on from NZ_JBXVVH010000024.1 coordinate 27,634, forward strand.
GCGTCTGGCTCTGTAATTTCTATGACTCCTGTTATTTCCGAACAGTCATTACTATTTACAGTTATTTGGTAAGCCCCAGCAATAAGATCGGTGAATACCCCTGAGTCATTTTGTACGTCTGGTAAAATCCCATCTGTATCTTGTAAAACATACACATAATTTCCTAAACCTCCTTCTGCGGTTGCTACAATTACACCTGTATCATCTCCTGTACAGTTAATCGTTGCATTAGTAGCATCTAACATTATCTCCAATGGAGGTAACTCTTCGATCGTTATATCATTAGAAATATTTTCTACACAGCCATTGTTATCTCTAACATAGTAAGAATGAGTCCCTACTGGCACAGAGAATGTTATTGACGTGCTAAAAGAACCTAAAATTGTTGTAAAGTTAATATTATCGCTATATGTATATGGTCCTGTTCCGCCAGTTGCGCTCAAGGTAAGTGTTGCGTCCTGTAAACATGTTTGCGTTGTTGTGGTAACCAAACTCGCCTGTATTGGAGTCGGTTCGTTTATAATTACATTTGCAGAATCAAAACTACAATTATAAATATCGGTTATAGTCACAGAATATGTTCCTGATCCTAATCCTTCAAAAACTGGAGACGTTTGTGGACCAGATTGAGTTGCACCAGGTGAAAGCATATTAAGCGTATACGTATAGCTATTTCCTTCTCCACCTGTAATACCACTTGCCGTTATAACTGCGTCTGTATCTCCAAAACAAGACAATAAATTTGTACTTGCACTAACTGTTGCAGTTATTGGAATAGGCGTAGACAGCGTGACAGTATCGAATGCGATACATCCTTCGGTGTCTCTTACATTAACAGTATAGACCCCAGAACTTAAACCTGTAAAAGTAGCATTAGCCGAATACGGAGCAATAACTGTACCTGCTAATACCAATTCATATTCATAAACATTACTCCAACCTCCTGTAGCGACAGCTACTATAGTTCCCTGATTATCGTCACAGGTAACATTAGAAGTTTCTGTTGCTGTAACCGATAACGGGACTGTTGGTGCTGTTATAGTAAAGCTCTTGCTCGTTACACAAAATGGACTATTAATTAACGTTGCATTTATAGTATAGGTTCCTCCTGATAAACCTGTAATATTAATTGGGCCAGCATTTGTGGTTGTTCCCGTAGCTACCTGGTTATTTGAAGCATCGTCTATGGTATAGTTAAATGGTCCTGCTTGGTCCGGATTTGTTGGCGAGATAACCAAATCGATTAAGGTTATATCAACACTACCATCGGTATCATCAAAACAAGTAACATCTACCACTGCATCTATAGTAAGATCAAAAGTATTCGGATCGTTTACAAAGTGTACGGTTTGCAGACTACATCCTGTATCTATATTTTCAGCAGTAATAATATAATTACCAATATCTAAACCAGTAAATAATCCTGTAGTATTGGTTTGACTATAAACGCCACCTATTATAGCGCCATCTACATCTTCAATAGTGTATTGTATATTAGCTGGAGTAACACCTGTAGTAGTTGTTACAGCAACCGTAACAGCTTCAAGACTATTACACGTAATCGCATTATCGACTGTTACACTTATAGAGTCTAAATCAATAAATGGATCTATAATGATTGCTGCTGGAGTGCTTCCAATACATCCTTGATCATCGTAAACATTTATAGTATAAGAACCTCCAGATAAATCCGATTCTGTATATGCATTGTCATTACCAAACTGAACTACCGTTCCGTTATTTATAAATTCGTAGTTAACATAAGTTCCAGAACCTCCGGTGACACCTGTTACAGTAATCGTTGCTAAGTTCATTGAATTGGTACCTGGATCACAAATGTATTGAGCAACTGTTGCTGCTGGAACAGTAATAACAGCAGGTTCTATTACATTTATAGTTTCAATAGATGAACAACCTCTACCAGAATTTGCTTGCACAGTATAAGTTCCTACAGCTAATCCTGTAAAAATATTAGATGTTTGAGCAGCTACTGTTATTGGTGCTATAATCTCGTAAGTGTATATTGGATTATCATTACTTGGATCTAAGTTTACTGTAATAACACCATCATTACCACCATTACACGTTACATCTTCTGTCGCTAGGGTAAAGTTTACTGGTGTTGCAGCATCTAAAGTTACTGCAATATCTTGTGTACATAAGGTTACTCCGTCAGTTAATGTTATGGTATATGCTCCCGATGGCACTCCAGAAAAGACATTCCCTGTCAAGTTTATTGAAGCTGGATTTGGAAGTATAGAATATGAATATGTCCCAGAGCCACCAACTGCTGTTACCGTTATCTCTCCATCATTATCGGCACACGTTGGTAATGCTGTTATTCCAGGCGTTAAACCTAATGGTGCCTCTATATTTATATTTACAGCATTGCCACATCCATTAACATCGTTTACTTGAATCGTATGATTTCCAGATGATAAATTTGAGATAGAGAATGGTGCCACCATAGTTTGAAATGCGCCACCATCAATACTATAACTATGAGGCGCAACACCAACTGTTGTTAATATCACATCTATTGTAAAAGTTCCTTCATCTGCCGTACATTGATTATTCAATGTTGCTGCCACTACAGGAGTTGCATCCATTGGTAATACTTGTACAGGGCTAGATACAATACATCCAAAAGCATCTAAAACATGAACATAATAATTTCCAGCATCCATATTAAATGTACTATTAGAAGCCCATGCTGCATCTGTAGCAAGCGGAGCACCTGGAGTGGTTGTTATTTGATATTGATATGGCATTGTTCCATTATGACCTATTGCACTAATAACTCCCGAATTTGGATTACAGTTTGCATTTTGATCTATTGCTGCTGTTAAACTTAAAGGAATCGCAGATTCTGTAATATTAAAAGGCGCTGTAACAATTCCACATCCGGAATTAGATCCTGAGGTCTCATTTATTAATACATAATAAGTTCCAAATGGTAGCGGACCAAGGTTATTTACAGATAAGGAACCTCCTGCAGGTACAGTTCCCGAACCACTTACACCTGTAGAGATTAACGACAATGAATCAAATATCTCATAATCAATATTGGTTGCCGTTCCATAAATACTATTCACAGTAAAAGATACATTTCCATCTGCACTTCCTACACATGTAATGTTATTTGAACTTACAGCACTAGTCGTTAATGTTGAATTTGTTGGTATAGGCGTTGTTGAGGGTTCATAATAACTACAATTTGTAGAAGCATCATATACAATAAAGGTATAAAGTATCCCTGGTGTTAATCCTGTAAAGGTAGCCGTTTGACTTCCTGGAGAATCTTCAGGAATCCATGCTCCTGCAGGATTTGGATAAATAGCGCCTTGATATACACTAAACCAAAAAGGACCGCTACTTGCCAAGGTTGTTCCTACGCTAACTACTGCTTGCCCTCCTGTAGTACAGTCTACAACAGGTGCGATAGTAATATCTAAATCGTCTGGTGGAGAAGCAACTAACACATTTTGTTCTAATACCGAACATCCATTAGCATCAACAACATTAATTTCATATAATCCAAAATCAATAACATCAAAAGAAACCGATGTTGTTCCTAAAGCATTAAGTTCTGAATTCGCATAATTATTTGTGCCCGTTACAAAATAGTTATATGGTGCTGTACCGCCTGTAACACTATCGACAATTACAGACCCTTGAGAAACCCCTGTTGCAGTACAAGTAATATCTACGGTATGATACATTACCGAAATAGGATCGGGCTGCGTTAAAGTAATAGTCTCTGTATCTGTACAAGATTTTGAATCTGTTAATGTTATAGTATAAGTCCCTGCTGGTAAACTAGACGTTTGTGTTCCATAATCTACACCTGTCGTGTCATTAGTTACATTTATTTCTAAAGCTGGTGTACCTACAGTATTATCAATTATAATTTCTATTGCGCCATTTGTGTCTCCATTACAAAGTATCGGTTCTATTTGAGTTACCGATATTATTTCTGGCATCGAAATAGGTAAAATTGTATTCACAGCGGATTCAACACTACAGCCTTGAGCATCTGTTACTTGAAATTGATACGTTCCTGCTGTTGCTGTTGAATAAACAAATGGTGTTCCTGTTGCTCCTAATGCTGCATATGCACCTCCATTTATAGATACCTCGTAGGTATATGGTACATAACCACCTGCTATAGTTCCTGTTATTATGGCATCTGGAGAAACAGTACAATCTAAGTCTTTAGTTAAAATAGTGCTTAGCGTTAACTGCTCTTCAATAGTCTCTGTTGCTAATGTTACAGTACAACCAAAAGCATCTCTCACAATTATTGTATAATTGCCTGGTACTAGTGTATGAAATATATTACTAGATTGAAATGGCCCTCCATTTATGTTATATTCAAAAGGGGCTTCTCCTGCAGAGACACTAACTTCTAAAGTTGCTCCATTCGTACTATCATAGCAAAAATCTGATGTTGAACTTATGATTGCTACTGGCGCTGTTGGCGGATCTAATGTAAGAGTTGTCGATTCCATACAACCAAAAGCATCTGTTACTTGTACAGTGTAAACTCCTGAGGCAACATCTGTTAAAATTCCACTTCCAGGAAAATTAATTACCGTAAATGGTGTTACCGTATCTATAAGTTCAAAAGTATAATTTTGCGTGCCTCCTGTTGCGGAAACTGTAACTGTAGCGCCTTCAATACATGTAACCGGCGTATTATTTACATTTAATGCTAAAGCCGCTGGGGAATCAATCGCTTGTGTAAAAGTAAAAAAACAGGTATCTACTGCATCATCATAGCGTATTTGTATGTTATGTGTTCCATCAGCAAATCCTAAAATAGTATGAGGCGATGTCAGTTGTGTTATCCAAGTTCCGCCATTATCAATAGAGTACTGAAATCCTAATGCTGGATCAAAATTTTGTGCCGCAATAGTAATTGTACCATCTGCAGCGCCAAGACAAGTAACATCTGTGCTTCCTGTTATATCGGCTGAAAAAGCTTCTCCTGGTGGTACTATAAAAGGGAAATCAACAGAAGTTGTACAAGCTATAGGTAGTTGAAATACTCTAATATCGTCTATTGCAACATCATTACCACTGGTTTGCTGTACATTAGATCTAACAATAAATTTCAAACTTGTGTTGGCACCCGGATCTAAGGTTATTGGAGTTGTTGGATAATGTACCCAATCTTCTGTTTTTGGAATTTCACCAGTATTATACCAAGAGATTTCTGTTCCAGAAGCATCAACCAAAGCAACTCTTAAATTAGGATTAAATTGCGTATTACCGATTCTAAGTAAATTCATTGCAAAGAAATCTACATTAATTGGTTGATTAGGGATAATATCATTAATCTGTTTTTCATATAAAATTTCCGTTTGAGGAATCGTAGCCCCAATATTAACAACCATATATCTTCCATCTGGTGTTGGTGGAGTCGTTTGCGGAGTATGATCTGTTGGATTTATCCATGCAGAAAATGGGCTTACAATATTAGACGTAACACAATAATCACCATCATTAATGGCTATACTTCCATTACATTGTGTTGCAGGCACCTGTCTTTCAAAGCAATAATAAACAGCATTTATACCAGGTGAAGTTGTATCATCACCATAACCAAATGTTTCATATAATAGATTACTATATGTAGGAACATTTACTAAAGTGTATTCTACAGTTATAGTATGCGAACCTACAGGGACATTTAAAAATGTTTGAGGATCTGCCGTATTTGTATTAGTAACTCCGTCTAAAAGATATTCATAACTAAAAGAATCGCCTCCAGAGTTAGTAACCGTAACCGTAGCATTAGCAGAGCCATCACAATTATATTCTGTGTCACTCAAATCTATTGTTGGCGATTCTGGTTCTGGATCTAATACAACTGTAGTCATAGGGTAAATACACCCATTAGCATCTCTTATATATACCGTGTAAGTACCCGGCGTAAAATATGCTTCATTATTAGCCGTCCAAGTTGCTTGATTATCGAAGCTGTATTCGTAGAAGTTTGGTGCAGGAAATGGTGTTCCGCCTTGGGGGTTAGTGATTCGTATTAAACCTTCACCATTTGGGCCACAACCTGCTAATTCTGAAACCCCTGCTGAAGCTGTTAAGGCATCATCGGGTTGCGTTATAGTAATCGTTTGTGCATCTGTAAAACATTCAGAACCGCCTAATGAATATTTGATTATAACATCATAAACACCAGTTCCTAGGTTAGAAAATATTGGACTTACAGTATATGTAGCTCCATTATCTATGCTATATTCTAAAGTATACCCATTAGTATCTGTTACGTTAAATTGAATCTCTCCTGAATTATCATTATAACATAGTATATCCGTTTGACTAACCGTGTATACAGGAGCAGGATTATCTTCTACTGTTATTGATGTTTCTGCTGAACAGTTATTAAAATCTACTACTGTTACATTATATACTCCAGCAGTAGTAACAACAATTTCTGGAACTGTTTGAAAATCTGTTGCGCCATTTACAAAATAAAAATATGGCGGCGTTCCTCCTAATGGGTAAATTGTAATCTCACCATCGGTACATGTTAATGGCACTGTAAGTGCAGAAGTTACGGTTAATAATGGTGGTTCTACAATGGTTACATCTTCAGTGTAAATACAACTATCGTCTGTATCAACATTTACAGTATAACTTCCTGGGTTTAAGTTAGAAAAAGTATAATTATTTTCAATGATTGGTCCTACACTATTTATCAGTGTTGTACCTTGATAAATTGAAAAGTAATATTGTGGGTCAGCATCATTTACAGCAACCATTATACTCCCTTTATCTCCATTACAAAGTGGTTGTGCTATAGTTGTTGAAATGCTAACGTCTCGCGCTCTAATTTGAAGATCTGGAATTGTAAATACACAAGGATTGGTTGGAACATCTATTTGTCTGATGTAAACAGTATAGAAACCAGGAGTATTGATAGAGAAAGTATTACTAGCTTGATAGTTTGAACCATCTAAACTATATTCATACCCTGAAGGTACACCACCTACCGTTATTTGTCCTGGTGTATCACAGATAATATCTTCTGCTATAGCAGTAGGGTCTAATAAATTTTGATAAACATTAAAAAAGAATTGATTGAAACAACCGCCATCGTAGTTAATTGTTAATCTATATTGGCCAGCAGCATTTGCTAAAAAATCTAGTCCTGTTGCGACTTGCGACCATGTACAAGTGGCGTCCTCATTGGCACAATCGGAATTAGAAACCATAGGGCAACTCGCTTCATCTAACTTTTCCCATATAATAGAAGATACAGACGATAAATTCGTTTCAATAAAACGGGAATCATCGGCCCCACATAAATAAATATTTGGTAACTCTTTACCGTTGTTTGGACAGATAACAACTTCATCTGCATAAGGAATCACAGGGTTTGTTACGTTAGCACCAAAACTAGTTACTGTAAATACCTGATCTATAGATTGACAAGGAGCTGGCGCTTCATTATGCACATAATAAGTTCCTACAGCTGTTACTGTTAACGTTTGATCATTCCCAATTACTGGGGTTCCTGTAGGACTTGTAGACCAAGTGTAAAAATCGTATCCATCTGCAGCTGTTAAATCAACACTAGCACCACAAAGCACTTCACTTTCGCTAAAAGTACAATCGTCTATATCGACAAGAAAATTTGTCGCTTGAGGACTTAATAAACAGCCTGTATTACTATTAACACTAGGGTCATCCGAAATAATAAAATTAGGATTATAATCCCCTTGATAAGTTGCAAATGCTTGATTATTTACAATATTGGAGCAAGCATCATTTAATTCATTACAGCTAGGCACAACTTCAACCTCTATTCTAATTTCGGAATAAGGATCGCCTTCTTCAACATAAGAATTTTCAACACTAAAAATAATTTCTCGTGTTGCAGGGTCATAACTAAGTACTGTAACACCTGGCGGTAATACCAATCCAGAAGGGTAGTTAAAAATAATATTTATAGGAAGAATATCTTTGATGATTAAACTTGTAGCATTATCGTTTCCTATGTTCTGAAAGCCTATAACATAATTTAAAGGTTGCCCAAATGTTACATTTTGGCCACCAATATCGGTACCGCCGTCATCTTCAACTATTTTGGTAAGTAATATGCTTGGTTCTATTATTTCAACTGCTAGCGCGAAAAAATACTCAAAATACTGATCCCCTGTACTTTCTAATCGAACTGTTGCCGATGTTGCATCGTTAGCAATGACGTTATTCCCTGGATTAGGCACGACCATAACCCCTGTATCAAACCCTAAGGTATTAGCACTGTTAGGATTTCTATTATTTACTGGTGTAGCACTAAGCTGAGTAACTGAACTATTAAAAAAATTAGTCCCCGGACGGTCTGCTGTAGACATATTAAAACCATTAATTAGCAAACGATCCCCTTGTATTGGTTTATCGCCTTCTAAAGCTGCAAAAGCAAAATTTGCTCTTACTGGTGCTGGCGCAGGTATTGTTCTAAAACCTGAAATTGGAATATCTAAATTTACAGAGCTATTAATACTACTAAAACCATCAAAACTGGTAATAGATTTCCCTGGTAGTGTAGGATCTTCATAAACCACAAAAAGAGACCACCCAGCAGAAAGCCCTGTCCCATTATAAGGATCAAAAGTACTGGTTTCTCCTTCTAATGTTGAGACATTTGCAACCGTATAAGTTCCTTGATCATTAGCTAAACCTGTTACAATAGCTGTTACATCAGCATAACATGAATAGGGTAAACTTTGTCCTGTAGGATTACCATTTGCATTATAAATAATTTCTCCTGTTATATCGTTATAGCCACCTGTAGGGCCTCTAAACTTAACATTAGTAATTTCTTCATCGCCTTTTGTAACCGCTCCCCAATACAATCCGGCATAAACAATATTATAACAGTTTGGATTTGGGATTACCAAATCTGCGCTTGTAGAGTTAAATGTTGAAGCATCTCCATCTATGTCGATATACCTCATATCAACCTGATGATTATAAGCCCCTAAATCATTAAAGGGATTATTATTGGGGCCTAAAATATTATTTCCTATTAAAAGGATATCTCCTTTTAAATCCTGATCATATCTAGGGGTAAAAGGGGCATAATTTTGAGCAAAAGATTGAATGCTCAATAGTAAAAATGAAACTATAAGAGGGATTCTCGAAAAAGTAATATTTTTCATAGTAGGTAGGTTTTAAAATTCCTTATTTCTCCGAAGAGAATTACAAAAGGGTATTATGGGAATTGGGGATTAATTGTTTTGTACCAACTTCTATATTAATAAAAGTGTTCTCATTGTTAAATGATGTACTTCTTTTTGGTTCTGTTCGTTCTTCATAATTATTTTATATTATATATTTCTCCTAAGAGAATTGTAAAAATGGGGCTTATTCATTTATTTCTAATTGTTAATTTTCAATTTTAACAATAGACATTTTACCGTTATATGGCTTATTTCCTTTTGATTTCATTGCGTTATTCGCTTCACCAATTGTATTAAATTTCGAATAATAAATATAGTATTTACTTGTATTCACATCATGAAAGAAATCGATATTAGATTCTCCTGCTGCTACTGCCTTCTTTAAAAACTCATCTCTTTTTGCAACGTTTCTGTGAACAGCGATAATTAAATAATATCCATTATCTACATTTTTAACATTCTTTAAAATCTTGATATTATCTGTCTGTACTTCTCCAAAATCAAAATCTTCAGCTTTTAACGGTACAGGACTTAATGCCGTCGTTTCTTTTATTCGCTTTAATGCTACTTTATTTTGGACAAACCTATCTTGTTCATTATCGTATGCCGCGCGTTTTATCCTTCTTTTTCTTTCAATTTCTATTGCGACTTTAATTTCTTCTAATTTAGCTATTAAATTGTTTTTAAAAGTTACTGATTTTATCTGATCTCTTTTTAGTTTTTCTATCTTTTTTTGATAATATTTATTCGTTTCATCATCTTTATTTGGCACTTTTTTAAGTCGATCTGCATATAACCTTTCTAATCTTGCTATTTTTTCATTTTGATCTTTAATAACATTATCTAATTCTGTTTCCAGAGCTTTTAACTTTCTTTTTTCTGCTGTTACACTTTTAAACGCTTGAGGTGCTTTATAAATTCCTTTCTCACTTAAATCATTTTCTTCTTTTAAATCTTTAAGTTCATCATCTTTAGCATCAATGGCGTCTTGTAATCTTGTCAACAATTCATCTTGTTTATCTTTAGAACCTTCTGTCGATCTCTTTAAATTATTCAATGATTTTGCAATATCGTCTGTTGCACTTAGCGCTATTCTTTCTAATTCAGCTTCATCTTGTTTCGCTGCGGCAGCATCCGCTTTCGCTTTTGCTAGTCTTGCAGCTTCGGCTTGTTTCGCCGCTTCAGCAGCATCCGCTTTCTCTTTTGCTAGTCTTGCAGCTTCGGCACGTTTCGCCGCTTCAGCAGCATCCGCTTTCTCTTTTGCTAGTCTTGCAGCTTCGGCACGTTTCGCCGCTTCAGCAGCATCCGCTTTCTCTTTTGCTAGTCTTGCAGCTTCGGC
>NZ_JBXVVH010000024.1:38247-50715 GCF_057219185.1 Lacinutrix sp. YIN62
GCTTCAGCAGCATCCGCTTTCTCTTTCGCTAGTCTTGCAGCTTCGGCACGTTTCGCCGCTTCAGCAGCATCTGCTTTCGCTAGTCTTGCGGCTTCGGCTTGTTTCGCAGCTTCAGCAGCATCCGCTTTCGCTAGTCTTGCGGCTTCGGCTTGTTTCGCAGCTTCAGCAGCATCCGCTTTCGCTTTCGCTAGTCTTGCGGCTTCGGCTTGTTTCGCAGCTTCAGCAGCATCCGCTTTCGCTTTCGCTAGTCTTGCAGCTTCGGCTTGTTTCGCAGCTTCAGCAGCATCCGCTTTCGCTTTCGCTAGTCTTGCAGCTTCGGCTTGTTTCGCAGCTTCAGCAGCATCCGCTTTCTCTTTTGCTAGTCTTGCAGCTTCGGCACGTTTCGCCGCTTCAGCAGCATCCGCTTTCGCTTTCGCTAGTCTTGCAGCTTCGGCTTGTTTCGCAGCTTCAGCAGCATCCGCTTTTTCTTTTGCTAATTGACTAGTTTCAAGCGTTTTTGGTTTAGCTAAATTTATTTTCTCATTTTGTTGTCTTTCTAATGCTTCTTTTCGTGCTTTAGATGCTTCGGCACGGGCTTTAATTCGTTGTTCAGCAGCTAACCTAACTTTTAATAAGTTATCATTTCTTTCTTTTATTTTTGCTGCGGCTAATGCTTTTCGTTTAGCAATAGATTCTTCTCTTGCTTTCAGTCTCGCTTCTATAGCTAATTTTGCTTTAGCTTTTTGTTCTGCTCTTTCTTGCGCTTTATTTTCAGCAATTTCAGCTCTTTCATCTGCGTCTAATACGGTTAAATTTGACTTCCGTTTAACTTTCCGTTTTTTACGTATTATAGAAACCTCTTCTTCATCACCACTATAAAAATAATTCTTCTTGTTCTTAAATCTATATGCAAGTGTTATTTCATGAGATGCTCCAAAATCTGAAATATCACCAGTTGCTTTTTCATAATTATACTCGACTGCTATTTGAGAGCTTACATTAATTCCTATACCAGCCGAAGCGCCATGTAAGTTATTGTAACCGACCTGTCCCCAAATTCCTTTTGGTACCGTCAACATTATTATTCCTGAAATGACAGTATTATCTTTTCTAAACTCTGTCTCTACCAAGCCTGAAAACTTACTTTCATCAAAAAAGCCTCTACTGTCCAAAAATCCAGTGTACATGATATACGCTTGAACACCTTGTTCTGGATCTTCTTCAATTAATTCTGAGGACGTAATATTATATTGGAATAAATTATTTACAGCTAAGCCAAAATCGAAAAATGCTGTCCCATAATTTATACCTGGATTTACAGTTAATAAAAAATTTGAAGGTATATTTTCTAATGATGGATCTGAAATATTAGTAATGACTTTCCCGCTATTTATTCCACTTGTGAAGGCTCCTAAATTTAAACCAAATGTTAAATTATTATTTGATGTTAATTGAGCGTTATATGCAAAATTTAAAATTCCCCCAAAAGTAGTTAATACACCATAATTTTGTTGAAAAGCGGTGATACCAGCACCTATATTTTCTCTAAATCGTCCAGAATAACTTAACAAATAAGTCTGAGGTGCATCTTCAAATTGTGTCAGCTCTCGTTTATTATAAACAGTAATATACTTATTTTGCTCTCTAACGAAATTGAATGTTGGGTTTATTAAGTTCCTATTAAATTTTAAAGAATTCCTTAATGGCAGAGCAAGAGAAACCACTCCATCTTCTTGAGAATGGATCGTTTGTATGGAACAAAACAGCAAGGTGGTTATTCCCAAAAGTATTTTCATGTTATTTGACTATAGTTATAGAACCTTTTTTGGTTTCTTGATTTGGGGTTGTTATTATATAATAAAAGACCAAGTTTATACTTGTTAAACTCAATTCATCTATTGGCCAGTTATTTTGATAATCGTTTGTTTTAAGCATTACTTCTCCTTGTGGACTCAGTACTATTACTTCAGTTCCTGTACCACTAACGTACTGTTGAGGGATTACCCAGGTATCATTTATTCCATCACCATTAGGACTCACGATATTAGGGATTTTCTCGACATCTGGAAATGGATCTATGGGTGCATTAATAACAAAAGTAAATTCTTTTGAAACTAAACAACCTATCGTTTGCCTAACCATTACTTTATATTCGCCTACTTCTGTTGCTTCATAGGTATTTTCTAATGCCTCTGAAATAACATTTCCATTAAGAAACCATTCGTATTCTGCCTCTACTGCTGTTGTACTTACTGTTACTAATAATGTTTCACCAGAATTGACATCGACTGTATTAACCGCTGATACATCTATACTGCTTGAAAAGCCTTCACTAACTAAATCTATAGACCCTGTTGCACTACATCCGCCAAGATCGACAACTACTATATATATACCAGATTCATCAACTTCTAATGTTTGGTTTGTAGCATCTATTATAGCGACTCCATCTTTATACCATTGATAACCGACTGCTGCTATTGTGGTTAATATTGTTCCACCGTTGTCTGGACAAAAAGAAGTGCCTAAGCTGGAAGAAATTGTTGTTGTTGCACCTGAACTAGCCTCACTGATTGTAACACGGTTTGAAAAGGAGTCTGAAGTACAAGTACCATAATCGGTCTCCACAAAATAGGTTCCTGGTTGATCTACAGTTAAAGTATTCCCTTGTTGCACAAAAACAGAAGTAGTAGCGCTGGTTTCTCTAAACCAATTAAAGGTTAATGATTCATAATTTAGAGGTGAATTATTTGTTCCAGTCCCTGGATTATCTATCGTTAACAAGTAATTTCCACCTGCGCAATATGCCCCTGTAGAAACTAAATTATTTATAGAAAACGGAGTGTCTTGCGGCTTATAGTATGCAGCAAATGCTGCGGATTGCGAGCTGAGTCCGACAGGATCTGTACTTCTAATCCGTATTTTATATCCTTCACCTGCTGTTGTTTCTGGCAAAGAAAAGCTTAATGTAGCTGGAGATACTGTGACTAGACCTGGAGCGGACTCAAAAACCACTGTAGGATTCGAAAAACTACCATTTGCATCGGATAATTCAATATTAAATTGATTTGCTGTCGTAACTACACCAGGAGTAAAAGTGAATGTTGCGCTAAATGTATTAAAAGAATCATTCGCACAAGCCTGAGAAAACCCTAATACGGGTTGACCTATAATAATTTGAGCACTTACTTGCTGTCCTACACAAAAAAGAAGAAAGCAACAAAGTCCTTTTAAAAAAAAATTATTTGAAACAGTAATTTTATTCATACGCTTTTATTTTGCACATATCAATCTCATTAATCTTGACTATGCTTACACAAAGTCAACACCATACTTAACTAATAAATTGCTTACAAAATAATTGTTTATAAAAGAATCCCCAAGATTCTTTATCCTACATGAAAGTAAATAGAAATAAAACCTCTATGTAAAAGACTAAGATTAAAAGTAGTCTGTAACTACTTTTAATCTTTACTAGATGCTATGATTTTATTTATACGTAACCTGAAATCTGGTCGTTTTGAATTTTTAGGATCTATAAATGTTTCTGAGTCAATACTTTTAGAATACACATTAAAGAAGGCACTACTCCCATACCAATTCTCTAAATCCTCATTATTCGGATTGTATTCCTTAAAAATATTTCCATTACAATTATTAAAATACATTTCTGTAAATTTAATTTTCGCTAAATTATCATTATTTATTTTAATTTTCTCATCTAACACTACAGCTGGGTTAAATCCTGAGATCACACTTTTAGTCATATCTAAAGAAGTGTCTTTTTCCATAAACAAACTTTCTTTTACTAAACCTATTTTTATATCAGAATCTAGGTTATCACTAATATTAACTAAGGTCATGTTTGTTGCTTTTACAGCCGTCATTTTTTTAGCAAAATCCACTTCTTTCTCTTCTTTATATGAAGACAAATACAAGCATCTAGACCCATTAACTCCAGAGACATAAGGAGATCTAATTGCGATAGAGTTTGCGATATCACACTGAGTACCATAATTAAAAGAATAGTCATTTCCTTTAGATTTAAAAGAAACCATTCTATTTAAAACAACATCACCTCCTAATACACTCACAGAATTACCTTGAGCAAAACTCACCATTACATTCTCTATAACAGTCTTATTTCCAACTCCCGCTAATGTTAAACCATTGAAATACCCATAATCTTTAGTTCTTTTCCCCGCATACTCAATTCTCACGTATTTCAATACTCCTGAATTACTCTCCATATTAGAACCGCCATATCCAATATGATCATAAGACGTTGGACGTTGTCCAAAACTTAAAGAAGACTCATTTCCATATTTATTAATAGGTGCATCACCTAAAACAAACAAACCACCCCAGTCTCCTGGCTTTTTCACACTTCCATTAGAAGTAAAAACTATAGGATCCGTTTCTGTCCCTTCAGCAATTACAGTTGCACCTTTAGAAATGGTTAGAGAACCTTTAGTTTTATAATCGCCCAAAATAACAGTTCCTGGCTCTATAGTTAATGTAGCACTATCTACCACAAAAACACTTCCTAACAATAGGTAAATTTCTTTCTTATACAATTTAGTATCCTTTGTTATGTTACCACTCAATATTTGAGTTGGTTCATCATAATCAATTTGTCCAGGTTTGAATTCAGCCCATCCATTAAGCCAATTTTCGGTACCTATTATTCCTTTTTCTTGCTGAGCGTAAACGCTTGTAATCACTAAAAGTAATATAATCTGTATAAAGTTTTTCATTTATTATGGGGTGTATTATATGAAACTTAAATCATAATCAAACTTATAAAAAATATCTATGAAATACAACTTAATCCGATGAAACATATCAACTAAGTTAAATTAACACTCTTTTTCTTAATATATTAAAGTTACAAAAAAATATTTATTATTAATAATTTATTTATTAAACTCTGTTTTATTTGAAAAACAACTCTCTAAAAACAAAGCCATTATGTCTCATATTATATTTTCTCATTAACACAATAGAATGACTGTTTTTCGTATCTATACGATCTAAATCATCAAAAAAAATACTTTTCAACATTTAGTTAACAAGTATAAAAAAACCCATACATTTTATATACAGGTTCTATTTTATTAAATTGTTTGACTTTTACGAGAGCGAATCAAGGCACTTAATTAAACTCGTTATAAGTATGCAATGCTTTTAATGTTTCTTCATAAAACAAAATAGCAGCAATTAGATTAGACTTATCTGAATACGGTAATATTTTTTGCTGAAACTCTAATGTATTTTCAAAATAAGTAGACGTAGCTTCTTTTTGAGTTTTTAGGGCTTTCTGATGCTCTTTTGTATTTGGAATCCCTAAAGATTCCATTGTAACACCAGGTTTTGTAGCAAATGCTATATTAGGCAAAATCTTAACGATTATTTCGATACGCTCAATATAAAGATTTAGCAACTTCCCTTTATTCATTTTGTTTAATTCTTCACGACTATGATACTGTCCTAAAGACACTTTTCCATTAATCATAGTATGTTGTGGTTCTTTCCCTTGAGCAAGTCCTATACTCGTCATTAGAAAAAAAACAGCACTAATAAGAATAAATTTCGTTCTCATATTCATATTTCTTTTAATTAATCTTAGAGGTGACAAAACTATACAATTAATTAAGAAGAACAACTTTATTAATGTATTTTTTTGAACACTATTTTCTAATTACAAGGTTGTTAACCTTACAAAAAACTTCTTAAAATTTAGTTAAAATAAAACCCAAACCTTAACACTTAAATGCAAATTCACCCTATAGTTTTATCAAATTCACATCCTTTACTAAAGTTCTCATTATACTTGATAAAAAACACATTTGATAGAACTCTATAATGTTACGATTAGAACTTATTATTACTAAACACATTACATCTTTTGGAGCCTTATAAAAGCTTAATCTTTTATTTTAATATTTCGTTGATCCTTTTAAAAGTAACTAAAAAAAATGTAAGTTTAAGGAAAACGTATTTTTATTTTCTTCATACTTTTATATTACTGTGATTGCTCAACACTATAGAATCAAAGCGGACATGCCTATTACAAATCTTTTTTTTTACACTTTCGATATATATTTAACAACGATAAGGCTGCCCATAGTGATAAGGCAAGGATCGCAATTAATAATCCAAAGCTTGTTCCAAAGGATTTCAGGAAAACAGCAGCTGTATATGTAACCCCTAGTAACCTGATTTCGATTGATAGAGAGTCAATTGATTTGTTTTAACTGTTTGAAATTTGATGGTTAGTTTTTAGGTAAAAAGCGATATCGAATGAGTCCTGCAATGATGCTTGATAAAAAAATACTAAAACTTCTTTGTCTAGAATGTTCAATTTGACAACTATTTTTAAGTTCATCATTAACAGTTTTAATAATAGAACGTTTTATAAGTAACATTGTATCACTCATAGTCATTAAAAATTCTTCATATTGTTTTTAATATGTGGTATTAAATGTTTTGTTTCCTGTAAAACAATAGTTGCATTAGATCTTTACCAATATACCCTTTGTCAGCATATAGTTTTCCATAAATTTTATGTAAAAAACTTTTCTTTTTTAATGGCGTTTTATCCTCTACATTGACTTAGGTAATCGTGAAATTTAGGATTTATAATGATATGAAGCTTAAATCCATAAAATCAACCCATTGTTGATTTACCAGTAGTAGCAACCCCTTTAAAACCTTTGTTGCTACGAATTCGTTTGGATTTACAAACTCGAATAGGAGCAAAATCAACAAAGGGAATACCTGTAGAATCCCCCAGGCGAGACGTTTTTAAAAAGAGTCTCATAACCATTTAATTTTGACCAATCAATTTGGTAAACCTATTATAAGATACCGTTTGGTGAAAATCATCTTTCATATGTTTCTTGGACATAGAAAATATAAAAATGCTTGAAGGGTCTAAAACCACTTAATTGAAATAGAATACAAAGTGTAATCACTTCACTTTTACCCATTATAGTTGGGCGTTTTGATGGATTCCCTAGCATATAGCTTTCAATAACTTGAGTATATTCTTTACAAAACCAATCAACTAAACAGAATATTTTGGTAACTTTAGAGTAAATTATCACAAATAGATTTTTAGACTAATAAATTAGATTTCAACGCTTTAATTTACTAAAATCTATCTTTTTTATTTTATAGAATCTTTCTAAAATTAATCGAACCCATATTTTCAGGTTTCTTTGATAAGAAACAGCTTAGAAATAAACAACAATCAACAAGCTTAGAAACTAAAAATATTCTACCTCTAATCTTTAATTAGGTCTAAACAATATCTCTTCTAAACATTATTTCAAAAGCGATGAATTAAACTTCAAAATCTTTTAAAGAAATATAACGGCCTTTCAATTTAATCTCTTCAATAAACTCTTTAATAGATTTATCTTTAAAATCTGCTAATAACTTCTTTTTAAAAGAAGCTACTGTAAAATGTACAGGGCAAGGGTTCTCTTCGTCGCAAGAAGAGAGTCCCATAAAACAATTATCAAATGTTGTAGACCCATCGACACAAACGATAACATCCCAGATACTATTATTTCTATCTTTTTCACTTAAATAAAACCCTCCTGTTGGGCCTTTAAATGACGAGACTAACTTATTTCTAGTTAACTGCTGTAAAAGTTTTGCCAAAAAAGGTTGTGGTACTTCTAAGGTTTCTGCTATTTTTTTGGCTCCTATTTTTGTTTTTTCATCTTGTAATGCCAAGTATAAAATAGAACGTATAGCATACTTGGAAGCGTTTGATAACATCTCTTTGTTTTTAATTCAAATATAATAAAAAAGACATAATAGTCTTTATCTCTTTTTTCACTTTTAAAACAAGGTTTTACTGATTTATATCATCTTATAAAACGTTATACAAGCCTACTTTTATAGTCAAAATAACGTTACTTAAATAGGTTACAAGAAAACGATTAGAAAGTAAGGCATGATACCTTTTTTATAACGTATTGTGCGTTATTACCAAAATATAGAATACCGTTAGCTATCTAAAAAAAACTCTAGTTCCAGCTCATTAAAACTTCAAAAAAGGGGCAGCAATAGAGGACGCATTATAGAAGAACAGTTATTATAAAACAATATAAAGTTTAAAAAATGAGCACTCTATTTCACGAAATATAATTAGTGTCTCTTTTAATTAACGTTTAATCAGTATTAAGGAAATAACTTAGATTATAATAAGAGCAATAAAACTTAAAAACATGAAATTATCACAAAAAAGTTTTTCAAAAAGTATGTCGTATACTGAATATCAAAAATTAATGCATGAATGTGTTTTAAACAAAGCTACTACTGGAAAAGAGCAAACTAAAGCAAGAATAGAGTATACTAAATTAAACGCCTGGAGATTAAAACGTTTGAATAAAACCATAAAATTACCTGATGAACACAACTTTAAATTCAATAAAACTCAAAAACAGATATGGTTGGTATTAACAGAAAGCTGGTGCGGTGATGCTGCTCAAACTCTTCCTGTTTTAAATAAAATAGCAACACATTCATCTAAAATTGATTTAAAAATTGTTTTGAGAGATGACAATTTGGAGCTAATGAACGCTTTCTTAACTAACGGAGCTCAAGCCATACCAAAACTTATTATTCTTGATGAAAATTTAACCGTATTAAATTCTTGGGGTGCTCGTTCTAAAGCAGCAAACCAACTAGTAATAGACTATAAAAAAGAATTTAACCTTATTGATGCCGAATTTAAAAAAAGGCTACAAATATGGTATAATAAAGACAAGGGAATGTCTATAATTAGTGACTTAGTAGAATGTATAGAAAATTTAGAGACTAATGTTTAATACGGCCTTTAAACTGAAGTATATAAATTAGAACAATAGCAAATAACAAAATACAACTAGCTATAATTATGTAAATAAAATAATTATCCAACAAAGGTAGATTACCCCAGGACGCGATACCTTTATAAAAAATAAGTCCTTCTGTTAACAGAAACCCAACCACATAAAGAATCATCTGATTTACAGAAAGTTGTATCAATTTAAAGTGATATAAAAAAACAAGAAGAGTAATGCTAACAACTCCCAAAAAGGTCCAGTGTATATACCCTATTATTAAATCTACATTAAATGAAATAATATTAGAAACATAAGGTATAGTTCCTACTATTTGTAAGACTAGCTTTATTAAAAATAAAAAACAAACAAAGGTTAACAGCTGTAATGATGGTTTAGAAAAGCCTGCCTTTAATTCTTTTTTACAGCCTATTATTTGCTTTAATAAAATATAAAAAGCGATGCATTGAAATAATGCTCCTAAACCAGAAAGTATATACATTAATAAATGAGGTTTCATCCATAATAATGAAATACCAAAAGTTAATATTACCCCTAGGTTTATCAATATAAAAAAGCTCTTAAACCAATGGCTAGGCATACTCATTTTTCGCTGTTCTAAAAGATAAAAAAAGACACCAAATAAAGCTAAAACAAACCATCCGTTGTATTGAAAATGCAAATAAAAATAAATAGCATTTCTATACAATTCTGAACCACTTCCAGCTGTTTTCATTATAACGCCTAATGCCCAAGGGCCAATGCTAGATACAATCATATAACAAAGCGCTATACGAATACATTTGTATGCATTTGTGTGTTTATACGTTAATGGTGTGTATTTAAAAACCAAATAAGCCAATAGGTAAGACGCTATTAAAAATAAGGTTGAAAATATAATAGAAAATAAAGCATAGCCCGTAAAAGGAAATAAAAGCAACATTCCTAAAATAGTACATTGGGTAAACCAAAATAAGCGTTTATACTTAACCAAAATATTAGATTTACTCAAAAACATTTTAAAGATTAATGTTGATAGCCCAGTGTATACCCAACCCAATAAAGCTACATGGGAATGTGCATGGACAACAAACCTATAATTTACAGGTAAATCTATTACAAAAAGAAAACGAAGCAAAACACCCAATACGGCAATAATCAAAAAATAGCTTAAAGCAATTTTACTATGCCTTTGTAAAACGTTTGTTAATGTATTCATAATTGTAAAAATACAGCTTATGAGATAAAATAATTAAATATAGATCATATCAATTGTCCTATTTTATCGTTATTATATTTTTTATATAGTAATAAGAAATCGTAAATTAAGAATATAATTTCGCTTCTAGGTTTTACAAAAAATAGAATATAAAATTAAATGATCACTTATTGACTTCTGGTTATAATCTCATAAATAATATAAAACGGATATGGATTTAAATAAACATAAAAGTACTTACGAAAAATTTTTAAATTTTCTTTTATAAAAGTTTGTGTAACGATTACTTGTATCGTTTTTTTAAACACTCCTTTTCAGTGCAGCAATTCATTCAAACCTTCTTTCTCAAACAATATACGTCCTACCTTAATATCAGACCATCCTTTTTTTAAATTATAGGTAAAGGTGGGTTGGTTTGCTATCAATTCACAATCTATGTAATAATTTGATATCTGCGCACCGAAAACACTTTTAAGTTTCTGAATATAAGTTGATATAAAGACATAAGCGTTTTTAAATTTACTAAGACCGTTAATTGTTGTACTACAAATCTCGAATGCATCTTCTACATTTGTTCCACTAAAAAGCTCATCGAAAATAGCAAAGCATCGCTTACCATTTGAAGCGTGTTCTACCACACTTTTTAAATTCATAATCTCCGTCATGAAATGACTATAACCATTTAAAATATTATCTCGTCGATTAATATCAATTGAAAAATGATTACAGAATGGAATTTCTCCAAAAGATGCAGGGATCGCTATTCCAAAATGCTCTAAGTATATGCAAGGTCCGACTGCTTTTAAAAAAGTTGATTTCCCTGACATGTTTGGACTGTTTAATAAAATCACGTTACTACTGGTCTCAAAATCGTTTTTTACGGGTTTCTTTATTAACGGGTGATAAAGCTCCTTTAGTTTAATATGCTTATGATCAAAGCTTTGAAAGTTAAAATTATTTTTATCTATTCTTAATTTAAGTAAGCAAACTTTAACAAAACCAGTAATAATATTGATATGATTCTATTTATTAAATAGTATGCATTTGTTTTTCGTGAAAATAGAAAAGTTATAAAACCTCTACAATTTGAATATGATTTCCACAGCTATCATTAAAAACAGCAAGTTTTGCAGCCCCCATTTCGGTGGGTTTTACACTAAATTCAACTCCTAATTTAGATAACCTTTCATATTCTTTTTCTACATTTAGAACATTAAATTGCGTGTAAGGTATTCCTGCATCAAAAAGCGCTTTTTGATAAACCTTAGAAGGTTCAAAATTTATAGGAGCTGGTTCTAATAATAATTCGGGGCCATCCTGCTCCTCTCCTGAAACTAACGTTAACCACCTATTGCCGTCACCAACAGGAATATCGATTTTTTTTATAAAATTCAATTTTTTCGTATAAAAATCAAGAGCTTTTTCTTGATTATCAACGGGAACACTTACAAGTTTAATTTTCATCTTTTTAAAAATTTAAGGTGATTTAATGGTACAAAGGTTTAAAATAGGAATAAAACAAATTTATCGAAAATTGCTCTTTTTATATCCTCTTGGTGTATGTCCCGTTTTTCTTTTGAATAAAGCACTAAACGAGCTTAAGCTTTCAAAACCGACTTCATAACAAGCTTCTGAAATAGGCAATCCTTTTTTTATATATTCTTTTGCTTTTTCAATTCTCTTATCGGTCAAATATTGATTTGGTGTTTGCCCATAGTATTTTTTAAATAATCTTAACAGATGGTATTTTGAAACAAATCGAATACGAGAAAAAAGGTCTAAGTTTAGATTTTCCTTAAAGTTATTGCTGATATAATTCTTTAATCCAATAACGGTCTCTATTTGCCATTGATTGGAATAACAATCTTCTTTAATTCGTAATATCTCTTTCTTGTAAAAACTCATCTATTCCTTTGTTATCAGCGTTTAGTATTACTGTTAGTTATAGATAAATATACCTAATTTTTAGGTTATCGACTGCATTTTGTTATTAGGATTAAATTCGATCACAGTTAAACCTTTCGTTATTAAAGTTGTACTATATTCCTTGTTGTTTTTTAGGGGGATTCCTAAAAGGGAGGTGTGTACAAACTATTATTAGTTGTCTAATTAAGGGAAAACTTACACTATGGCTTTTGCGATTTGTTATATGCTAATATATATAAAGTGCATCAGTTTTATCTTTTAATACTTGATCAGTTCATCCAACTTTTCTTGAAGTCTTATCAAAGTAAATCTCGTCTACAATTTCATTAAATAAATCTACAGAATTTAAGTCCCTGATATAGATTAAATTTATTTTCCATTCTGTAATTTTATGAAAACTGGACTTGCTATCTTAGATTGGACGTTAAGTTGAGTTACTATCTTGCTTGATTTTAACTTAGAGAATTATGAGACAAAAATCACGTCATTTCACGTTAGAGTTTA
>NZ_JBXVVH010000025.1:0-48165 GCF_057219185.1 Lacinutrix sp. YIN62
GATTTACTTGGAAAAATGGTTATGCACGAGAAAGAATAACTGAAGGAAACCTTAGTCTAGAAGAAGGTGCGAGAGTATTTGAAGGAGTTTCAGCATTAACAGGAGTTGCTGAAATTGCCCCAGCTTTACGTGCAATAAAAATCGCAAAAGGTAGTACAGGAATTGTTGAGCAAGCTATAAAAAGTGCCAAAAGAGTTTATAGAGGAGAAAGGGCTTCAATGGACCCAGCTAAAGTCTTTAAGGAAGGGTTTAAGTCAAAAGGGACACATGGAGATTTAGTGAAGCATACAACTAGTAATACAACGGCAGGTGATTTTGTTTCCTCAAGTTCAAGTATTGATATAGCAGAAGGTTTTGCAGGTAAAAATGGTTATTTATACGTAATTGAAACTAAAAAATCATTAGATGTTAATAAACTTTTGGGAACCAAATCTCCATTTCCAGAGCAATTAGAACAAGCAATACAAGGAGGAGTGAAATCTAGTGAAATAATAGGGGCTTATAAAATGTCAAAAGGTAAATTAACGGATGAGTTTATAGCAAATCCAAACTATAAAAAATAGTTAACATGATTATATGTAAAATTAAATATTTTAATACCCTAAGTGGTAAAGAGAATGTTTCTAAATTATTTATTAAAGAAGATGAAGATAAAGATATTGTTTCTTTAAGTATTGATATTGATGATGTGAAATTTAACGTTGAGAATGAATTTCATTTTCTAGCATTACAGGAGCTTAGAATAAAGTTATTAAAAAATAATATTGATTTAAAATGTTATGGAGCTTTAGTGAATGTTTATCCATCTCCAATGATGATGAATACTTCTAATGCATATTTTCTAAAAAATGGGCAACAGGCAAAGAATGAATGTGTAGTAAGTATTTTTGAATTTGTAGAAATGGACAAGAGTTTACCGCCTATGGAACAAGATTTATTTTATAATAATTGGATGAAAAGTCTTTAATATTATGGATGAAAAAAAATTTTATTTTTTTTATAGAACAACCCCCCCCTGCTCGGGTAACACGTGTCCCCCGATGTAGCATAGGCTACTGCTAAGCTTTGCTTAGTAGCGTTTAGAGTAAATACAGTATAAAACTAAAGAAATAAAAATATAAAGCTTTTACAGAGATGTAAGGGCTTTTTTAATTTTCAATAAGCAATTATTTAGCTTTAGTAATACGTATGGTTACTGTTAAACTTAGTTTAGTAGCATATTCAGTAATTATAAAAGCAGTAACAAATGTGAAAGTGAGGTATTGTTTTGTGAATAAAAGAGCTAGTTTTTGATCACTAAGCAGAGTTTAGCACTAGCTTTTAGCATCACGTATTACTATTCAGCTACGACGATTTGTTTTAATTATTATAGACATGCATTTTTCAATAGGTCTAAGCTTTATTAAAGTGTTATTATATCACAATATAAGTAAGGATTCCTTGCTCAAAGTTAAACATTTCAGTATTTTTGAAGTCCCCCGATGGGTGATCAGGTGTCGCTACTGCTAACTTTTAGTTAGTAGCGGTAAGAGTAAGAAATAAGAGTAATTAAAAAATAAAGAATAAAAAGCTTTTACAGAGATGTGGGGGCTTTTTATTATTGAATAGCTTTAAGCTTCACATTTTTAATTAGCGCATCAAGAGTATAAAGAATATGTGCTTTATCTTCATTATCCATTTTTTGAATCTCAATAATACGTTTTAATAGGGTGTTATCAATTTCCACATCAACTTTACCAATTAAAAAATCAAGACTTACTTCGAGTATGTCAGCTATTTTAGAAGCCACTTCAATAGAAGGCTTAACTTCATCCCGTTCGTATCTTCCAATAATATCCCCCGCTAGGTTATCACGTATCGCTACTGCTAAGCTTAGCTTAGTAGCGTTACAGATTGGTATAAGAATAAGAGTAGAAATAAAAAGAGAAAAGCTTTTACAGAGAAGTAAAGGCGCCATATGCATTTAGTGAGAATAGAGTTATTGATGGAATTGAATTAGAAGGGTTGGAATTTAAATTCCCTAGATTCTTATGGAATCCTCTTAGCGGTTACCCCTGCTCGGGTAACACGTGTCCCCCGATGTAGCATAGGCTACTGCTAAGCTTTGCTTAGTAGCGTTTAGAGTAAATACAGTATAAAACTAAAGAAATAAAAATATAAAGCTTTTACAGAGATGTAAGGGCTTTTTTAATTTTCAATAAGCAATTATTTAGCTTTAGTAATACGTATGGTTACTGTTAAACTTAGTTTAGTAGCATATTCAGTAATTATAAAAGCAGTAACAAATGTGAAAGTGAGGTATTGTTTTGTGAATAAAAGAGCTAGTTTTTGATCACTAAGCAGAGTTTAGCACTAGCTTTTAGCATCACGTATTACTATTCAGCTACGACGATTTGTTTTAATTATTATAGACATGCATTTTTCAATATGTTTAAGATTTATTAAAGTGTTATTATATTACAATATAAGTAAGGATTCCTTGCTCAAAGTTAAACATTTCAGTATTTTTGCAGCCCGAAAAACATTGCTTTTTCAATAAACTAGAGTAATAATACGTTCTCAATGTCTTGAGAATGAAATAAATTTTTTTAATGAGTCCAAAAGGAAAATTAACGTTCGACGTTTTAATAGAAATACCAAAAGGGAGTAGAAATAAATATGAGTATGATTTCGAATTAAAGAAAATTCGTTTCGACCGTATGTTGTTTTCTTCTATGATGTATCCTGCAGATTATGGTTTTATTCCTGAAACTTTGGCATTAGACGGCGATCCGTTAGATGTATTAGTCTTAGGAACACAACCAACATTCCCTATGTGTGTTATGGAAGTAAAGCCTATAGGTGTTTTTCATATGGCAGATGAGAAAGGTCCAGATGAAAAAATTATATGTGTACCAGTTTCTGACCCTATTTGGAATCAAAAAAATGATTTGGCCGATATGAATCCACACCTTGTTAAAGAAATAGAACATTTCTTTCAAGTTTATAAGGATTTAGAAAAGAAAAAAGTCGATGTTGGCGGTTGGGGAGATGCAAAAGAAGCATACGAGATTCTTAATAAATGTGTAGATCGTTACGATACAAGTGAGCATAAAGTTAAAGGTAATTTTACCATTTAACAGCAAACAAAAAAATAGTTAACCCTTCGAAATATTTCAATTTTGAAGGGTTTTTTTATTTATATATTTTATAAACTATTAAAAACAACTCACTATATTTGTAAAGTGATACAGTTAGCAACATTTTTATTTATTAGTGGAGGAGAAATAGGGATTATTGTCCTTATAATAATAATGGTTTTTGGGGCAGATAAAGTGCCAGAAATAGCGCGAGGCTTAGGTAAAGGCATGCGTACATTAAAAGATGCCACTAACGATATAAAAGGAGAAATAACCAAAAGTGTTGAACAACACGGCATCGATACTAGCATTTCTAAAGATGTTAACGATGAGTTGAAAAAAGTAAAAGATGATTTAGAAGATTTTACAGGGTCTATACGACGAAAAATGTAAAAAATAAGTCTTTATAGTTTAATTCCTTTTAAACTTGAATATTAGAATACGAATCAATAACAACTTCCAACCATTCTTTTAGAAGCTTAGATGATTTTATCTCATTTACTTCAAAATCCTGACTCTCATTTATTTAAAATAATTAACTTATAATATCTACGCTGTTTATTTGTTGATATTTAATATATTTAACATAATTATTAATTAACCGTTAATTTATTATGAAAAAACACCTAGTATTATCAATGTTGTTGTTTGTGCTATTTTCTTGTTCAGAAGACGATGGGCATCATTTTCAAGAGTTAGAACAACAAACCCCCTCAACCCCGTTAACTATTAGTGAAATCAATGCGAAAATTGAAGCACAATTAAATGCAGGCAAAACGTTTAATTGGTCAAACGAAAGTGACCATATGCTTTGGAGTGCTGTGTATCATGGGAATCAGATTCTAACTATTGGCTATGGCGATAGAGAAGAGAGTTTTAGTGAAAAACGCACATCCAAATTACAAAACATAAAACAAAACCTTTTAAAAATTGTAGAAAATAATGAAGATTATAAGCATTCTAAAGAAACCTTTCTAGAACATGACATTATAAATGTTGTAGATGTTAAAGTGAAACATTATAAAACCATAAAAGCACTTCGGGAAACGAAAGGTGTACGTTACTTAGAACCTAATGGCTATAATCATTTTAATACAACTGAAGTAGAACGCTCAAGTTCTGGATGTGATAAAACGGGAGACAATATTAGTGGGACGCATTACACGACAATGTCACCTAATAATGTACAGGTGTCATGGCATTTTAATGCACATAATATTCCTCAGGCATGGCATTATAGCACAGGCGCAGGTGTGGCTATAGGTTTAATAGATACAGGCATTTCACAATCACAAGCATTATTAAATACATCAGGGTTTAATGATGGAGATTCTAATGGGCGTTATGTTCAAAAATATGGAACTTTTATAGATTCTGCGTGGTGGTGGTCCAATAACTATGATGGGCCTCATGATAAATGTGGACATGGAACTGCAATGGCTTCTACTATGGTTGCACCAAGAAATAATAACAGTATGCCTGTGGGCGTGGCATATAATTCAAGTTTAGTGGCGTATCGAGCTACAGAAGACGTGGTCTTAAACGATTATCATGAACGTAAAGGCGTTTCTAGTGCTTTGGTAGAGCTAGGCAATAGGAGTGATGTTAAAATTATATCGATGTCTATAGGTTATATGTGGTCTATCGGAAATATTAAGGACGCTATAAAATATGCCAATAGTAAGGGGAAGTTAATTTTTGCAGCAGGCGGGACATCTACAAATTTTACCAATTGGTATGGGGTTACTTTTCCTGCAACTATGAGTGAAACGGTAGCAGTTACAGGTGTAACTGACGGTAATAATTATGAAAAATGTGATGTATGTCATGATGGAGATAAGATTGATTTTACCATAATAATGGAAGGAAACAATAATACAAGTAAGCATCCGCCAGTTTTAGGGTTTTATAATAACCAAAGACAATATACAGGAGGATCTTCTGTTGCTACAGCAACTACAGCAGGAATAGCAGCTTTGGTATGGGCAAAGCATCCTTCTTGGTCTAAAGCACAAGTTTTAAATAAACTAAAACAATCTGCCGAGTTTTATCCTAATAGAAACTCTAATTTTGGTTATGGGAACATCGATGCGCTTCAAGCGGTTCAATAAATGCATATAAATAATGAAAAGCCTTTTAAGATAAGATCTTGAAAGGCTTTTATTATTTTAAAGAGAATTATGTAAGTTTGTTGCAAAAAAATAAAATTTAACAAAGTGTTATTTGTGAATTTTTTGCTTTTTTATGAAAAACAACTAATATGAAAAAAATAATATCTCTAAGTGTTCTAGGTTTGTTTCTATGTCTAGGGTATTCTCAAACAGAAACCGACCCTTTAAAGGTGTTGTTTGTAGGAAATAGTATAACGTATTTTAATAATTTGCCACAAACTTTTGAAGCTATAGCCGAAGAGCAAGGGTATCAAATAGAGCTAGAGCAACATACGCCTGGAGGAACAGGTTTTGTACATCATGTTAATAATGAAACACTATACCAGAAATTTAGAGATAAAATCTGGGATTATGTAATTTTGCAACCAGGGTCTAATGAATCACCAGGTTTCTCCTTTCCTATAAATGAAACGATTGAAAGAGGCGCGCAGTTAAAAGACTCTATATTGAAATATAGCCCATGTGCTTCAATATATTATTACGAGATCTCTTATGGTATCGTAAATAATTCAGAGGCTAGTTTCCAGCAATATCTTGAACGTACAGCGCTTATAAAAAATAATATAACACAAATGTCTAATGAGACAGGAATTCCATTTAGTCCCGTTGGAGAATGTTTTAAAACATCTATGTTAACCGATAATACAGAGTTTTTATGGGGAGGCTATGGTGATATTCATCCAAATGCTAAAGGCTCATTTCTGGGAGCATGCACTTTTTATAATGCTTTGTTTAAGAAAACAATTATAAACTCTAATGTAAATGCAGGATTGAGTAATGAGCAAGCCGATTATTTTAGAACTATAGCGCAAGAGGTAACGCTAAATAATTTAGGAGATTGGAATATTTCTACATTAACAGCAACCGCACTTTTCGATATGGCTGTAGCTTTAGATGGATCTGTGAATTTTATAAACCAGTCTACAAATTACGATTCCGTACTCTGGGACTTTGGTGATGGACAAACAAGTACAGCGTTAAATCCTAATCATATTTTCGACTTTAATATAGCAAATTCTTATAATGTATTATTAACGGCATACAAAGATTGTAAAGCACATCATCATTTGTTTACTGTAACAGAAAGCCTTTTGGGATTAGAAAAGGGAGCTACTGTATTTAAAGATTTAACAGTGTTACCCAATCCAGCAATAGATTTTTTAACTATAACCCATACTACAAAAGCACATTTAAAATTAGAAGTATTTAATTTAGCAGGAAGTAAAATGTTGGATATGGAAGTTGGAAGTAACGCACGTTTAGATGTTACACATTTTCAGCAAGGCGTCTATTTGTTTAGATTTTATGACGAAAATAAGGCAGAAGAGGTTGTAAAGCGTGTTGTTGTTATGTAAAGCTTTTATTCAATAAGTTTTTAATGTTGTAATCTGTTAATAATAAGTTTGATAAGGACGTTTTAAATTTATAAAAGTATTTCCTTAAACCGATATTATAGCGATTTATTGTCTTAAGTCGCTGCGTTTATAACTTTGTTTAAATACAAGAATAATACAAAAATGAAAGAATAAAATGTAGAAAAGCATAAATTTTCTTACATTTGCACTTGTTTTATTACAAATTTGAATTTTTTTATTCTGTAATAAAACAAGTTATTAATCAATAAAAAACAATAAATTATGAAAAAATTATTTTTAATGCTATGCGTAAGCGCTTTAATTTTTAGCTGTGATAGTGATGACGATTCTAGCTCAGACGATGCATTCGTTGGGGTATGGAAATATTCAAAACTTATAGTTGCGGGCGAAGAGCAAACTATTAATGATTGTGAGAAGCAAAGTTCATTTACAGTTAATTCTGACGGAACACTTTCTGAGTCTTCGTATTCTTTAGATGACCAAGATGTTTGTGAATTGGACTATGAAGATTCGGGTACATGGGAGAGTCTCGGAGAGCAAGCATATAGAATAACAATAGAAGAAGAAGGGGGAGGCACATACACAGAAAATATCGTTTTGAATGATGATGATACTTTTTCGGTGGTTTATGACGCTCCTTATATTTATGTTTTTTCAAAAGAGTAGTCTGTAAATTAAAATTTTTAAAAAAAAGCCCTTTTTGAGGGCTTTTTTTTTAGCTTAAAATGTTTATAATTCCTTCTTTAAAAGAAGAGATTTATATTAGGTATGTTAAAAAAAGACTGTCGCAATGCTATAAAACGTAATTTGAAGCAAGTTTTAAAGCAAAAAATAGTTTTGATTATAGAAGGAGTAGTCTAGCTAGTCTTCAGGTTGGATTTGAGGATAGAGGGTATTAAACAACTAAAATTTATTTAAATTTAGGCTAGGATGCTTGATTTAATGTATATGAATGTAATAAAGCGAATATTTAAATGGGGAGGATTCCTTTTGTTAATACCATTACTGTATGGTATTCTTTCTTTAACTATTTCATTAATTACTATAGAGCGTGTAGAGAATACGGATAATCTAAATAAAGAAATCTATTTAACCACTAATGGCGTGCATTTAGATATTCTTATTCCAATAAAAAATATAGATAGCTTAGTGCTATCCGGATTAAAATATAATCCAAAAGAAAAATATTTGTCTTTTGGTTGGGGAGAAGAGAACTTCTATATTAATACGCCAACTTGGAGTGATTTAACTTTTGGTAACGCTCTTAATGCTCTGTTCTTAAAAAACGAAACGTTAATTCATATTGTTCGTTATCAACAAAAACGTTCCGATTGGATTGAAATAAAAATAAGTGATTCTGAGTTGCAAAAACTAAATACTTTTTTGTTAAATACATTTGATCGTGATGCTATCGGAGCTAAAATAATGTTAGAAAACAAAGGGTATTCTTCTAAAGATAACTTTTATAAATCTAAAGGGAATTATTCCTGCTTTAACACTTGCAATAGTTGGGTGAATTTAGGATTTAAAGAAAGCGGATTAAAGTCTTGTTTATGGACACCTTTCGATTTTGGATTATTAAACAAATACCAATAAAGCGTAATTGTTTTTTTGTTATTGAAATCGTTTTAAAGGAGGCGAACACGGCTTTAGTATGCATTTAATGAACAAAAATAGAAGGGTGCCTTATTTTAAATTTGGGCTGTTGCAAGTTATTTAATAAAAAAAGAAGTTATGAAGTTGTTTTTTTTTGTTAAATTTAATGTGTAAGTGTTTAATTAACAGTATTAAAAGTATGAGCGTTGCAAAATACCCAAGATCCTTTTCTCACATAGGAATAACTGTTCCAAATATTCAAAAAGCTGTTCAGTTTTATCAGGAAGTAATGGGGTGGTATGTTATTATGCCACCATCTAAAGTGACAAAAGAAAAAGAAACAGCTATTGGTATAATGTGTATAGATGTGTTTGGAGAAGATTGGGAATCCTTCGAAATCGCTCATCTTGCAACTTCAGATGGCATTGGAATCGAATTGTTCTCATTTCCGAATATGTCCCCGAAAAAACCAGAGTTTACCCCTTTTAATACTGGCTTATTTCATTTTTGTGTTCAAGATCCAAATATTGAAGATTTAACAAAGAAAATCGTTGATCATGGCGGGAAGCAACGTATGCCAATTCGTGAATATTACCCTAATGAAAAGCCTTATAAAATGGTTTATGTCGAAGATCCCTTTGGGATCGTTTTCGAAATTTATACCCATAGTTACGAATTAACGTATTCGTCAGGTGCTTATCAAGGCTAAACAATAATAATACAACCTACAAGTATCAACCTAAAATCTGTTTCTTAAAGGTGTTTTTATAGGTCGTATGAGTCTGCTTTTATTTTCTATTTAGTAAAAAAGTCCAAGGTTTTTGTTTTAAATCAATATGAGCAATACATACGCCTAAAAGAATAATATCTTTTAATAAGAACGCATTTGCGACTAAAAGCCCATCAACATACTTAAACATTCCAGGTGTCGAGAATAAAAAAGTAATAGTTACAAGAAATGTTCCCGCACCAAGAAAATAGCCGAGTTGACCTAATGTTTTAAATTTTAAGCCCAATATCATAAGTAAAGCTGTTAATATTTCAAGAATTCCAATACTATTAGATATGGTTTGAATGTCCCAAAAGGCTAATTGCCATGAGAAAAAAGGGCTATTTTCTATAAAAGGTAATATCGCTTGTGCCTCTGTAGGTGTAAATTTAAAGATCCCAATCCATATTAATATTATCCAAATGCCAACAGAAGCTATTTGTAGTCCTAGTTTTTGTGTTTTATTCATAACGATTCTATTATTTATTTAAAATATTTATTTTATTATAGTTGTTTTTTTGTGCGCTAATAAAATAGAATCTAAAGACCATTTTCCACCTCCTTTTATAATTAGGAAAACGCTACCTAAAAGCATAGACCAATCGGTTCGAGCTGCATGTAGCATTACCCAAAAACCATCATTTATAAAGAGTTGTGCTTTCGTTGTTAATAATGCGACTATCATTATTATAAGCGTTTGAATACTCGCAATTCTAGTAAATAAACCTATAAAAATTAGGGCTCCGAATACAATTTCTGATGTGCCAACAAAAGTCCCAAGAACCTCAGGAAAAGGAAGTCCTATTTTTTCAAATCGTCCAGCGCCTCTAATTGCAGGGAATAGTAGTTTTTGAATCCCTTCAGATAAAAATACAGAGCCAACCATAACTCTTATTAATAATGTTGTTTTTGAGCGATTTGTTTTAATAATTAGATCTTTCATTTTTTTGCTTTTTCTGTTAGTACTACAGGTTATAAATAGCTTTTTTAAAGGGATTCAGTTGCTATTGCTTGTAAATTAAAATGAATTAACCATTCTAATTCCTTTTCATCATAAGGAAGGCGTTTCGTTAATTGAATGCCATTCCAAAAATTTAATAAAATAGTTGCGCTTTGCTCTGGAGAGGTTTTGGATTTAATTTGATTTTTCGCTAATGCACATCTTATGGCTAATGCGAACAATGCTTTTAATTTAAGAAGGTAGCGTTCTGCTATTTTAGCTAATTCTTCATCATTATTTATAGATTCTATTAAGGTATTACCTAGTATACAGCCTATCTGTCGTTTTTCGGACGTTTCCATACATATTGTGAAAAAAAAAGTCGAGAGATCGTTAAAAGGATTTTTACTGGTCTTTAGTTGATTTTGCATCTGTATAAACCAATCCTCTTCTAAAAAAATAAGGCAACTCTTAAATAGCGCTTTTTTACTACCAAAGGTGTGATATAAAGTCCCTTTATTAATATCTAAGGCTTCCAGTAAATCTGCTGTAGAACAATTATGGTAGCCTTTCTTCCAAAACAAATCACTTGCTTTTTTTAGCAATAAATGCTTACTGTATTTAGGGAGTCTTCCCGCCATTTTATCTAGAGTTCTTGATTTTAATGTAAAACTATGTATAGTTTTTGACTAATTGGTCAATAATAGCGTATTTTAGTATTGTTTTAACGTATTAGGCGTTATATTTCAGTGAATTGCCTTTTGTTTGGAGAGCGGTATCTTAATAAGGAAGCTATTCACGACTAGAGTTAACATGTGTAAATGTTAACTCTAGTCGCTTTTAAAAGCGAATATTTATAATACATTGCGTGCAGACTATAAAAATAGCCAATAAAAAGCTGGTTTTAAAGTCCTGAGTAATGCTTGCTTTTGTGAATTTGTTTAAAACACAAAAAACGTCTAACATTATCTAAGCAAAAAAGAGAAATAATGATATAGAATTAAACTTTAAAACATTCTATTAATTTTATATATTCCTGTTATGTGATGTTTATACTACACCTCGATTCCATACAGGAACCTTAAACAAGCGACTAAGTTTTATCATGTCACTTAAAATATAATCTTTATCACCATGGTTTAATAAATTATGGCGATCGGCTTGTTTGGTGATTAAATTTAATTCGTAAGCATAATAGCCTCCCGAAGATTTTCCTTGTATAAATTTTTCCAGTACTTGTAAAGCATATATATCTTGATAAGTTATTATTTTACCGTCAATAACTATTTTTCTTTTTCTAGTATGTATAAATACTTTAGTTGAAAACATAATAAGCATAATAATTCCTATTATTAAAAAAGGACCGCCAGAAGTAAAGAATAATTTGCCTGCCTTCATAAACGTAAGGCTGCCTTGAATTTGATTAAATTCAATAAAAGAGAGCACAATATAGTTTAATCCTATTAAGAAAAAGCTCCAAGCAAAAACCTTTGTAAATGAACTTGAAGTTATTTTGTAGCCTTTTGCTGTTTTTTTTAAGACTTCACTAGCAAAATTACTTCCAGAACCTTCTAAAGCATCCCAAGTAATTTGAGAACCAATAGCATCTGTTTCTGGGTTTCCAAAATTAAATGCTATTTGGGTGTTCTTAGCCGATTTTTTTCTTCTAGAAGAAATGTAGCTAGTCCCAATCATACCAATACCCATAAATGCTAAAATAGCAAGCATACCACCTGTTTTGTAGTAGGTGAATTTTTCTCTTTCAAAAATTAGTTTATGAACTTTTACAGTGGTTTCTAGTGATTTTATTTTGTGTAAATCCCGTGTACTTGGGGTTTTTAATAGCCTTAAAGAATCTAACTTCTGGATATCGTGTTGAAGAGTTAGTTGTCTATCATTATAAGCCTCATATTTTTTTTGTATTTCTGGGGTAACTACAAAAAAAACAATTCCAATAGGAATCAAAAGGAAAAGCCACGATAACTTTATATTTAGAGATTTCATAATAGGGTTTTTAAAACAGTATGCAAATGTGTTAAAAAAAAAGAACAAAATATATTTTAATTGTAAGAAAAACATTAATAAATTATTCTCAGTTGCATATTGTACAGTGAATAATGTTTTACGACTATAATAAGAATCAATTAAAGAGATTCATACGGGCTTCTATTTCACGAGCGCCTTTTTTTATAATAGTGAGGTATTCGTCTATACTTTCTAATTTAAACCTGCTTGATGGGCCAGAAACACTTATGCTGGCAATAACTTCCTTTTTTTTATTAAAAACAGGAATGGCAATACAAATGAGTCCCATTTCAAGTTCTTCCATATCCAAAGCGTATTCTTGCTCTTTTATTTTTTGAAGCTTTTCAAATAGTACGCTTGGTGTTGTTATGGTATTTGCAGTGCACTTTTCTAAAACAACTTCAGAGAGGTAATTTTGGATTTGCTTTTCAGGTAAAAAAGCCAAAAGAACCTTGCCTATTGCCGTACAATATGCTTTTTGATAAGAACCTATTTGAGTACTTACTTTTAAGCCTTGCGGGCTTTCTGTTTTGTTTAAATACAAGACCTTATTTTTACTTAATACCCCAAAATGTACGGTTTCCTTAATGTCTCTGGCTATATTTTCTAGCGGCGTTATAGAGTATTGACGTAACGATTTATGAATGGAAACTAAGTTTCCCAGTTCAAATAGTTTAAGCCCTAAAAGGTATTTGTCTTCATTACTCTTCTGTAATACACCAATAGATTCTAATGTATTCAATAAGCGATATGTTGTACTTTTATTATAGCCCTTTTGTTTCGCTAATTCTCGCACACCCCATTCTTGTTTATTTTCTGTAAAGGCGTCTAAAAGGCTAAAAGCTTTTACAACCGATAAATTAAGCGCTTTGATATCCTCATTCATAAACTTACAAGTGTTTTAAATCTATTAAAAAAAATGGAAAATAGTCTAGGCAATCTTTTAATAAGATACATTTTATTATTCAATAATTATTGTTATTTTTGAAACAGTGTTTCAATATATGAAACGCTTTTGAATAAACTCAAATAAAAACGACCTTTTTTCAAAATGAACAAAGCCACCTTAAGCTATGCCAAAGAACAAGATGAATTAGACGCGTTATCAGAATATAGGGCGCAATTCCATATCCCGAAAGATAAAAATGGAAAGGATCTTATTTATCTCTGCGGGAATTCCCTAGGCTTACAACCAAAATCTACAAAAGATTATATAAACCAAGAATTAGAAGATTGGGCAAATCTTGGTGTTGAAGGACATACCGAAGCTAAAAACCCATGGTTACCATACCATGAATTTCTTACCGAAAGTATGGCTAAGGTTGTTGGTGCAAAACCAATAGAGGTTGTAGTTATGAATACATTAACTGCTAACCTGCATTTTATGATGGTTAGTTTTTATAAACCAACACCAAAACGGTATAAAATTTTAATAGAAGCCGATGCTTTTCCTTCAGACAAATATGCTGTGGAATCACAATTACGCCATCATGGTTTTAATGATAAAGAAGGTGTCGTTTTGTGGAAAGCAAGAGCAGGAGAAGAATTAGCGCGTTATGAAGATTTAGAAGCCATCTTAGCGGCGCAAGGAGAGGAAATAGCACTAATCATGATTGGAGGCGTAAATTATTACACAGGACAATTTTTCGATTTAAAACGCATTACCGAATTAGGACATAAAAATGGTTGTGTCGTTGGATTCGACTGTGCTCATGGTGCTGGAAATGTTAATTTAAATTTGCATGACTCTGGAGCAGATTTTGCCGTATGGTGTACTTACAAGTACATGAATTCTGGTCCCGGAAGTTTGTCGGGGTGCTTTGTGCACGAACGTCATGCACACAATACAAGCTTGAATCGTTTTACAGGTTGGTGGAGTCACAACAAGGAAACACGCTTTAATATGCGTGGTGAATTTGATGTGTTACCAGGAGCTGAAGGTTGGCAATTAAGTAATCCTCCAATATTATCTATGGCAGCCATTAAAGCCGCTGCCGATATGTTTAATATGGTTGGAATGGATAAACTTATAAAAAAATCTAAAAAATTAACAGGCTATTTTGAATTCTTGATCAATGCATTAGATAATTCTAATATAAATATAATTACACCAAGCAACCCAAACGAACGCGGATGCCAACTTTCTATTCAAGTAAAAAATGCCGATAGAACATTACATGATAAATTAACGGAAGCAGGTGTTATTACAGATTGGAGAACACCAGACGTTATTCGTTGCGCTCCTGTGCCGCTATATAATTCGTTTGAAGATGTGTACCATATGGTAGAAAAACTGAAAGCTATTTTAAATGAATAAAAAAGACAATATACTCATTATAGGAGCTGGGCTTTGCGGTTCTTTATTAGCATTACGTTTAGCACAACGCGGTTATACCGTTACTGTTTATGAAAGTAGACCAGATTTAAGAACTACAGAGATATATGCTGGGCGTTCCATAAATTTAGCGCTTTCAGATCGAGGATTAAAAGCTTTGCGTTTGGCAGGCGTAGCAGATAAAGTAAAACCATTATGTATTCCTATGTATGGCCGTTTAATTCATGATATTGAAGGGAATACATTTCCTTCAAATTACTCAGGAAGAGCAGGAGAATATATCAATTCTATCTCACGAAGCGAACTAAATGGCTTGCTTTTAACTGAAGCTGACGCCTATGATAATTTAACCATACATTTTAATACTAAATGTAATACCGTAGATATAGAAAAGAATACTGCTTCTTTCTATAATTATAAGACAAAAACCAATATCGATATTTCTGCAGATGTCATTTTTGGAACAGATGGTGCAGGGTCGTCCTTACGAAAAGGATATTATTTAGAACGTAAATTTTTGTTTAGCTATTCTCAAAATTACTTAACACATGGGTATAAAGAATTAGAAATCCCAGCATCGGAAAATGGAGAGCATCAAATAAGTAAAGATTACTTACATATTTGGCCAAGGGGAAATTATATGCTAATTGCATTGCCCAATCTTGATGGTAGTTTTACTGTGACTTTGTTTTTAAGTTATGAAGATGATGAATATAATTTCAAGGATTTAGACACAGAAAGTGATATTAAAGCCTTTTTTAAAACCCAATTCCCAGATGCCTTGGCCTTAATACCCAATATAGCTGAAGAATTTGCTAATAACCCTACGGGAGCTTTAGGGACTGTAAAATGCTCGCCTTGGCACTATAAAAATAAAACGCTATTAATGGGAGATGCTGCTCATGCGATCGTTCCTTTTTACGGGCAAGGAATGAATGCGTCTTTTGAAGATGTAACCGTTTTTGATAGCGTTTTAGAACAATATGAAGGCGATTGGGAAACTATTTTCAAAACGTATGAGAAATCTAGAAAAGCCGATACCGACGCTATTGCAGATTTGGCTATAGATAATTATTACGAAATGCGTGATCATGTAGCTAATCCTATTTTTAAAGAAAAGCGTAATTTAGAGATGGCTTTAGAAAAAGAATTTCCTAAAACCTATTTTTCTAAATATTCTATGGTAACATTCAAGGAGGATATTTCATACAGTCAAGCGATGATAAAAGGAAGGGCGCAAGATAAAGCAATCTTAAATATGCTTACAGATAACATTATAAGTAAAACGGATAGTTTGAGTCAGGTTCTAAAAAAAGTACAACAAGAAACCAATACTATTCTTGAAGAAGATAATATTGCAGGATTAAAATAAAGATATGGAAGAAAAAAAAGTAACACCAAGAGGGGCTTATCCACATGCAAAACGTGTAGGGGATTTTATTTTTGTGTCAGGCACAAGTTCTCGTAGGCCAGATAATAGTATTGCTGGTGTTGAAGTTATAGACGCTATGGGAACAAAACGGTTAGACGCTTATGTACAAACTCAAGAAGTTATAAAAAATATAGAACGTAACTTAGCAAAAGAAGGAGCTAGCTTAAAAGATGTTGTAGATGTTACGTCTTTTCTTGTTAATATGAACGACTTCGCAGGGTACAATAAAGCTTATGCAGAGTATTTTGAAAAAGCAACTGGTCCAACACGTACAACGGTTGCTGTACACCAATTGCCGCACCCAGACTTGGTGGTAGAGATAAAGGTAATGGCTTATAAAAAAGCCTAGTATGCTTAAATACAAATAAAAACGATAATTTGTATTCAATAAAAGCAGACTATAATAATATTAGTTCTTAAATTAAGAAACTAAATATTTAAAATTAAACAGTCAAATTTTAAAAAGCTCCTTTGCGATAATGATAAAAATATGAACATTCAAAACTACATAAATGGCAAATTCTATAATCCAATAGAGAATAATTGGATAAATAATTATTGTCCTGCAAATGGAGAAGTGTATGGGCAAATTCCTAATTCGACCACAGTAGATGTAGAAAATGCATATATAGCAGCAAAGGCTACTTTTCCTGTTTGGTCACAAACTACGCCAGAAGAACGTAGCAGAATATTAATAAAAATTTCGGAATTATTAGAAGCTAATCTAGAGCGCTTTGCAGAAGCAGAAAGTAAGGATAATGGGAAGCCTATAACATTAGCAAAGGCCGTCGATATTCCTAGAGCAGCGAGTAATTTTCGTTTCTTCGGAAATGCGATTACACAATTTGCTAGCGAAAGCCATGAAAGTGTCGGACAGCAAGCTATTAATTATACCTTACGTCAACCTATAGGTGTTGTAGGATGTATTTCACCATGGAATTTACCACTTTATTTATTTACATGGAAAATAGCACCAGCTATTGCCGCAGGAAATTGCGTCATAGCTAAACCCAGTGAAATCACTCCAATGACTGCTTATCTTTTGGGAGATATTTGTACAGAAGCGGGCTTGCCAAATGGCGTTTTAAATATTATCCATGGGTTAGGAAATTCTACAGGCCAAGCAATCATAGAACATCCAGATATTAAAGCGATTTCTTTTACAGGAGGGACTGCAACTGGGGGGCATATCGCTAGAGTAGCAGCGCCAATGTTTAAAAAGTTATCTCTAGAATTAGGCGGTAAAAACCCTAATATCATTTTCGCAGATTGCGATTATGATGATATGTTAAATACCACTGTACGGTCTTCTTTTGCAAATCAAGGTCAAATTTGTCTTTGCGGAAGTCGCATATTTGTAGAAGAAAGTATTTATACGCA
Source organism: Lacinutrix sp. YIN62 (assembly GCF_057219185.1). Classification (NCBI taxonomy): domain Bacteria; kingdom Pseudomonadati; phylum Bacteroidota; class Flavobacteriia; order Flavobacteriales; family Flavobacteriaceae; genus Lacinutrix; species Lacinutrix sp. YIN62. The sequence goes on from NZ_JBXVVH010000025.1 coordinate 17,144, forward strand.
ATTCAAAATTGATTTTGTAGCCAAAGTAAAAGCCTTGAAAGTGGGACATCCTTCTGAAAAGAGTACAAACATAGGCGCCTTAGTTTCTAAATCTCACCTGGAAAAGGTAAAGGAGTACATAAATAATTCAAAAAAAGAGAATACGAGTACCATTCTTTGCGGCGGAAATGAAGTTATGGTACCTACAGCTGAAAAGGGATACTATCTAGAACCAACGGTTATAGAAGTTTCAAATAATGAGTGTAGTGTTAACCAAGAAGAAATTTTTGGCCCTGTAGTAACCATTATGCCCTTTAAAACCGAAGATGAAGTTTTGCAAATGGCAAATAATGTAAAGTACGGATTGTCAGCTACTTTGTGGACTAACAATTTAAAGCGTACCATAAGAATGAGTAACCAATTGCAAACTGGAATTGTTTGGGTAAATACTTGGATGCTACGTGATCTTCGTACACCATTTGGAGGTGTAAAGGCTTCTGGTGTAGGACGAGAAGGTGGTTTTGAGGCCTTACGTTTCTTTACAGAAGCTAAGAATGTTTGTATAAAATATTAAGGGACTTGTAAAAGTAAAACCTTAATAAGAAATTAGAATTAACAACTAAAAAAAAGCTCAGTTTTTTTACTGAGGAGACTATGAATCTAAATTTAAACAATAAAAACGCCTTGGTTTGTGGAAGCACACAAGGTATAGGAAAAGCAACTGCTATAGCATTAGCAGCAGAAGGCGTACGTGTAACCTTAATTGCGAGAAATGAGGACAAATTAAAACAGGTACTCTCCGAGCTTCCTGGAGAAGCTAATCATGATTATATTGTTGCAGATTTCTCTAAGCCAGAAGCATTAGAAACTTTGGTTTTAAATTACATATCAAAAAATAATGGATTTCATATTTTAGTTAATAATACAGGAGGTCCCAAAGGAGGACCTGTGTTTACTGCTGAGGTAAGCGAATTTGAGGCAGCCTTTACACAGCATCTAAAATGCAACCACATATTGGCACAAACGATTGTCCCTTTTATGAAAAAGGAAGGTTTTGGTCGCATTATTAATGTTATCTCTACTTCTGTTAAACAACCATTAGACGGATTAGGTGTTAGTAACACCATTAGAGGTGCTGTTGCGAATTGGAGTAAAACGTTATCTAACGAATTAGGCGCTTATGGTATTACTGTAAATAATGTATTGCCTGGAGCAACAGGGACAGAGCGTTTAAATGAAATTATAAAAAATAAAGCCGTAAAAACAGGGATTAGTGCAAGTGAGACGAGTCAGACCATGAAAAACGCTGTGCCAGCAAAACGTTTTGCTAAACCTGAAGAAATTGCAAGTGCCATTACTTTTTTAGCAAGTGAAGCCGCAGGTTATATTAATGGAATTAACCTTCCAGTTGATGGAGGAAGAACAAAGAGCCTTTAACGGTTAACGACTTGTGCTAATTAAAAAGTAATGCCTAACTTTAATCGAAAATATAGATTAAGGATTGTTTATTACTTCACATTTTAATAAGTGTTGTAATGTGTGATTTTTTAAGACAATAACTTTTTTCTGCATAAATTAAAAAATAATAATAGAAGCGGTATAGATAATTTAGCGAATGCCCCTTTTTTATATGATAATGCCTAAAATATATAACAATGAGTAATTTAGTATCTCCTTTAAACTTTAAAGCTTGGATTGAAGAAAATAGACACTTATTAAAACCTCCTGTTGGTAATAAATGCGTATGGAAAGATGGTGATTTTATAGTAATGGTTGTTGGAGGACCAAACAATAGAAAGGATTATCATTATAATGAAACACCTGAGTTTTTCTATCAAATAGAAGGGGATATTGTTTTAAAAATAATTGATAATGGCGTACCAAAAGATGTACACATTAAAGAAGGCGATATTTATTTGTTACCTCCCAAAGTACCACATTCCCCGCAGCGTGGGGCTAATACCGTAGGCTTGGTTATCGAATATAAGCGCCCTGAAGGAATGCGAGATGCATTACTTTGGTTTTGCGAAAATTGTGTTACAAAACTATATGAAGAAGATTTTATTGTAGAAAATATAGAAACCGATATGCCTAAGATTTTCGATAAATATTATAACGACAAAGGCAAACGTAGCTGCCCTAACTGTGGCGAGATTATGCAACCTCCAAATAAAGTGAAAATTAATTAATCGTTATTTGTGTAAACAAATTCTTCGAAAATACATCTATTTAGTTAACCTTAAATCAATTTTCGTGTAAGCGAAAAATACATATGAAACGCAAACTAAGAATAAACGGACATTCTCATTTACTACCTTACCCAGAGGAAATCCCTCAATTTATGAAGGATAAAGGTATTTTTTGGGTCGATGAAGATAAAAAATTTATGCTTCAAAAAGATTGGAGCCGTCCTGTTACAGATTCTAGTTTTTTCTTAAAAGAAAAACTGGAATGGATGGAGCGTTTTAAAATAGATCATGCGGTGGTTTTAAATCTCTCACAATTGTATGGTAATGGGTTGCGCTTGGAAGAAATGAAGCAAGCACTTCGTTTTCAAAACGATTTTAATGCTAGAGTGCAACATGATAATCCTAGTAAATTTACTTGTGGTTTTGTAGTGCATCCAGGTTTTGTGCGCGGTGCATGTTGGGAAATAGAACGTTGTGTTGAAGAGCTTGGTATGCAACTCTTATGCTTACCAACACATTATATGGATACTATTGGAACATGGCGTTGTATTTTTGATGAAGAAAATGAACCCATTTTTGAATTGGCAAATAAGTATAATCTAGCTGTAGAAATACATCCTTATGATGGCGAAAAATTTATAAAACTAGAAAATACAAGTTGGCGTTTTCATTTAATATGGATGTTAGCACAATGTGCAGATGCTTATCACTTTTTAACATTGAATGGCTATCCAGATAAATACCCAAATATGAGAACTTGTTTTGCTCACGGTGGGCAATTGGCTCAAATAAACCTAGGAAGGCGAATTCAAGGATTTGATGGTAGACCTGATTTGTTTGAAGGGAAAACCCATCCTCGAAAATCTGTTGGACACAAGAACATTTTTTTTGATACTTTAGTACATGATACGGGATCTCTTAAACTTCTAATGGAAAACCAGAGTTCCAAACAAGTCATTATGGGATTAGATGACCCCTATCCTTTAGGTGAAATGGAAAGTGAAAACCAAAGCTCTTACCCAGGGAAAATTCTGGATTTGGCTATGGAACGTAATATTATAGACCAAACACAATATGATAACATCTGGGAAGATAATGTGGTACAATGGTTGTGTGGTAATGATGAAGTAGCCAAACAAAAATTAATAAATAGGATCACAAAAAAATAGAAATGACTGGAGTTACTGAGTTTTACATCTTATCTCATATCTTCATTTCCTTTATAGGAGCCGTATTGTTAATTGCTATTTGGTACAATATTAGGCAACGTTTTAAACATATTCTTGAGGAAAATGATTCCCAAAAGCGTGTAGACAAAGGGCTGTTATATTTAAGTTTTGCAATGTTTGTATGGGTTGTTTCTGGAGGTTGGGCTTATTTAGGGCATTCCTTTTTATTTAAAAATACAAGTAGCTATCAATTTGGCGTGCATTTTTTATCTATAATGAACAATATGTTTTTATTGTTAGCCTTGTTTTACTTTTATTATGCGCCTAAATTCATTTATAATAACAAAAAGAATATCTATAAGATTTTAATCCTTATAGTTAGCACTGCATTCGTAACTTTTTTATTGTCTTACTTTTTAAAAGATAATATAATTATAAACAAGGTCAAGCTAAGTGGTATTCCCGATTTAATACTATCTGGTTTTTTATGCTACCTTCTTGGGGTTTCTTTTTACAGAACATTTGCATATAGAGGCTTGAAAATTGTAGGAGCTATTTCTGTTCTGGTGATTGTTTTAATGTTTTCATCACAACTTTCAGAAGTCTTTATTGATTACGCCAATGATTTTAGTAATAGCCTAATAAAAATCATTGCCAAAACCTCTTTAATTTCGGTCTTTTTAGTATTAGCTACAACTTGGGTTATTCGCTTGGCAAGCATGCCTAAACCTAATGAAATGACGATTAGCTTTATAGATTGGAGTCTTGTTAAAATAAGTATTCCAACCAAAGGCGTTTTTGATCAAACCATAGACTTTGGATCTAAAACGACCCAGTATAAAAATTTATTGAAATTTGCTATTAGGCGAAAATATGGAGAAGGCAACCTACAAAGTATTTCTGTTAGTGCATCGGGAGAAATAAAAAATCAAACCTACCTAACTCGAATTATAGAAAATATAAATACGATTTTAAAATTAGACAATACTCAAATATTAGAACGGAGAGATCTCTTTACCTTTATAGGCGAAGGACGTTATCGTTTGCGTATGATTCCTAATCATATTTCTATAGACCCTACATTATTGCAGGAGTTTAGTAAAGTTTCTGAAAATGAGGATTATATGTTGCTTTGTGACGTTTTGTAACCGTAATTACAAACACTAACAATTTAGTATATTTTAGTATATTTAATTACAGTTCTTCCTATTAATATCATCTGTAGATATATTGCTCGCCAATTATAATCTAAAACAGATGACTACTATTTCAAACTCAAATTCAAAACTCATTTTTGGACATCCTAAGGGATTACTTTATTTATTCTTTGCTGAACTTTGGGAGCGTTTTTCTTTCTATGGTATGCGCGCTTTATTGGTACTTTATATGACCAAACAACTTTTGTTTACAGACGATATGGCGTTTGGGGTTTATGCAGCTTATATGTCGTTGGTATATGTTACACCTATGATTGGAGGGATACTAGCAGATAAAATTTTAGGATTTAGAAAAGCCATTTTATTAGGCGGAGTATTAATGGCATTAGGACATTTTTTTTTAACTTTTGAGCTCCCCGTATTTTTTTATGGATCGTTAGGTTTAATAATAGTTGGCAATGGGTTTTTTAAACCCAATATATCTTCTTTTGTAGGCGAACTTTATAAACAAGGTGATGCGAGGCGAGATGCTGGATTTACCATTTTTTATTTAGGAATAAATTTAGGGGCTGCTATTGCGCCTTTAGCCTGCGCTTGGTTTGCCGAAAATTATGGTTGGCATTATGGTTTTGTACTTGCAGGAATAGGGATGGTTACAGGATTATTGGTTTTTAAACAAGGTTTAAAAAGTGATGTTTTCGAAGCTAAAGGAGGGATTCCTAATCCTGTTTTATATAACTCTAAAACATTAGGATTAAACAAAGGAAAGCTTATCACTATTGGCGCCTTTTTAGCGGTACCTTTGTTTGCATTGGTTATAAAGTTTAATGAGTTTGAACATTATTTGGTTTGGGTTGTTTCTCTCTTTTTAGTTTGTTATATCGCTTATATTTTTAAAACAGTAAGTCGTGTTGAAAAAAAACGATTGCTAATTGTGGTCTACTTTACAGCCCTTTATACTTTATTTTCAGCTATTTTTGAACAAGCAGGAAGTTCTTTAACCTTATTTGCCGATCGTAATGTAAACTTAATTGGCATGGATGCTGCTGGAACTAATAGTATAAATGCAGGATTCATTATTTTACTGGCAATCCCTTTTTCTTTACTATGGACTTATTTGAGTCGGGTTGGTCGTAATCCAAATTCGGCGATTAAGTTTGGACTTGGCTTATTATTTTTAGGCTTTGGCTTTCTAATTTTTGCATTATCTGCTCATAGTATCGATGCGTTTGCAAGGACGTCTATGTCTTATTTAGTTATAGGTTATTTAGTTTATACTATAGGGGAGCTCTTTTTGTCGCCAATAGGCCTTTCTAAAATGACAGAGCTTTCTCCATTAAAATATATAGCCTTTATAATGGGGGTTTGGTTTTCGGCTAATTTTTATGGTCATTTTTTTGCTGGGAAGATCGCTAAATTAACAACTGTTGGCCAAGGTGAAACCAATCTGCTTACAGAAGGTTTTTTTGGAGATATTGTAACTTTCATTACAGGAATTACACCAGCAATAGCCCATCAAAATAGTAATAGTTTTCAGCAATTATATTCTTACTTAGCTGTTTATGCTACTTTTGGTGTGATTAGCGTGATTGTTGGTATATTTGCAATACTTATTTCGCCTGTAATTAAAAAAATGATGTCTGGAATTCATTAAATAAATGTTTTGTTGAGGTAGAAATAAGCTAATTTTAGAACAAAATAGTTATGCATTTTTTACCTGAAGCACTTGATGATTATGTTGTGAAACATACTGAAAATGAACCGGAATTGTTACAACAGTTAACACGGGAGACTTTTCAGAAAATATTACAACCCAGAATGTCTAGCGGCCCATATCAAGGACGAGTACTCAGTATGATTTCAAAATTGGTTTCTCCAAAAAACATATTGGAAATAGGGACTTTTACAGGGTATTCGACCTTATGTTTAGCCGAGGGAATGCAATCTGATGGCGAATTACATACTATAGATATTAATGAGGAACTTTTTGACTTTCAACGGAAGTACTTTGATGCCTCTATTTATGGAACACAACTATTTCAGCATTTAGGAAATGCTCTAGATATTATTCCAGCATTAAATAAAACCTTTGATTTAGTTTTTATTGATGCCGATAAGGATAATTATGTGAATTATTTTAACTTAATTATCGATAAATTAAACCCAGGTGGTATTATTTTATCAGATAATGTATTGTGGAGTGGCAAGGTTATAGAGACACTTAATCCTAAAGATAAAATGACGAAAGCTGTATTAGATTATAATACTTTATTAAAAGAGGATAATAGAGTAGAAACTGTTTTGTTGCCCATAAGAGATGGCTTAACTATTAGCAAAAAGAAATAAAGGCCTTATTAAACGTCGTGATACATAAAGTTAGAGTTTTAAAAAGGCATTAAAATATTTTTTAATGGCTACAGCAATTTCTTTTGTTAATGGTGCCTGTTTTTTGATTTAATAGGGTTGGTTTTAAATATATAAGCAAAAAGTATTGCGAAAATAAAATAAACTGTAGCGAGAAAAATAACAATTTTAGAATGCATTTGTGTATTAAGAATCGCTTTAATAAAAGTAACAGACCCAACGCCAAAATGCATAAGGTTACCAATGGCAATAGGTCTATTATAAATGCCTCCAATATGCGTGCCTTTTGCCATCCAGTTTAAAAGACCAAAACCTAAGTATAATGCACTTAATATCTTAAAAAAGAGGAGTGTAATAGTATTGGGTTCAACTCTTAAATAGATTGCTATTTCACTTGGAAAAAAGGAAAGCAATAGCCCTATAATGGCCAAGAATAGAGCGCTTGATGTCATTATTATTTTTGTATTCATTTTTTCGATTACGAGTAATACTAACGAAATTCGTGGTTTTTAATTAAATATGGTACAATTTTATTTCTAAAAACAGGGTTGTAATAGATTTTTATGCCTATATGATATCGGTTATTTGATGTTTTTTATTTTTGTAACCCTTCTTTTAAAACATGTTCTATTCCTTCTAAGTGTTCACTAAATTGCATAAGCTGTGCAAGAACCTGTGTCATACCGTTTGAGTTTCCAAAGCCTTTGAGCTTGTTGTTTTTAGCAAATGTATCTTTAATCGTTTGCCAACGCTCTATTTCTGTGTGATCTATAGTGTCTGTAAGTTCTTTGTATTTTAACAGGTTGGCTTCGGCAGCATTGGTAAGGGTTTGCGATTCGTTTTCATAGTGTGATAATAAAATAATTTGTAGCTCTTGAGGGTTCATAATGGGCACTACTTTTGCCACTAATTTGTTCATGTCTCGATAGGAACCTTGTAGTTTAAAAGAAGGTTCTGTACGATAGTTATCATCCATAGCAGCCGATTTGATGTAGGTTTCATTAACTTTTAAAACGGTATTACGAATGGTGATAACTTTTTCTAATACCGCTAAGTATTCTTGTATTTCTTGTTTACTATGGTTCCCTTTTAAAGTTAAATTATCACGATTTCCAGATTCTACAACATTTATTAATTGATAGATGTCTTCAAAATATTTACTGCTTAATTGGTGTAGAATAGGGTTTGAGGTTAAGGCATTCTCAATTAAGCTTAATTTAAATAAATCTGCGGTATCTCCAATAATGTCTCCCAAATTATAAATATCTGCACGATTGGCTAACATATCAGGGATTTGAAATTTTTCTCCGCTTTCGGTGTATGGGTTTCCAGCCATAATTACACAAAACTTCTTACTACGTAAATCGTAGGTTTTTGGTTTTCCATTATAAACACCTTCTATTTTACGAGTGCCATCTGAAAGGGATATGAATTTTTGTAAAAATTCAGGGTTACAGTGTTGTATGTCGTCTAAATACAACATCACATTATTACCCATTTCAAAAGCAAGGTTGAGCTTATTCAGTTCTTCTCGGGCAGCGGAGTTATTTGCTGTTAGCGGATCTACAGAAGTAACTTCATGCCCAATAGAAGGACCGTTTATTTTCATAAATATAAGACCTAGGCGGTTTGCCAAATATTCCATTAAAGTTGTTTTTCCATAACCAGGAGGAGATATAAGTAATAGCATTCCCATCCGGTCAGTACGTTTATTACTACCTACACTTCCTAGTTGTTTCGCTAAGTTATCACCAAACAATGGTAAGTAAACCTTATCTATAAGTTTATTTCTCACAAAAGAGGATAAAACTCTTGGTTTAAATTCGTCAAGCTTTAGCTGTTCTTTTAATGTTTCGGTAACGGTATGTTTGGCTTCACGAAAGGTTTTAAAAGCAGGGACTTCTATTGAATAAAAATGTTGTAGTTGGTTTATAAAATGATGATAACTAAACTTGAAATGTCCTTCATTAATGGTTGTATGATTGCCTTTTAAGTTCTGTATCTCTAAAAGAGGACTAACGTGAATAATATTTGCGTTTGCTTCATTTTTAAAAAGTAGAAGTGCTACAATTTCATAAATGTACTCTCTGTATTCAGGGACTTGAGATTTAACAAATGAGCTTACCCATTGTGTTGCTAATTGCAGCGCTTCTGTTGTAATATTTTTAGTGTCTAGAGTTGTTTTAATTGCGGTATTAAAGCTTACAGTCGCATTTTTACTTTCTAAAACTTTTGTAAAGCTGTTACGTAGTTCGTGAGCTGTTTTACTTATGCAAAAAGTATTGTTGGTTTGTAATTCCTCAAATAAATAAGCAGCCGTTTCAAATTCAAGGGGATTGGGACTTGTTGTGTAATGTTCGGAAATGAGACTGTGAAATGTAGCGTGTTTTAATTCGTGACTTAGGGCTTTTATAATTATTTGGTATTCTTTACTATTCGGGAAAGCTTTTAAAACCTCTCCAGAAGCCTTTATTTTTTGATTCCAGATTATCTTGGATTCTGTATCTAATGCATTCCAAAAGAATTGTCCATAAGCTCTAACGATGGCAGGGTAACGCAATAGCCCTAAATCATGATGTTTATTAATTAAGGCTTTTAAAATTAGACAGGCATCCTCGTCATGAACGCCTTTTATATAGCCTTCTGAATAGTTTTTACTGCTTTCATTTTTTACAAGCTCAAGTAAAGCTGTTTCGTTTAACGTTTTTAAATCAATAGTGGTATCTGTAAATATTTTATATGCTAAATAAGATGCTCTGTAAACATTTTTGTTTTCTGATATTAATTCTTGATCCCAATATTTTTTGGAACTAATAAGCGTGTTGTCTTCAATAGTTTGATAAAAATCGGTTCCTGTTAAATGGTATTTTAACTTTTCATCTTTATATACAATGGTAAGATCTAAAGGCTGTTTGTTAACCCCAAACTTATGTTGTCCGAGTCGCATAACGTTTTCTCCATCTTCATATAAATCTTGGGTATCTTTTAATTTTCTAACGGCATCTTCTTTAGCAACCTTAAGTCCTGTTTCTATAGCTTCTGCTTTTCCTCCATCGTCTAAGTCTTTTAGATTAGAGATGATATCTCGAATTTTATTAATCATTAGATCGGAAGCAAAGTACCCGTTAATTTCAATAGTCGTTTTAAAGTGAAGTGCTTTTTTGGTGATGCCTTTTAAAATGCGATTGGCAGCGGTTTCAAGTGCTATGGCTTTTTTATTTCGGGCTTCTACAAGGCTGTTTTTTCTAGCTTCAAAAGCATTATAGACCTCTTCTCTTTTTTCAATAATAAGAACGATAAAATCTTCAAAATCTGCAAACCGTCCTTCTAAATCTTCTAATTGTACAGACACTTTATTTAATAATTCATCTGTTTTTTCTGGCGTATTAGCAATGTCTAAATAATTAATAATACTTTGATCTACTAATTTTAGTTGTGCTGTAAACTCTGCTGAAGCTTCTTTTTCTCCTAAGGTTTTTAGTTTGTTTTTTAAGCCCGCTTTTAGCTGATTAATAGTAGCAAATATTAATGAAATATTATCGATAATTTGAGTAGAATGGGAGGCGTCTTCTATGTTTAAGTTAGAGACAATATCGATAAGCATTTCTAAATCTGTAGCAATTTGATTGACTTCTGTTTCTAATGCTTTGGCAGCGATAACTTTTTTTATAGTATCTAAGGCTATTTTTTTTTCCGAGACACGTTTATGGTATGGTGTAAGTGCTTTATCGTCTAATAAAAATGAGACACAGCGTTGGGAAATTTTCTCATTTTGAGTCGCAATTTCTGCTTCTAATGTGATTATGAAATGATTATTGATATAGCGTATCTCGTTTAAACCAATAACTTCACCTCTAAGTGTGCGTAATTGCGATAATACTAATACAAAATCTTCAATAGATTTGAAGGTGCTACTTTTAATTTTTCCAAAAATACCATCTGCTTTATTTTGGGTGTCTCTGGTTATGTTTGCGGCTGTTTTACGGAGTTGTACTACTTTTTCAAATTCATCAACAGCTGCATTGGCTGCAGCATTTAATTCGGAAAGTGGTTGATTAATAAGAAATGTTTCGGGTGCTGTTATCCAATAATAGCTATTTAAAATATCGTTTGAAAATTTAGCAATATCATTATACAAACCATCATAACTATCTTCTTTATTTAATAGTGTAATTAAGGCTTGACATTCTGCCATAGCCTTAACAATGTCTTTGTTTCCTATTTTATATAACAGAGTGTCGGTATGCTCAGAAGGAAGGGTATTACCTTTTATAAACGGCGTTTGCCAAATCTGGATAACATGATGTTTGGTTTGCTCGTCTTCCGTTTTAAAATAACATAATTCACCATCCTTAAGAATGGTGTAGCCGTTACAAATAATAGGGGTTTTTACTTGTTGTTCTATCACATTGTATGACATGAGTACATACAAGCCTTTTTTACTTTCATAAAACACATATAAAAAGTCTTCCCCATTAGGAGAGCTTACTTTCTTTTTAAATTTAACGTTAGAAATACCTTGCTCAAACAACTTAAAATCTCCAGATTGCAAATAATAACCATTGGCAAAAATAATGCCTTGATCATCTGGTAATAGCAAGCAAGCATCTGCTATGCTTTCAATTTTTTTTACCTCTTGTATTTTGTGGTTGTATACAAAGTACCGTGGCGGTTCTTGAAACGGTTTAATTTCTAAAGCAATTAAATTCCCTAAATCGGCATACCGATATTGCCCATCATCTAAGGTTTGATCTGAGTGTACTACGGGTTCGCCATAAATGCCTTTACCATCCTCTGTATTGTCTTCTATTTTAATGGTTAAATCACCGCCTATAGTTTCAACAAAAACTTTATCTAAGATAGATACATGTGGGTGTTCTCCGTATACATGATGATCTCTACTAGGTTCTACCCAGTTAAATTCATGTTGATTTGGGAATTTAAATTCATGTTCGCTACGGTTATCAATGTATTGTAATTGGCCATCGTTAATAAGCCATTTAAATGTTTTGATATCTGTAATGCTTTCACTGAGCTGAAATACCATATGTAGATAATTTCCAATGATGGCAAATTTTGTAAAGACGGTATTTCTGTAATATTTATATAGATTGGTGAAATCGTTAATAAACAAGCTGTCTTCCAATACCGTTAAAGGTTGAATAATAAAATGGTCATCATTATAGATATAAATACTAAACACATCGGCAAGCGTAATGTCTGTACGAAGACCAAAATGAACATTATAACCCAATAGACAAATATTGTTTATGGTAACAATATCTCTGGCAATACAGTTGTTTTCGGTGTTAATACGATTATTAGCAATAAGTTTGGTTTCAACATTACCAAAAACGGTTTTACGAGCATCATTTAATTGTGATAGTCTTGAAAGAAGTTCACTTTTTTGCTTTTGTAAACGGCCTTGAATAATTTCATAGGTGCCGCCGTCAAGTTGTATCTTGTTATCTGTATTAGTTTGTTCCATAGTGAATATCCAGTGAATTGTATGCTTGTAATGTTAAGCGATTTGATTATTAATCTAGGAAATGAATGTGCTATAAATTCTCTGTATATGTTACCGAGATTTTATGAGATCCCTAGAAGTAATAAGTCTTATTGTTTTGGAAATGAGGTAGATGCTAAATTGTAATTGATTGATTGATTAAAGTTGTAATGTGGCTGCCTAAAAAATAAAGCCCTTTACTACGATTCGTAATAATTAGATATTTATTTTTTAGACAGCGGCATTAGATTATCTTAATTTCGTATCAGCTAGACCTAAACCGTTAGCTAGGTTTGCCAGATTATTAAATAGTGTTTCTTCATTTGTATTTGCTGTTTTAGATTTTAAATCCATGAGCAAATTAGCAACACTTAGATTTTTGATGTCTTCAGAAGAGATCCCATATTTAGTTGCAAAATCTTTAATTTTATTTAATAAATTTCCTTTAACATCATCGCTTCCTAGAATGGCGTCTTTAACTTCTGTAATGTTATTTGAGTGGTTCACAAGTCGGTCTATACCTTTAGATTTTGTGATTTGTCCAATAATTTGATCGAAGAACATCGTTTCACCACCTACAATATCAATATTAGCGGCTCTTAAAGCTTCCCCAATAACATTGGCTTGAGCATCAGCAATTTCTTTTTGAATATTAATTTCGGCTAAATCTACTTTTAGTTCTTTATCTAAGCGTAATTTAAACTCTTCATGCTCTTTACCAACACCGTCTAGCTTTTTCATAGCATTTGCTTTTTCTTCAATACCAACCGCTTCAGCAAGGGCTTGTTCTTTAATAACTTCGGCTTGGGCCACACCTTCTTCTTTTACGGCTTCTGCTTTGGCTAGAATACCAGCGGCTTCTGCTTTAGCTTTTTTCTCAATAATAGTAGCTTCAACTAAGCCTTGGCGTTCATGAGCATCAGCTTTTGCGTGCATTACTTGTGCTTCAGATAGTCCTATTGTTGCTTCTTCTTTAGCTTTAGCTTCTGCTAATGTTTTTCTAGCTTCTGCTTCTTTTTCACTAGCATGTTTTTTAGCTTCTGCTTCAATATTAATTTCTTCTGCTTTTTGTTTAGAGGCTTCTTTTTCGGCTTCTGCAGCTTTTATTGTTTTAATTAATTCTTCTTGGGCATTTGCTTCAGCAATTGTGATTTTTACTTGTTTTTGTCTGTCTGCCGTTTTAAATGCTTGAATATCTTTCATGTTTTCCTGCTCTTCTACAACGCCTTTTTCAAGCATAACGCGATCACGAATAACATCTTGAATGCTTTTTTTCTCAACTTCAACGACTTTTTCTTTTTCAATTTGTGCTAAAGTTACAATGCGTTCTCTTTCGGTGGCTTCTAGCATTCTATCTTTTTCTACACGTTCTGTTTCTACAACATCGGTACGTTGTTTGTTTTTGGAAGCGACTATAATTTGTCGTTCCATATTCTCTTCGGCCACTTTTACTTTTTCTTCGGTAAAAATTCTGGCACTTTCAGATTTTAGACGTTCTTCTTCAGCTACTTTTAATGTTTCTGCTTCTTCTCGAGCTTTTATATTAGCGATTTCTCTTTTTTGTTGTTCTTCTTTTTCTGCTAATTGTTTGTCTAATTCTAGAATGGCTTCGCGTGCTTCTACATCTTGTTTTCTAATAACTTTTTCTTCATCGCGTTTAATAAGGTTGGCCTTCATATTTTGTTCTGCCGTAAGCTCTGTAATTTTTTTAATCCCTTCGGCATCAAGAATATTATCAGACTTTAAAAAGCTAACAGGGGTTTGCTCTAAGTAATCTATGGCACAATCTTCTAAAGTGTACCCATTAAGGTCGGTACCAATAATATCGACAATTTCATCACGAAACTCTCTACGGGCTTCGTATAATTCTACAAATTGAAACTTTTTACCAACGGTTTTTAAGGCTTCAGAGAATTTTGCTTCGAAAAGCTCTTCTAAGGTCGCGATGTCTGAGGCTCTTTCACAGCCTACCGTTTGTGCTACTTTTTTTATAAAATCTACTTCATTATTTACTCTTACAAAAAAGGCTACTTTAATATCGGCACGCATATTGTCCTTACACAATAGGCCATTATCTCCAATACGTTCAATCTGGATTTTTTTTACAGAAATATCCATAATTTCTACTCTATGAAATACTGGTACGACGTACAAGCCTTTGTCTGTAGCAACTTTGGTGCCTTTAAAACCGGTTCTTACTAAGGCCTCTCCTTGAGGAACTTTTTTATAGAATAAGGCTATAATTGCAAAATAAATTATAATTAAGAAAAGAATAAGTCCAATGCCTATTCCAATAAATTGTGGGATGTGTTCCATAGTTAATATTTGGTTTTGCTTTTAATGAATTTAGATTAGTTGTTTTTAAAAATTAATGTCGTTTATATTGAATTGATCCTGATTGGCCTTTTCGAAAGGGAGTACCCAATAAAAATTCTTATCGTCAGATTGTTGTACAATTAGAATGTCTTGCTTGTATTTAAGGGGTTTACTATCGTATGATTTTGCATAAATAGACATTGGGTTTCCATTGGCTATTACCTCTGCAGAACCCATTTTTTCTCCAGAAATAGATGATAACATAATCCCTTTTTCTCCTGCTAAGTTTATTGGAAAGTCTCCATCTGGATTTAAGTTTTTAAAGAAATTTTTAAAGGGTGTTGTAACTATTTTAGTTAAAATTAAAGACGGTAATATGCCTACTAACAGTAGGGTGTAACCATAAGTTGTATTATAAGATTCTGTAAAGCTTGTAGCAATTACTGTACACAACCACCAAATAAAAATCCAGCTTGTAAAAGTGAACATAAATGGAAGGCCAACAAAATTAAAATAGACTAATACCAGTTGCCACCATTCTAATTTTTTTTGAGGGTTTTTGATGACATCGTCTTTATTTATTTCGGTATTGGTAAGATCGCTAAAGGCTGTTGTGCCTGTGTCAATATCTATGTCGGTATCTACATCGATATCGACGTCAATGTCTAAGTCAAAATCAATTCCAGAAATCATATTGAAAAACCAATAGATAATAAGTAAAATCACAAGGATACTTAATGTGATATTTACAGGGGAAAAAGCAATGTCAGCAATAGTTTTCAATAGCAAAGCGGTTTTAGTGACTGTTTTTTTTGAGAATAATTTTGGCAAACAATATTAAGTAATATTTTTCAGGTTACTATAATAGTATTCTCATTATATTATTTAACATTTTACAGTTATAGATCTATTTATATGTGTTTTAAAGCTTATAAATGTTACAGTAAATTTAAAATTTATTAGATTTTGAGAGGTAACGCTACAGCCCATATAACTATAAAGGGGCACAGCGGACTTAACCATTTTTAAATGTTAGAATCAAAAAACATAAAAGGAATAGTGCTAAGGAAACAATGCTACTTGAGATTTTTGTTGTATGTTTTTTTTTTTTTTTTTTGGTTTAGTGTGTTGATTTGTAGTAGGTTATTGTTTTGTACTCTTAGTGTGAGCTGTTATTTTAATCCCATCCAAGTGTTAAATGCAGCGGTGCTATTTTGACTCGTTTTTAAGAGGTGTGCTTTAATATGAATGGCCACCGTGTTTTTAGTGTAACGCGATATTTTTTCGATATAATTTTTATTAACAAGTTCGCTCCTGTTGATTTTAAAGAATATTTCAGGATTGAGTATTGCTTGTATTTCTTTAAGAGAGGTTTGATTTAATAGGTGTTTTTTGTTGGTAGAATCGTGGGCAAAAAGAACACCATAATCGGACTGAATAAAAAGCAGGTCTTTAACTTTTAAAAAATAAATTTCATTATTTGATTTCACTGGGATATAGGCCTTATATTCAGGTTTTACCACTAACTTATTCTGATAATAGGTCTCCAGTTTGTTGAAAAGCTCATGGTGATCAGGCTTCATTTTGTTTTTTAACGCGGTGTATTTTTGCCAAGCTTTCTCAAAGCGATTGTAGTTATAAGGTTTTAATAAGTATTCAATACCACTTGTTTCAAAAGCATGCATCCAAAATTGATCGTAAGCTGTAGCGAAAATAATGGGAAAACTGAGCGTTAATTGATTATAGGCTTCAAAAACATTACCATCTCGTAATTCTATATCCGAAAAAATTAAATCTATATTAGTCTCAGTTTTTAAAAAAGAGACTGTATCGGCAACTGTTTCAATTTCTTTTACGATTTTAATCGGTTCACCGAGTTTATGGATATAGTTTTTAAGCTTTGTTCTTGCAGGAGCTTCATCCTCTATAATTACGACTTTAATCATTGCCATTCATTTTAATAAAAGGTAGGGTAACGGTAAAACGATCTTCAGTATCTTTAATACTAATCGCAGCATGTGTTAACAACCAAAATTGTTTAGATAGGTTTTTTAAGGCAATACCGTTCCCTTTTTGTTTTTTATTTTTAGCGATTTTATTATTTGTTATTTTAATACCATCTTTAATTGAAATGCGTATAATAACAGGGTTTTGTGATGTGCCTAAATTATGTACAATGGCGTTTTCAACGAGCACCTGTAAGCAAAACGGAGGAACAATTGTATTGGTGTTTTTAAGTGTTTCTTCAATCTGTAATTGATAGTAGCCTTGGTATTTTTTTTCCATTAACTCAAAATAGTTTTGAGTAAAGCTTAATTCTTCTTGAATCGTAATGAGTTCGCTGTTAGCATTTTTTATAACATAACGATACAGTTCTGAAAATTGGCTTAAAAAACGAGACGCTTTTTCTTTATCTTCTTCGATGAGTTGATCTAATATATTTAAATTGTTAAAAAGAAAATGTGGGTTTAATTGCGCTTTAAGCTGCTGTATTTTACTTTTTGAATGACTTAATTTGTATGCGTTTAGTCTTTTTTTATAGTCTCTATTTTCTTTCGAGTATAAATAGGCTAAAGAAAACCCACCAAAAATAATAAAATCGATAATTTGTTTGAATACACGGTAGGTGATTTGATATGAGGAATTAAAGTTTCTGGAAACCGTATTAAAAGCAACCGATAGAAGACCTCCAAAAAGGTTAACAATAAGCAGATATCCTATAAAACTGATACCAAAAAATTTTAAATAAACCCATAGTGACGGGGTTTTGTTTAGCGTACTATTTTTAATTTTTATTTTAATAAAGTCTACAAATATAAAAATGAGGAATGCGTCTATAAAAACCCAAAAAGGGGCATCGGGGTGAAACACAAAATCATTCCATGAGTTTGAAAAGCCTATTTTATTTTTAAGGGTTAGAATCCAACTAAATAAAAATAAAAACAGAATGAATGCTTGATTGTCTTTTAGGTATTGAACAGCTTTTTTCATATTTAATAGGGGTAAATATATAGCATTTGCGATGAAAATTTTTAATAAACCATCATCGCAAATTTTTTAATTTTATTTGTTTGTTGGCCAGGAGTTTACTTTGTTCCCCTTTTGATCAAACATTTCTAATCGAACATTATTTTTTGAATCGATACAAAACATAGCTCTCATATTTCCTTCATCATCATAAAGAAATAGTCCGTTTGGACGTCCTTTACCACGGTTTCCTAGCTCTACTCTTTTTGTAATGCCTATGAGTCCCTTTTTTACATATTCATCATATTTTTGTTGCTTTAGTGTGTTGTCTTTTATCTCGTTTAATTCCGCCCAAATTTTGGTAGTATTAGATTGTGTGGCGTTTTCTGGTAAATCGTTAAAAACTAAAGAGCTACGTGATTTGTTTTTGCCATTGCGTTTTGCATCTGTATGTAGAAGTTGCATTGCTTGATCACCGTCGTATTTATCAAATGTTAAGGATAATCCTGAGCTATGTCCATTTTCTTTTTTGCTTCCATCGTAAATAAAACCACCACATTCAATGCCATCTTCGTTAAAAAATAACATTCCTGCGCGTTTTTTGCGTCCAATATTTGTAGCTCTATTGTTTATTGAATCTTTTCCGTTAGGAAATTCTGCAACATTGGTAATTATCATTTTTGTGGTGCCATCGTTTTCTACAATATTAATACGTTCTACATCTATGGTTTTAAATTTTTTATTACCAGATTGCTTAAACGCTACAGAAGCAAAGGTTAAAATGCCTAAAGCCGTTGTAATTGCAAATGTTCTTAAAAAGGTGAGTTCTCTGTTTGTATTTTTCATTATGAATAGATTTGATAATTAATAATACCTCAAAACTACAGGTTATAAGGGCCTTAAAAAATACGTTTCTTATGAATGCAGGAAAAATGAAATAGAACTAAGGAAAAATAGGGTTAAGGACTACATAACGTTATGGTTTATTATACTCTATCTATCATAGATATTGTGTTTAATACGCAATGGGCAATAATTAAAGGCCAGAGATTTCTGCCAAACTTAACATACGCTATCCCCATGATTAAGCCTATTAGTCCAACTCTAATAGATCTATCTGATATGTCATAAGAGTGTCTAAATCCAAAAATTAATGCTTGTAATATGACGGCAAGAACTGTTGCGATTGTTGTTGTAGAAAATAACTTTTCAAACCAATTTATTAAAAAGCCTCTATCTAGTAATTCTTCTAAAGTAGATTCAATTAAAACTGCAGGTATTATTGTAAAGAATAGTGTCCAATTTCCTTTTAGCGCCCCAAATTTAGATGCAGAATTTTCAGAATAATTTTTTTGTTCTACAGCAAAAGGGAGGTGTTCCTTAATTATTTCAAATAACATTATAGAAAGAATTATTGCAATTAAAATACCAATAGTTGTAAGTACCGTTTTTTTGAGATTCTCAGGTTTTTGTAGGCCTAAATCTTTCCACGTTATATTACGTGCTTTCATTCTCCAGATGGCTATGGTTAATGTCGAAAATGACCAAAAAAGACCATTTATTATAAAGCTTATACTTGGGAAATAAAGTTCTCGAATTAAGAACATTACAGCAATGTAAATAACCAAGTCAAAGAAGTAACCTTTATAATTAGTTTGATTTATTAAATGGGGTGCCGTTTTCTCTTGCTTTGTGGACATACAGATGATTTTTTAGGATTAATATTTATATGACGATACAATCTAAAAAAAAGTTGCATTTTAGTCTAATTATTTGTCAGTGAGTTTAATACAATTAAATAGAACGCTTTTAATGCTTGTTCGTATTAAGCGATATGACATAAATTATCTTGTGTTTTATAAAGCGTATTTAATGCGTTATTGTATGATGTGTGAGCTTGGTCTTGAGTCGTTTAACTCTTCGACTTAGATGTTAACGGTCACTGGATGTTATTACTGCTATTTATTTGTTTATAGGGTTTTGCCACTTTTTCCAAACGGGGCTTAAGTTAACTCCTGTAGCTTTGGAGAGTATGGCTTCGATGTCATCATATTGAAACGCCTTTTTATTAACTTCAGACCATTTTAATAAGCCCAGAATAGCATTTTTAAGTGTTTTTTTACCTTGTGTTTTTTGCTGTATAAGCATATCGAGTTCGTATGCTAAAAGAGCGCCTCTAGAGAACAGGTTTTTGCCTATTCTAAAGTCCATAGAATATTGCGTGGAGCCTAATATGGATAACTCTTTTAAGGATTTATTCTGAATATAAAGAGGGGCAGAATTAATAATTGTTTTGAAGACAGTTAAAATAGATTTAATCTTTAAAATCTTATAAAAAGTGATATACCAAATAAAGCCTTCGTTTAGCCAAATGGTTTCAATTATTGGAGCTGTTTGCCATTCAAAAGGTCTGTAGCCAGAGCCAAACGAACGTAGCGGGAGCCAAGCGTGTCCCATATGATGCATAATACTACCTATTTTAGCCTGTTTTTCTTTTTTTATAATTGCTTTAGAAACCTCTAAGCTAGCAGTCATACTGTTTAAATGTTCCATTGAAAAACCGTAGTTGTGGTGTTTTGAAATAGGATTTAAAAACTCGTAACATATTGTATAATGTGGCATAGGAATATACCCAAAGTAATGGGCTAACGCGTTAAGCGATAATACCCCTCTTCTTCCAATTTCCTCAATATTAATTGGTGTTTCGGCATAGGCCGCGATAAATAAAGGGATTTTGGATTGTTTTACTTGAAAAACCTGAACAGAATCTCCTAATAGAAATTGAGCATCTGCTAATAATGCAAAATGCTTTATTTTAAAAAATGCTCTGCCTTTATTTTTGTGAATTGAAGGGTTTAAAGTACTAAAAATGGGCCAGTCTTTAGTTGTGTTAACTGTTAAAGTGAGCGCTTTATTTTCAAAACCCTCAATAAAACCAAAAACAGAATAACCTAAAATACCGAGGTAGTGTGCTCTTATTTTTGAACTCGCATAACTACCTAATAGATTTAATTCCATTTGTTTTATATCGACATCATAGCTAATTTTTTTTAATGTTTCATCTTTTGCATTAAATATAAAATAAGAACCATCACCAACAGTTCCTTGCAAAATGTTACCAGTAGTCGAATAGCCTTTAATATTATTAATAAAGCTTAAATAGTTTGTTATTTCGTATGTTCCAGGCGCACTTCTTGGAATTATAAATTTTAGAGTATTAGTACTAATAGCATCGAATTCTAACTTAATATTAATTTTTTGTGAATTTGGCGTATGATTAAGGGTATATCTTATTTTGTCTTGCGTGAATGCACTATTAAAACAAAGAAGTATTAGTAATAATACTATAATCTTTTTCATATTGTAAAGCTCAGCATATAAAATATAATTAGAGTAAAAAAGGGACTTTAGGTGCATAATTTAAGCTAATATAGATTGTTTAGTCTCTAAAGATAGGCTTATATAATTAGGTCTGCTGTGTCAATGTATTTATAATAAATGTCTAATATAAAGAGACTTATAAATATATATATATAGTGAATGTTTAATAAAGGGAGTAGTAAGTAAGGTTTTTTAATTGAAGTAAAATTTGGGAACTGTTTTTTAAACTTTAGGAATACTAAATATTAGCTCTGTTTTTTTAGCTCTGTTTTATGTTTTCTTGTTATAACTATAATAATTGTAGTTATTATAAATAAAATTATTTTGCCAGCTAGATAGCCGTATCCATATTCGGTAAGTCTATTTAAGTCATACATAAGTATATTTAAAATATTTATAAGAAGTGTAATAGAAATTCCTATTGCGATGTAAAAAATAATTTTTTTCATATAAAAGAAAAAGAGAGTTTATTATTTTTATAATAAACTCTCTTTTAAGAATGTTATCTGGTTACTGTAGTTGTAGTAGGAGTGTATATTCCGAAAGTAACTGCAGAAAGTAACCCATTTACAAAAGATTGTCTAGTGTGAACAGTATAGTTTTCTGCTCCATCAGCCATTTGTTTTGCATCTGAAACTCCAACAGGAGCCAATCCATAAACTACGTAGTGATTCCATTTTGTGGTTTGATTATTACCTTTAGCTCCAGATCCAACGACATTAGTGTAAGAATAACAAGAAGTTAATAGCATTGACGCAGCAAATACTACTGACATCATTTTCATTGTTTTTTTAATCATTGTTTAAAATTTAAATATTTATTAGTAATACTTATTTTTAACTAACAGTTTGTAGTGTTTAGTGTAGTTATTATAGTAGGTGATTCTTAGTTAAGAAAAACGATTAAAGTTTTTATTTTATTAGTAGGGGTTAAAATGGTTAGTGGGTTTTTATTTTTTGCCAAATATATTTAAATAAATGAATTAAGACTAAAAAAAATGTGAAAAAATAGAAGGTTTTTGTTAAAACTGAAAATTTAATATTTATCTTGCGAGAAGTAATTATCAATTTAAACAGTCTTTAATCAGTTATTATATTTAGAGAGTACATAATAGGTTGTTAAAACTAATGTTAGTGATTGTAGAGTTAAAATTTATTTATAATATATGTTTTAAAAATTATATTGAATAATACCTTTCATGAAAAAAGGTGTTCCTGGTGTAAAGTGTATTTCTTCCACAGGAGCAGATTCATTTTGTAATCTGGATTCGGTTGCAAATTGAGTTTCATTCCATTCCGTATCAAATAAGTTTTGAATTTGAATACCAAGACTAAGTTTTTTCCATTTATAACCTGCGTTTAAATCTGTAATAGTGTAACCTTTGGCTACTATGGAATTATCTTCATTGGCCGGGCGATTAGCTAAATGTCGAACGGTTGCACCGCCATAAAATCCAGATTTAAATAATAAGTTTATACCACTTACCAAAGTAAAATCGGGTGCTAGTGGGATATAATTTGCTTCCTCGGGTTCGTCAATAGCACGCGCATAAGTATAGTTGGCATCTAAATTCCAAAACAGCCATGGTAAGGGGTGATAGCGGTAACTTAAATCGATACCTTGTCGTCTTGTTTTTCCACTTGGTTCTACGATTCCAGCATCTCCAATATATACAAATTCTTGCTCCAAATATAAATGCCAATATGCCATATTTAATACCATTTTTGGTGTGGGCTTCCAAATGTAACCGAGATCGAGGCTGTATGCGGCAGGCAGTATTTTTTTACCTGCTTCGGCTATTACCACTCTGGTGTCGTTAGAATGAAAACCTTTCCCTGTTTTTAAATACAGTTGTAAGTTGGAGGTTGGATTGTAAAGTACATTAAACTTTGGACTTAAAATCGCTTTCGTCTCATTCTGTGTTTTATAGGTAGGAATCAATTTGTCATTGTATTGAAAATCAAAATGGTCAACTCGAATAGAAGGGTTAAATGTCCATTTTTTTATGTCAATACTTGTTCCTAAATAAGCTCCTAAATTGGTTTCGTTAATAGTTCCTAACTGAATTTGCTCTAAGGTTTCATTTCTGTTTACGGTATGTGAAAGTGCGTTGTCTTTACTTTGATCATTTCTAAAACTAATGCCTGCTTGCCAACTTCCTTCTATGGTTCCATTTGAAAATGATTTGTTGTATTCGCTGTTTAAGCCATAAATGGATCTGTGTTCTTTTTGTTTTATTTGGTCTCCATTTATAGGGTCTTCTAAGAAGAAGGTGAAGTTAGAATACAATTCAAAGTCGTATTTACTTATATAAACAGAACTTTTTAATGTTGATTTTTCATCAATAATTTTATCGTAATTTATTAAAGCGTTGTTTCTTGAAGTGTTTCCACCTTCGGTATCATCAATAGCGCCAAATCTAGAGATTAAACCACTGTCAATTGCTCTTTGTGGAATTTGGCCAGAAGCATCCCATTTACTGCTGAAATGAGAAAAAGTAAAGCCAATTTTATCTGTATTAGATACGAATCCGGTGTATTTTCCAAAGAGGTTTACTCTATTAAAATTCTGAGGGCTATCATAAGGGCCGTCTAATGACAAAAATTCGGTAGCCACATAAGCGTTGTGTTTGTTGTTTTCAAGTAAATTAAACATTCCTAACAAACGATGCGTGCCAAATTGGCCAGCTTCTAGTTTTATAGAACTGTTTTTCAATTTTTGCTTGGTCATAAAATTTATGTATCCTGCGGTATTAAAATTGCCTTTATTTTGATAATAGGGGCCTTTGCCAAAGTCAATTTTTTCTATGGTTTCGGGAATTACAAAATGTAAATCGGCATAGCCTTGTCCGTGAGCATGTGATACCATGTTTACAGGAAGTCCGTCTACTGTTATGTTAATATCTGTACCGTGGTCAATATCAAAACCACGTAGAAAAATTTGTTCTGCTTTACCACCTCCAGCATGCTGCCCTATAAATAAGCCAGGCACTTTTCTTAAGACATCTTGTGAAGAGTTTACAGGGGTTGTTTGTATGTCAATATCTGTTATTATATGAAGGGCATTAATTTTTGGAGAAATTACGACTTCATTTAAATTGATTGTATTTTGGTATAATATAATGTTTAAAGGTGTTTTTAAATCTACTACAACTACTATTTCGCTTTTATAGTTGGTGTGATAAAATTGTAAAGAATCTCCAACAGAGCTATTTTCAAAAATAAATTCACCGTGTTCATTTGAATGGGTGTGTTGCTCTGTATTTTTATTTAAAATAGTGATTTCTGGTATTGGTTGTTGGTATTCGTTAACAACTATTCCTGTAAGCGTTTGTGCTAGTATAGCCCCTTTAATAAATAGGGAAACGAAGGTCAAAAGTTTTAATTTCATTTTAATTTCTGGTAATAACTTTTTTGTATGGTGTTTATTTTTAAGGTCTTGTATTAAAATAGGGTGATAGGTTAAAAAATAATGCGATGCCATTAAATGGGATCCCATATTCCCTGTTTTTAAAAGCTAAATATAAGAGTAATCTTATAGGATTATAGCATTACATTGTGTTTTTTGTAAGGGGTTTTATATGTGTGTTTTTCAGAAGGGTTTATTTGAGATAAATTTGTTTTTTTACTGCATTTTGTAAGGTGAAATCTGGATGTTTTTATGATGATAATTATAATCGTTATTTATTTTTAATCCAGTTAGTTTTTGTTGCGCTTAGTTTGTTATTCTGCGCTCAAATTTTATTTTTCTAATTCTGCATTCAGTTTGCTATTGTTTAACTTCTTTAAAATCAAATTTTTTATATAATGCAGTAGCAGGTTCATTTTCCAGTCCAGTTTCTACAACAAAAAGATGTGAATCAAATGTATTTAAAACGAATGTCATTATTTTTTTGCAATTCCTTGTCTAAAAAAGGATGGATTAACAACTAAACTATGAATGTCTGTAAAGTTATTGTTATGCGCGATTTCGATTATTCCAGCGAATTCTCCATCTTTCAAGTATCCGAAAAAGGCTGTGTTACTATTGATATATTTTTTAAGAGGTCTTTTTAAAGGAGGGAAATTAGTAACATTTAGTAATTCTGCTTCTATTTTATATGATAATTGAAAAAGTGAACGTATTTTTTTAGATACTTCTATGTCACTGTTTTGGAGCCTTTCAATCATTTATGCTATGGTTTATTAATGTGTGTTTACCTCGTTTACACCAATTAAAGGTTAGGGGTTACACTATATTAGTTTTTAACCTTGTTAATTGTTGTTTATTTCTTATGTGTTATCAGTAGTAAAGCAACTCAAAAATAAGATTCTATACAAGACTGTCAAAATGTCACTAGTTATAGCTTTTAATAGTGTTGGTTTTAACAGAGTAAAAGCTCCTATAAAGGAGCTTTTGGGTTTTTTTAATGTTTTTAGATATTTGTGCAATAGTTATCATTGTTACAAATATTTTATTCATAATATTCATAAGTAATTGTTTCTGTTCCATCAGTTCTTGAGATCGCATAATCATCATTATCATATGTATATGTATAGTTTTTTACTGAAATTACAGAATTGGTTGATAAGTCAGTTATAATTTCTGAAGTTGGATTATTTACAAATGAGAAGAAATCATCGATTAGAATAATATTAGGCTCAAAGTTTAAAAATGGACTTTTTTTAGTGTCATAAGTAAATGTTAATTTTTGGTTAGAAATAGCAGTATTTAAGTAATCGTATTTTTTTGAAATTACATTGCTATTTGAATCATATTCAAAAGAAGATTCTTCTGAGTATGTGGTTTGACCATGACCTATATATTGAATATTGTCTATATTGGCATTATTAAATGAATATAGGTATCGTTCGTCAAGAGTTGTAGTATCATAAAAATCTTGTCTTTCTATAAGTAGCCCGTTATTATAAAGGTACTGTTCAATTGAACCGTCAGAAACTCCGCTTAAATCTTGAAATTCTGCTCTGTCTAAAACACCATTGTCGTAATAGAATTGTTTTATGAAACCATCTTCTGCTCCAGTGCTTTCTATTCGGTCAATTTTTTCGTCTGTGTTATAGAAAAAAGATATGGAATAATTATCATATCCGCTAAAGGTCATTTTTTTGAGTAATTTAGTTGTTTTCTCGGGTGTTTGGTCGTTAGTTGCATTATTGTCATCTGATGAACAGGACAAAATTGTTAATCCAATAAAAAAAATAAGTGTTAATTTCAGTTTTTTCATTTCGTAATTTTTAGTTTAAATTGTTGGTAACGGTTTCGTATAAGATTAGTGTGGGATTTTGATAATCTGTGGAGTATCTGTCGCGTAACTAAGCTTATACTTAAATGTATGTTTTTATCGGTTTAAAAGTAATCAATTAAGGATGAGTGACATTATAAAAAATTACAAAATTTGGAGTAAACCTAAAAACCACATTAATTATAGCTATTGTGCCTGTTGCTCAACTTTGTCGTAAAGGGATTTAAAAGCGATTTAGTTATTTCTTAACTTTAGTTATGCTAGGCAAAAAAGACTCGCAATAAAAATTGGTTTCTCATTTTTAATGGAGCGAATGCATTCCAATACACCATTTTTACCGCAAGTTAAACGGGGGATTACATTTAGAATATGCTTTAATCTAGCCTTTTTATGGCCAAAGTGGTTAGAAAAATATTGTCTCTGTTGTTTTCTTTAAATTATGTTTGGTGGGGTGATTTGGATAAGATTAATTATATTTTTTTATGTATTGTAATGGCACACTGTTTTTACGAAGTGGCGTAGAAGTGAATTGAAATGTGTGTAACACGGAAGTTTTAGCTAAAAAGGTTAACTAACCGCAACTATATAGGGCTTTAATAGGGCTTTAACGTGGAGTATCTATGGCGTAAACATTAACTAAGCATCTGCATGACCTAGTTTAGCCCCAAAATAGATCGGAGTGGTATTTTAAATTTCATTGTAAAAAATGTAAAAGTAGATGCTAAAACAGTGAGGCATTTGTTTTGTGTTCTAAAACGCTTGTTTAGACCTCAAATAAAACTGTTAGAACTAATATAATAGGCATCCTAAAATTTAAATAGTGTTGGTTTTAATAAAATAAAAGCTCCTGTATAAGGAGCTTTTGAATGTTTTTTTTGTTTTTAGAGAATTTTGCAACGATTAGCTTTGTTGTAAAACGTTTTTTACTCAATTTCCAATTTTAGCGAATCAAACGAATCAGATTTAATTCCGATTAGGCCATATTTTGTTTCCCCCTTTTTAATCAAAGTTCCATTAATATTATATTTCAACATTTCAGTTTTGAATTTTTTATTAGCAGAACCAGCTGCAATCATATTACCTCCAGCCAAACCTGGACCAACTACAAGTCCAATTGGTGTTGAGCTCGTTTGTTCTCCATTCGAGTCTGATGTATATAGATTTAATGGTGTTAGAAGTAAATACCACAGATAGGATGCAGGGCTTTGTTTTAATGTTTTAAATACTTTATCATTTTCCATCACATAAATCTGAGTCCCATTTTCGTATGTTAATTTAGCATCTCTGCCGAACATTATGTCTTTTTCAGAGTTATTAGTTATTTTAATTGCAACTAATTTCACTCCTTTTTTCTCTTCTTTTTTCGCGTATTTTTTGTCAAGTAAATCATACCTATATTCAAGTTTTACATTATCAGTTTCATTCGTTGAAACATAATTGATTGTTTTAGGCTCAATCATTTTGTAGCCAGATGCACAACTCGTCAAGGAAACTATTGCAATAAATAAAAAGGGGATTTTAATAATTCTCATTTAGTTTAATTTGATTGTTAATGTTTTTTTAAATGTTTTATAACGTTTAAATATATGTGTTGTTTGGTTATAATCGTTTACGTAGCGAAAGCGAAGATAAACTATTTTGCAAATGACACATATGGTTTAATGTAAAATGTGTTTTAATGCATTTTCACATAGTGTTGTAGAGTGTTTTTTATTTCTTTTTATATTTCCGTTTCTAAATTCAATTTCTATTTTTTTCGTCATCCCATCCTCGCTTTAAAGCGTATGCTATTGATTCACTAACAAATTTAGGAGTCACAATTTTAGGCTCGAAATCAGGAGGTCTATTTTCTTTATCATTTACATAAAGCCAGACATCATACCATCCAAAATCTACTGTCAATAAACTGTTTTTAGCTTCATCTGAAATCACAAAAATCTTTTCGCTAAACCACCAGTAGAACTCCCGATTGTCAACTCTTATTTTCCTTAAACTCTTTTTTAAAATCGCCATATAAGAAGTTGTTTAAAATTTGAATTCCAACCCAAGATATTCTTCTGCCATGGTTTTAATTAATAACTCAAAGTCGTCAAAAATTCTAATCTTCTCATCTTTGTAATTTGACTCGTCAGATACATCATTACCATCAAAATTGTATGTATGCAATTGAAATGAGTCTCTCGTTGGGTTTAATCGAATAGTATAAGAGACATCATTTTGTGTTAGATAAAATGCTTTCAATCCTTTTCCATTTTTCAGCCTTTTATATGTTCTTTTATTGTCCATTTCAATACTCTACAACAGTCTTGTGTCTGGTGGCGTAGTATCCCGTAGGGTGCTATGAACTATACATTTTGTGGCTGTTGCACAAGTTTGTTGCTAAAGATAGTAAAGGGATTTAAAAGCGATTTAGTTATTTCTTAACTTTAGTTATACAAGGCAAAAAAGAGTACCAAGAAAAATTATTTTCTCATTTTTAATGGAGTGAACGCATTCCGAAACACAACTTTTACCGCAAGTTAAAAGCGGTATTACATTTAGAATATGCTTTAATCTAGCCTTTTTATGGCCAAAGTGGTTAGAAAAGTATTGATCCTGTTGTGTTCTTTAAATTATGTTTGGTGGGGTGATTTGGATAAGGTTAAATATATTTTACTTAAAATAATCTCTTAAAAGTTTTTTATGTATTGTAATGGCACACTGTTTTTACGAAATGGCGTAGAAGTGAATTGAAATGTGTGCAACATGGGGTTTTAGCTAAAAAGGTTGACTAACCGCAATTAACCGCAACTATATAGGGCTTTAATAGGGCTTTAATAGGGAGTATCTATGGCGTAAACATTAACTAAGCATCTGCATGGCCTAGTTTAGCCCCAAAATAGATCGGAGTGGTATTTTAAATTTCATTGTAAAAAATGTAAAAGTAGATGCTAAAACAGTGAGGCATTTGTTTTGTGTTCTAAAACGCTTGTTTAGACCTCAAATAAAATTGTTAGAACTAATATAATAGGCATCCTAAAATTTAAATGGTGTTGGTTTTAATCGATAGAATTCCCCGAGGCTCTGCCTCGAGGTAGTTCATTAAAATAAAAGCTCCTGTATAAGGAGCTTTTAAATGTTTTTAGAGGCTTGTGCCACGATTACCAGTGTTGTGCAACGTTTTTTATTTATTTTTCAGGTCAAATCCTAAATTCAGTTGTAACATAATTGGCCAAATATTTCCATTTCTGTTTGTGTCAATATAATATTGAGGTCCAACGTCAAAAAGTAAATGGAAATTTTTTCCATATTTTCTTTGAATTCCCCAAGTTGGTCCAAAAGCAAAATCAAAGTCTGAAGTTCGGTTTACATTTTCCGCTATTGAATTCCCACGAGCTATAAATCTTAATGACACAAAATTCCCAGAGTTATTTTCCGTATTTCGGTTTTTCCCGTTTCTCTTATTTATATTATAAAACCATTTTTGTTGAAAATCAGCGAATGGACTAATTATATAAATAAATCCACTTCCTCCAAAAGTCAAATCAGGATATCCTCCTCCGTAACCAATTCCGAGAGCGGAAGAAAAAGCAGAGTATTGTCCTGTCGGAATTTCCAATTCAATCGCAGGATTCAAAAAATTCACACGCCAAATTTTTTCAGTTCCAATGTCATTTTTTTCTTGAGCATAATTTAATGTCACTATAAGTCCAAAAATTAATGTAAGTAAGATTTTTTTCATTCAATGTTATTTTTGAGATTTAATTATTTGAGAAATTTAGTCAAGAATTATGCCGTTTCCACAACGTTGCACAATGTCCCCGTATATGATTAGTGTCCCGCAGGGCATTAATTATATGCGATGTGCCTGTTGCACAAGTTTGTTGCTATGGCGTAAACATTAACTAAGCATCTGCATGACCTAGTTTAGCCCCAAAATAGATCGGAGTGGTATTTTAAATTTCATTGTAAAAAATGTAAAAGTAGATGCTAAAATAATGAGGCATTTGTTTTGTGTTCTAAAACGCTTGTTTAGGCCCCAAATAAAGCTATTAGAACTAATATAATAGGCATCCTAAAACTTAAATAGTATTGGTTTTAACAAAGTAAAAGCCCTTGTAAAAGAATATTTTTTTATAGACTTGTGCAACGATTACTGTTGTTGTGCAGCGTTTTTATTATCCCATTGTTTTTTGATATAATTCTTCATAAATGGGATCTTCCGTAATATTACTAAGCTTTTCATTTAGATATTTTATTTCGTTAATTTTATTTTTTATCATTTCTGTTGAAACCCCTTTGTTTTTGATTAAATCAACAATTCCACCAATTAAGTATCCAGCTGCAAAACTAATAAGACTTCTTTCTTTATTTTCCTTTGAGATGAAATGATCTATTTCGTTTTCTAATATCGAAGGATATTTATTGATTAAACTTAAAGTAAATTTTGAGTTTCGTTCATTTGCAATTTCTTTAAGAGTCGATATATTTCTTTCGTGTATTCTTAGAAACTCCCTACCATTTGAAATTAAATTGACATTTTTATCAAATTGAGAAATCAATTGTAATGATTTAATTAATATTTTTTTTTCAGAATCATTCATTGTTTAAAAGTCAGTTTAATTATGTGGGGTTGAGTTTAATATATTACATCATTTAATAATCCTATTTCATATGTTCGTTAAGGGACATAGTTTACACAAGTTAAAGATTAGGGTTTACACTAAATTAGTTTCTAACCTTGTAGATTGTTGTTTGTTTCTAAGCTGCTTT
>NZ_JBXVVH010000026.1:0-47341 GCF_057219185.1 Lacinutrix sp. YIN62
TTTAGATTTTTTATATGCATCAACCCAGCCTTTTTATGGCGATAGCGGTCAGAAAAGTATTGATCCTGTTGTGTTCTTTAAACTGTGTTTGGTGGGGTATTTGGATAAGATTAAATATATTTTACTTAAAATAATCTCTTAAAAGTTTTTTATGTATTGTAATGGCACACTGTTTTTACGAAGTGGCGTAGAAGTGAATTGAAATGTGTGTAACATGGGGTTTTAGCTAAAAAGGTTAACTAACCGCAACTATATAGGGCTTTAATAGGGAGTATCTATGAAGTAAACATTAACTAAGCATCTGCATGCCCCGTACTAAAATAACTATTCAGTTTATGATATTAAACCGAATAGAATTATACAACCTTAGTTTAGCCTGTTGTAAACTTAAGAGTGTAGAGCGTTTTAACGACACGTTTAGAGCTGAACGTTTAAATGTGAATTGGTTTCTTTCTTTCTTTCTTTCTTTCTTTTTTTGGAAGTGGCTCAAGAAAAATTTGATAAAATGAAAATAACTCAGATTGTAAAGTAATCAAGCATTTATTTTGTCTTGTAAAACGCTTGTTTATACCTCAAATAAAGCTGTTAGAACTAATATAATAGGCATCCTAAAACTTAAATAGTATTGGTTTTAACAAAGTAAAAGCCCCTGTAAAAGGAGCTTTTGAATATTTTTTTATGTTTTTATAGACTTGTGCAACGATTACCATTGTTGTAAGTAGTTTTTATTTTATTTTCAATTCGTTTTAGGGCAGAAACAAACTTTTCGAACTGCTCTATGTCCTTAATTCCATATTCAGGTGTTAATACAATTCGGTCAGTTGTTTTAACCCTAGTTTCTATATAAATTCTTTCGCCTATTATTTTGTCGCAAAACTCTTTGTCAGATGCAAGTTGTTTTAATAAGTCAATATTTCCTCCAAACCAAAATTGCTTCAAAATCGGTTTAGGAACAAATTCACGTCTTTTCGGAAATAGAAAATTTAAAAGTTTATTCCACGAATCAATTGGGAATATTGTCAATTCGGTTTCGTATTTTTTGTCTAAATGCAAAGAAATTCGGAATGGTTCAGTTACTGGCATTGCTCCACCAACTTCCTTCAGATTTATACTGATTTTAGTTCCGCCAACTTCTATAATTCCGTTTTTCGGTTGAAAGGTGTATTTTCCTATCGGACTATTTACACTTTTAGTCAAATCCTCTAAATATTTTCCGCTATATTTTTCTGTTAATTCTTGAATAATATTCATTTAGTTCAGAGTTTTCTCAAATTGCACACAACGGTTAGTGTAAAATGCGTTTTAAGGCATTTTTACATAGTGTTGTGTGTTATTTATTAGTTCTATATGCATTTTTAATTTCCTCAAAAAAAGCTTCAATATTGCTGTCTATTAGAGCACTTGAAATTAGAATTCGGTTATTATTATTATTATTATTATTATTATTCCAATTGTGCATAAACGTTAGAAATTTCTTGAGCAAACTTCTTTTTTCGCTACTGTATAAATCCACTTTTAAAGAGATTTCAATATTTCTTTCCTTGAATCTTTTTATCCCAGAAATATCAGTCCATTTAATTTCCCCTAAAGATTCATACTTTGAATTATCAATTAAGAAATCATCTGAAATTATGATAGCATATTTTCTTGGAAGAATAACCAAAAAGGAATATAGCAAAGTCGAAAAATACAGAATTCCTATGACACCTACAATCTGAATATGTTCGATCTTCATAAACGCATTTCTAATAAATTTCTCAGGAACTAATGAACTACCTCGATGGCTCTGCCTCGAGGTAGTTCATTGTTATTGGTCTTTACAGATGGTTTTCATCGTTTTGAAAGTTCAAAAGCGTTATGTAGTTATGCTGGATTAACTCCAATAAATAAGACAAAGTGGAAGTCGTGTAAAAGGGCGCCCGCGAATTAGTAAAATGGGGAACCCAAAACTTAGAAATTTATTATTTATGTGCCCTTTTAATGCCTGTAAATATAACCGGGCATGTAAAGCCCTTTTCGATAGAATAGAGGCTAAAGGCAAAAGCTGGCTTTAATAGCAGTGTGTAATAAGTTACTAAAACAAGCGTTTTCTATTGTTAAAAATGGGGTGCCTTATAACGATGAATATAGCAATGTTTTGAGGTGTAATTAATTGCGTTTTATTTGGTTTTTACCTCAGTGCTTTGTTGTTAGCTTTATGTTTTTTAATTAGGTTTAAAAAAATAAAGGGACAGTGGTTCTACTACGTTATTATTTTTTTGGAATATATAATACTTTTACTGAACCAAAATTACCACCATTAGCGTTACGTCCATTATTACAGATTGTTGCACAACCGCCAGCTTCAAGACAATCATAAATCAAGCCTCCACACGACCATTTACCATCACAAGTGTCACTCCAATCATTATCATCTCCTGGTAAATCACAGTCTACTTGGTAAGCATCTTTTTTGTTTTGATAATGACTTTCATCTGCTATAGGAAAGAATTTTTTATTTTGAATATTCTCAATTGATATTTTTCCATTATCAAAATTCTTCACTACTTCAAAAGTAATATATTCAAATTCGTCTGCTTTTGAGAGTCTAGATTGCAAATCTGGTTTTATATTAATTAAGAGGTTGTCAATTGTCTTAACATCCTCTATTTTACTACTTTTAGCAATGTTAGTTTCATTTTGAATTTCATCATTTTCGGATTGACATCCAATGAAGGCTATAGAGATAGTTAACAATATTAAAGCCAATGTTTTGTTTTTTAAAAATTTCATAATATTTGATTTTAAGTTATCAATAGAATTGCTTTACTCTTATCGATTTTCAAACACACGCTCATAACGTTCTCTAATTTAATGTTTTTTAATGTCAAATCAAAATTATTTTGACTTTGGATGGTCAGTCCGTTTTTGACCGTTATGTTGGTTTTAATGTAGCATAACGTCCCGTATAAACGGTCGTTTTAATGCCGTTTATATATTGTGCCTGTTGCACAAGTTTGTTGATAAAGATAGAAAAGGAATTTAAAAGCGGCTTAGTTATTTCTTAACTTTAGTTATGCAAGGCAAAAAAAAGTACCAAGAAAAATTATTTTCTCATTTTCAATTGAGCGAACGCGTTCCGAAACACAACTTTTACCGCAAGTTAAAAGCGGTATTACATTTAGATTTTTTATATGCATCAACCCAGCCTTTTTATGGCGAGAGTGGTCAGAAAAGTATTGATCCTGTTGTGTTCTTTAAACTGTGTTTGGTGGGGTATTTAGAAAATTTAATAAGCGACCGTAAATTGATACAACATTGCAGTATGCGCTTAGATATACTGTATTTTCTGGGCTATGATATTGATGAAGCTTTGCCTTGGCATTCTACCATTAGTCGCACGCGTCAATTATTTCCTGAACATATTTTTGAAGACGTTTTTACAAAGGTATTGAGTATGTGCGTTGAAAAAGAGATGGTAAGTGGCCATACTCAAACCATTGACTCAGCTCCTGTAAAGGCGAATGCTTCTATGGATACTTTAGAGCTAAAAGTTCCTAAAGAAGATTTGGATGCTCATTTGAGAAAAATACGTCACATAAGTAGTCGCGATAAGGAAACTATAATCCGTAAAGCTCAAAACAATAAAGCTTCAAAAGACCAGCAAAGCATCACCGCCAATGCAAAAGAATTACAAGCCCTAAAAAGCAGAAATAAGAAGTGGGCAGCAGAGCAAGATCAGCGTCCTGACGCTGGAAATAAAGGAAGTAGATACACCTCCAATAAAACCCATTACAGTCCCACCGATCCAGATGCACGTATAAGTGTAAAACCAGGAAAAGCGAGAAAGTTAAATTATATGAGCCAGCTTAGTGTAGATACGGCGCATCATGTAATTACAGATATAAGAGCATACCATGCCGATAAAAAGGACAATCAATATTTACAGGACATCACCAAACGCTTAAAAACTAAACTGCACAAGCAAGGGTTACTTTGGCGGAACTGTGTTGCTGATACGGGCTATAGCAGTGGCGAAAATTATGCATTTTTAGAAGCAATAGGTTTGGAAAGTTATATTCCCCCTCATGGCACTTATAAAGGCGGTCCAGAGGGATTTGTTTACAAAAAAGAAGAGGATCATTACCTGTGTCCACAAGGAACTATCATTCCCTTTAAAAAGGTGTTTTTGGATTCCCGTACCAAAACCAAAAAGAAAGCGTACAGAGGTTCAAGTATGCAATGCAAAGGATGTCCCATAGCCAAA
Source organism: Lacinutrix sp. YIN62 (assembly GCF_057219185.1). Classification (NCBI taxonomy): domain Bacteria; kingdom Pseudomonadati; phylum Bacteroidota; class Flavobacteriia; order Flavobacteriales; family Flavobacteriaceae; genus Lacinutrix; species Lacinutrix sp. YIN62. Next base: position 4,247 of record NZ_JBXVVH010000026.1, read on the forward strand.
GCGTGTTTAGGAAAAAGTGCAAAAGAGAAAACATTTTCTGTGACCTATTACCGAGAAGAATACGAACGTAACAACAAACGAGTAAATAGTACAAAAGGGAGGCATCTAAAATCCAAACGGCAAAGTACGGTAGAACCCGTTTTTGGGACCCTCACACAGTTTATGGGACTTCGGAAAATCAACACTATAGGAATGCAACAAGCAAACAAAGTCATGCATCTGTCTGCAATTGCCTACAACTTGAAGAAATATTTAAAATTCATTGTAAAAAATGTGAAAATGGATGCCAAAGCCATGGGGTATTTATTTTGCCTTGTAAAACGCTTGTTTAGTCCCCAAATAAAGCTGTTAGAACGAATATAATAGGCATCCTAAATTTAAATAGTATTGGTTTTAACAAAGTAAAAGCTCCTATAAAAGGAGCTTTTGAATGTTTTTAGAGGCTTGTGCAACGATTACCTTTGTTGGCAAACGTTTTCTTTTTCAGATGCCAAGCGAATAATCCATTCATTATTAAATTTAGTCCGATTAGAATTGAGAATACTGGAAATTCGAAAAGAGCTAAACTCAAAATAATAGTCGGAAATAGTAGACCAACAATTTTCTCCCAATTTCTGCTAAATTCAGGAATCGCAAAATAAAATCCGTAAACAATGGCACAAATCATACTCCAAGCTCCAAAAATTATATAACCCAATTGAGCCTCTCCTTGAATTTTGCCAATTTTTATTATCATTACAAGAATCGGAATTAAATTTGCTAATATTGCAATTCCAAAATAATTCCGAACATATTTTTTTTGTTCTTGTTTCATCTCTTTAATCGTTATCATCTTCATGTATTGAACTATCTCCAATAGAAAACCCATGTTCTATTAGTTCAGACGTAAAATCTCTAGCTTTATCAATCGGAAGGTTAAATTCAAATCGAATCTTTTCATCATTGAGGACTTTCTCAATCAATAGTTTAATTTCATTCATCGAATATGCACTAGGTATTGATGAGAGAAACTGGATTAATTTAAATTTAAACGAAGGAGAATTGACTCCAAGTAATTCAATATACTCCACTTTAATACATATTTTTTGTAGGTCTATTTTAATGTTTGCCAACGTTTTTGTATAAGATTAGTTGCGTGATTTAAGCACTAAAGTTAGTAAATAAACACAGATAGAAATTGCGCGAGGGCTTTCGTAAATAGGTTATTACCAGCAATTAATTTTATACGGTGTTGCCATTTCGTTGTTTTTTCAGAATTCAATTTATTCCGCTAAATTCCATTTTCAGATTTTCAGCGTTTGAGTAAATTCAGTAAGCGTTTTATTCCACAAACTTTTTCAATTCTGATTGAGTGAGTAATTCCGCTACTTGCTAAATTCCGCACACAATTCGTTTTTTTTGTTTTCTATTAAAGTTTCAATTGGTAAACAAGCTTTAAGTTCTGTGCAATTTAATGACTAATATTATATAAAAATTCACCAAAAACTTCTCCGCCATTATATATTTTTCCAATTATAAATAGAATTAAAAATCCTCCTATACATAAATTAATAATTGACTTTTCTTTTTTTGATAGCGATTGATATTTTAAAATCATTTTATCAATAAAAAATTCACTTTCTTTAGTTTTCATAATGTTAGTTTTTTTATTAGAGTCTTTTTTCAATTAAATGTTACAAAAATATAAATTTTATTTCCTTTCAGAGTTCATTTCGCCAATGAATGGCAACGTTCCGGCTATGGTTAGTGCGGGAATTAAAAGCACTTAACTTTCGGTTAAGCACTTAGCCAAAACTTTTTATTTTGTTTTATCTTTTTCTATTCTAAAGCCAAATCAAAAGATTTGGCGGACTTGGTTAAAAGCTCTAAACTTTGGGTTAAGCTCCAAACCCCGTATTAATTATAGCCATTGTTACCTGCTGGCTTTTTTAACAGGGTGACCAATATTTGAATTGGATGAGTTTTCCGTTTTTTATACTTAAACGTATTCCGTCATCAGCTTTTTCGTTGAAAATGACTACCGCTCCGTCCAATTCATTTTCAAAATGCTTAGCCAATCCATCTCCAAATATTTCAATCAATTTTGTCAAGTCAGTTTTACAGTTCAGGTTTTCATTTCCATATTTTATTATAATTGAACTGTCATTTTCTAAATCAACTTGCTCCAAAACATACAGTTCTTTTTCGTTTCCAGTGAATTTTATTTTACCATAATCAAGTGTCAAATATTCACCATCTTGAGAATCCGTTGATAAAAATCCACATTCATAGTTTGGGTCATATGTCTTTTTCGGTTCGCCTAATTTTTTAATTATTTCCGACTTAGTAGAACGGAAATTCAGTCCATTATATTTTATTAAATCAAAGTCCACAGATTGAGCAATACTCAATTCTGCTATTAGTAATAATATGATTAGATATAGTTTTCTCATTTTTTGAGCTTGCAGGTAACGTTTTGTGTAAGGATAGTTGCGTGGTTAAGCTACTAATTTAACAAAAATGGAACGAACCAGAGGAAAATCCTGCGGATTTTCCGAGTAGGCTAGAACCAAGCAATTATTTTTACATTTTGTTACCTGCTGTCTTTTATTCCGATTTAGATTTTTAACCACCATTTTATCGTTTTCAATTTGTCCGATTCTATTTCGGTCAGATTTTGAGTTTCAAATTCAGTTAATTTATTTTTTACAGATTCAATTCCGTAGTTTTCTTTTATTCAAAAAGGGAATTCCTCAACGCTTTTATTCCAATTTCCAATTGTTGATTCTAAAACAACAAGTAAATCTAAATCAGATTTCGGTTTTAGCTTCTCTAATATTTTCCCAGCGTATTTTTGGTCAATATACTCCGTTTCAGGTCTCTCTTCATATTTAAACACTTTAACAATTCCGTCTACTATTATTTTATCAGAAACTTTATTCAGTCTGTCCATAAATTGTTGAATTCTTAAATCTCCAATTTTATCGATTAAGTCAATAGACGAATAAAATTCATTTTGAAAATCATCTGATGTTTTTGGAATGTTCATCGGTTTTTTTAGCTTGCAGGTAACGTTTAAGTATATGTGTTGTTTGGTTATAATCGTTTACGTAGCGAAAGCGAAGATAAACTATTTTCCAAATGACACATATACTATGTTGTTAGCTTTATGTTTTTTAATTAGGTTTAAAAAAATAAAGGGACAGTGGTTCTGCTACGGCAACAATTTAAGTGCTCCATTTTTTTTAGAGCTTCCCCAAGTCTATGGACTATACATAGCCATGTATAATCCGTGGATGAAGGGACTAAACACTACTTTACTTTTAAAAAGGCTTTAATCAATAGCGCTTAAAATTTGACTTTGTCAAAAATTTTCACGATCTTGATCAAGTACTCTGTAACGTGCTAACGTTTGGATAGTGTAACTCTCCACGATATCAGCGAAAAGTACTTGAGCATATCCTTTTATCAAAGGCTCTAATCGTATTGCCTTTTTTAAAGTAAAACAACCCTTTTCCTGCGTACTCCTCTTAAAAAAATGGTCTACCCGTACAGAACTATTGCTCACAACTATTGTATAAGTGCAACTCACTTGCACTTATATTTCTTATGCAATATAGTTTATTTTAACACATATAATGATAGCCAAAAGGAGATTATTAAGCCGTGCTAGGCATTACGATTGAGGTTCCCCCTAAGAAAACATATTTTAATAGCCGTAAATAAACATTTGTAGTCGTTTATAAACGTTTATATCAGTTGTATTAAGCTCTAGATGGAATATATATAATTTGGACTTTATGAATTAATCATTTTTAATTAAAATGATTAGAGAAGTATCAATGTGTGTATTTTTTTAACAACATTAAATTAAAAAACCCCTGTAAAAACAGGGGCTTTAAAAGTCTGCGGAGAAAGAGGGATTCGAACCCCCGGAGGTGTGACCCTCAACAGTTTTCAAGACTGCCGCATTCGACCACTCTGCCATTTCTCCTTGAGTGTCTCATCAAGTTATTACCTGATTGCGGGTGCAAATATAAGACGCTTTTTAGATTAAAAAAAAGAAAAAAATGTTTTTTTTTATTTTTTTTAATCTAAGATGGGAATCGGTTGCATTTGATCGTTTACAGCAACGAATGTAAAGAACCCAGTAACAGATAGTTCCCTAGATTTACTATACATTTTCTCCATATAAATATCTACTTTTACAATACAGCTTGTTTTTCCAATTTTGCTTATTCGTGCTACTAATTCTACAATTGTACCTTCAGGAATAGGTTTTGTGAAGTCAATTTTATCTGTAGATATGGTCACAACTTTTTTTCTGCTGAATCTGGTGGCACATATAAATGAAGCTTCATCCATCATATGTAATGCTGTGCCTCCAAAAAGTGTATTGTAATGATTTGTTGTATTTGGGAAAATAGCCTTAAATATTCTGGTTTCAGAGGCGTTAATAAGTTCTTCTGTTAGTTTCATAATGGTTTTGTAATTTATTATAGGGGTTTAAAGTCTAATTTTTTGAGGTAAAGATCGTGTTTTAGAACGGAAAGTATACTTAGGCACATAATCATTAAGACGATTAACAGGCGTAAAAGGGGGCTTTAAATAGCTATTTTTATTATAAGATATAACCCATAGCAAAAAAAAACTGAACATTAAATTCAATGTTCAGTTTTAATTATTACTTATTATTAATAAGTTGCAGTTTTTATTTAACTGTAAACGAGTTGTTTATGTTCTAAAAATTACAGTGCCCCCCATTCTTTAAGAGATACTTTATTCATTCTTACATAATCAGCATTTCCAGCCTTTTCTGCACCAGCTAAAGAGGCTTTTGCAGCTGCTATAGCTGTTTTCTTTTTTCCAGCTTTTGCATGAATTAAAGCTTGTTGACGTAAATACCAAAAACGAGGATTGTCTTTAGTCATATCAATAGCCTTGTCTATCCAAGTTACAGCTTTGTTAATGTCTTTTCCTTCTTCTAAGTAATATCTTGCAGCAGCAAAGTAGTCACCAGCACCTGGACCAGCCATAATCTTCTCTATCGATTGTGTAACTGAGGCATCTGTAGGAACTTCAAATTTAACACCAACGTAAGTGTTTTCCCAAAGTATTCCTAATACTGCAGAGTTGTTCGTAATATCATCAAATGTCATTGTAAACGTTTCTATTTTCATTGGCATTTCATATGTTTTCGTATTAACTTTTGCAACGATTTTATTGTCATCCCAATTTTGAGGCGTTCCCCAGTTTTCAGTATCTGAATAAAAAACAACTTCCCAAGATTTTTTAGTTGGAGTTGTGAAAATAGCGTAGGACCCTGCTTTTAAGGTTTGCCCTTCTATTATAACATCGTCGCTAAAGGTAATTTTTGTATTTGCATTAGCTCCAGTCCTCCAAAGTTTATCATAAGGAACTAAATCTCCAAAAATAGTACGACCTCTCATTCCTGGTCTTGAATATTCTAGAGTAACGTCAGTCAAACCAACCTTTTGTTCTACTTTACTAAAAGGACTGGGTTGCGGTGTTTTTACTTGAGCATTCACCGAAAAAGATACAGTAAAAACTAAAGCCATCATTAGTAGTTTTTTCATAATAATTTATATAATTAGTGTTTGATTTATAAGTGTAAATTTACATATAAGTAAATCCTTTGATTGTTAATGAAACCTTAAAATACATAATTAAAGATTTACTTAAATGTATAAGACAGGATAAAATTTATTACTAATGTATTGAGTATTTTGGACTAAGCTTTTTTTTATGAATTAACAATAGAGGATTAAAACTAATTACAAAAAACATAGAAAGTAATAGTATTATAAAATAGAGAATTATTTATTTTGAATTATAAAAAGCACAATTATTTTTATGCTTGCAATTATTGTTTTATTAAGATATGTTTTATAAATTTAGATTTAAATGTTACTAAGTATTTATAGTATTTATAGTGTTATAATTTATAATGATACTAAAAATGAGAGAATATTATGTATATTTAATAATATTTGTTTGATGTTTTTAATTTAAAACTTAAATTGAAGGATCAAAAAAGAGTTGTAAAAGAAGTGATTTAAGAAATATTTATAGAATTAATTCTAATTAATAAATCAAAAATTACTTTATTTGAAAAATTAAGTACCATTACAACCAAGCGTTTTGAAAAATAGGCCACGTATTACCATAACAGTGCCAATCCCTAAAATACACACGATAGGTAAACCCCTAAATGTCACATTTTTCTTATGGCAAGGTTATTGGTTCATTGAAGTTAAATCAAAAACACACATAATCATAGTAGATTATGTATAATAAAGCAAGTGAATTGTAACGGTTTTATTTAAAAAATATTGTATGAAGAAGTGTTTAATCTCTTGATATAATATTTTTTAAATAGTATTAGGTTTTAATTCAAAATGCTTAAAATAACTGGATTAGAGAATTAATTAAAAGATTAAAAATGGATATGTTAAAAAGAGCATTGGAATTTGAACAAGCAGGAACTTCTTTTAAAACTACAAACGAACGTATTGTAGCATCTAGGGAAGCTAAAGAACTTATTCTTGGCTTAAATGAAATTTATAAGGAAAATAAAGATCCTGAGTTAATGGATGTTATGAAGCGCCTTACGCTTATTAAACAAAAAATAGAAAAGCGTCTTAAGGGGCGTCCAACGGAGTAAAAATAAATGCTTAGAGTATAAGGTCATAGCATTTACCAAGATTATATATTAGTAAATAGAGCACTTTATATGTCAAGTATACAGTATACTTATTGTAAGTAAACTTTAAAAAGTTGTCAATTTGGCAGCTTTTTTTGTTGTATTTAATATAAGATTTATAAAATAAGTTTGTTGTAAATTCAAATAGAAAATAACAACATTAGTTTTTAAAGAATATTACCTTTGCGAAAAATAGTATTATGTCAAAATCCTTTTCAGAATTAGGGCTTTCAGATCCCATATTAAAAGCATTGATTGCTCTTAAAATTGTTAACCCTACAGAAATTCAAGAAAAAGCGATCCCTGTTTTAGTTTCCAAACCGGATGATTTTGTTGGGATTGCAAAAACAGGCACAGGAAAAACAGCGGCCTTTGGCTTGCCTTTATTGCAATTAATAGATATTAATAAAAGTAATGTTCAAGGTGTTATATTAGTGCCAACACGAGAATTAGGGCATCAAACTTTCGAGAACCTAAACGCTTTTGCTAAATATTTACCCGAATTATCTATCGCTAGTGTTTGCGGAGGGATTCCTATAAAACCACAAATAGAACGTTTAGCTCAAACGACACATATTATTGTAGCAACTCCTGGACGATTAATTGATTTGATTAAACGAGGAGCAGTTAACATAAAAGAAGCTAAGTATTTGGTCTTAGATGAAGTCGATGAGATGATAAACGTTTTAAAAAAGGATTTAGACCTTATCGTTTCTGAACTGCCTAAACAAAGACGGACTATTTTATTTTCGGCAACCTTACCAGGAACCGTAAAACAGTTGGTGCAAAACTATATGTCTAAGCAGGTAACCCAAGTTAGTGCAGATATGGAAGTTGTAGGCCACAAAGGTATAGACCATCAATATGTTATAGTAGAACCAATAGAGAAATTAAATGTTTTGATGCATTTTTTGAATGCAAAGGAAGGCCAACGCGGAATTATTTTCTGTAAAACTAAAGCGGCAGTTAATAAATTAGCAAAAAACTTAGCGATTAATAAATTTTCATCAGGAGCGCTACACGGAAGTTTAAGTCAAGGTATTCGTGATCGTATAATGGAGCAATTTAGAGCAGGATATATTAATATATTAGTCTCTACAGATTTAGCCGCTAGAGGTATCGATGTAAAGGCGGTTGCTTTTGTTGTTAATTATCACTTGCCAGATGTTTATGAATCGTATGTACATAGAAGTGGAAGAACAGCTAGAGCAGGAGCAAAGGGGCTAGCTTTAACAGTAATACAGCCCGATGAAGCTTTTGAAATCCCTGAATTTGAAGAGGAGTTAGGAATTCAATTTAAAGCCTATAAAAAACCTAATGCGCAAAGCATAGAAGAGAATAATGGCGTGCTATGGGCAAGACAGATTTTTAAAACGAAGCCAAATCATAACCTTTCTCCAGAATTTAAAAATAATATTAAAACGATATTTCATCATTTAACGAAAGATGAACTTATTGAGAAAATGCTTGCAAATTATATGAATCAGCAAGCAGACCGAACACATCCTGCTAAAAATAAATCTAAAAAATAAGAGGTGTTAATCATGATGTTTTTGTGATGATATAATAGTAATAATCACAATAATAGGATTAGATAAACAAGCTTATCTGTAGTTTAAGTTTTAAAATTAACAGTTGAAGATTATTAGTGTCAAAGAAAGGTTAAATAATAGATATTGTTATAAATTTTATGTTACTTACATTGTTTGATAAAAAGTGTATAGCGCACTTTTTTTTGATTTATAAAAAGGAATAACATAAATTATAGCAATGGAAGGAGGGAATCAATTTATAAAAGACTTTGCATCATTTGTATGGGGATTACCTTTATTAATTTTACTAGTGGGTGGTGGTTTGTATTTACTAATACGCGCTAAATTTTTACCATTTAGGTACCTTGGACATGCAATAGATGTACTTAGAGGGAAATACGATAATTCAGAAGCCCCAGGAGAAATAAATCACTTTCAGGCTTTAACTACCGCACTATCTTCAACAATTGGAATGGGTAATATTGCAGGCGTTGCAGTTGCTATCTCTATAGGAGGGCCAGGTGCAGTTTTTTGGATGTGGGTAAGTGCTGTTATTGGTATGTCTACAAAGTTTTTCACTTCTGCTTTGGCTATTATGTATAGAGGAAAAGATAGTAATGGGGAATTGCAAGGCGGGCCTATGTATTTTATAGTAGAAGGTTTGGGGAAGCATTGGAAACCTTTAGCTGTATTTTTTAGTGTTTGTGGTTTAGTAGGAGCCTTGCCGGTATTTAATGTTAATCAACTCACAGAAGCAATTAATAGCATATTGTTACAACCTAACGGTGTTAAAGTTGGGAACACATCAAATACAATTATTGGTTTAATATTAGTAACAATAACCGCCATTGTTATTTTAGGAGGTTTAAATAGAATTAGTAAGGTCGCTTCAAAATTGGTGCCTGCAATGGTGGGGCTCTATTTTATATTGATTCTTATTATATTGGGATTACATATAGAGGAGCTTCCGCGATATATTAAACTTATTTTTACAGATGCCTTTTTTGCGAATCATTATAAAGGCGATGCCTTTTTGGGCGGTATTGTTGGCGGAATTATTCTTCTAGGTATTCGTAGAGGCGCATTTTCTAACGAGGCAGGAATAGGAACAGCGCCAATGGCTCATGGAGCTGCAAAAACAACAGAGCCTACGCGAGAAGGCTTGGTTGCAATGTTAGGGCCTGCAATAGATACTTTGGTTGTTTGCACACTTACAGCCTTAGCGATTTTAGTAACAGGCGTATGGCAAACGAGTGCTGCCAACGGGGTGTCTTTAACAGCAACAGCTTTTGGTACTGCAATGCCAGGAATAGGGAAGTACTTATTATTAGTTTGTATCATTGTTTTTAGCGTATCCTCATTATTTTCGTTTTCTTATTATGGGACAAAATGTATGTCGTTTTTACTTGGAGCAGATAAAAAACACTACTATAATTATCTTTATATTTTGAGTATTATTTTAGGCGCAACTACTTCTTTGGATATGATGATTAATTTGATTGATGGTTTTTTTGCGCTTATGGCCATACCTACAATGTTTACAACAATAGTATTGGCTCCAAAAGTTTTAAAAGAAGCTAATGACTACTTTGAAAGATTAAAAATAAAAAAGCCACATTAAAATGTGACTTTTCTATTTATAAAGTACTATTTGTTTCTTAATAAAATGATCCTCTTTTTTAAGTTCATAATAAATCAAAAAAGAAAACTATTACTAGTCGTACTTACGACTCATCATTATTTTTAAATATTGAAGAGGCTAACTTTTTTTAATACCGACTTATGGCTTGGTTGTTATAATTACTTCACAGCAATCATACTAATTTCAACGTTTACAAACTTAGGCAAATTAGCTACTTCAACAGTTTCGCGTGCAGGCGCCGTATTTTCATCAAAATAAGTAGCATACACACTGTTTATTTCGCTAAAATTATTCATATCACTAATAAAAATTGAAGTTTTCACTACATTTTCAAACGACATCTCTGCAGCTTCTAAAACTGCTTTCATATTCTCCATAACTTGTTTTGTTTCTTTAGTAATAGAGCCTAAAATAAGAGCACCTGTTTCTGGATGTAAAGCTATCTGCCCAGAAGTATATAACGTGTTTCCACTTAAAACGGCTTGATTATATGGCCCAATAGGAGCAGGCGCTTTTGTTGTTGCGATAATTTTTTTCATAATAGCTTTAATAAATATATTGTTTTTTAAATAAGATTAAATATTATAAACGTTGATCTGGTCGCCTGCGTTTTTCGTATTTAATATCTTTTAGTACACTAGATTTAATTCCTATAAAGAAATTCCATGAGCCCGTATCGTTAAAAGGATACCAGCTAAAGTTCATTTTCCAACTTAATAAATCTCTTGAAAAACGCAATTGAGTATAAGTAACCCCATGATTTTTAAAATCATAACCAGAAGAACCGCCTATAGACCAGCGAGGCGATATATCAATGTCTCCTGAAAACATTAAGGAATGCGAAGAAATTTCTTTTTGCCTTGCAGAATTAGAATAATTTACAGCATAAGCCATACGTAAATTCCAAGGAATTTTGTAATTATAAAAATCACTGGGCACTTTATTTTCATCCTCTTCATCATCAAAACGTTGGTCGGAATAATCTTCTGAGCGACCAAATAAATCATCATCTCTTCCGCCACTTTGCAATGTTTCTTCTCTACTACTGCTACTGGTTATTTCATCATCTTTACGACCGCCTCCTTTTATACTATAGCCTAAAGTTAGGTTTGCACTAGTCATTCGAAATAAGCTACCGCCATTATTTATGTTAAACTCTTCTATTCTTTGATTGTTGTTGTCTAATGCGTAAGGATCTAAAGTTGCACCAAAATTAATATCCATTTTATTATCGAACAGCTGTGTACCACCAGTCATTCTAACAGGGCTCCAGCGTAAAGAATCGCCAGCCAAATTGTAACTGGTAGAAAAGTTTAAGTTATTTAGAAGTACAATTTTCTTAGCTTCAGTTTTTGTGCTATCTCTATCTCTTACTTTTGCTTCAAAATTGTTAGAAAGCGAAATCCCTATAGAGCTAGAGTATGTTTTGTTTGGAGCTCCATATAAGCTACCTTCAAAGCGTGAAAATTCACGTTCAACAGGGTCGCCATTAATATCTGTTTCTTCGTAAGTATCGTAATATTTATCAAAAGCAGGGTTTATATTATAACTTAAAGAAGGGCGCACAACATGGCGTATGGCTTTTAATTTTTTATCTTCTCCTTTTTTCTCAAAGTTGAATAGCCCATATATTGTGGTTCCTAAACTTGTACTAAAGTTATATGTTCTATAGGCTGCAAAGCCAGTAAGATCTTCTGTAACAACAAGGTCACTCGTTTCATCGTAAAAACGATTTATGGTATTTAAAGCCCATGTTTCCTCAAAATTAACACTACTACTTAAACTAAAATATTGTAGTACTTTAAAATTTGTAGAAAGCGGAATAGAGTGACGCATTCCTATTTTTGCATCATCAAACATTTCTTTTTTAAAGAATAAGGAATCTGTGGTTTCTATTCTGTTCTCTCCACGTACCGAGTATTGTATGTTTATGTTTTGAACAATTCCTTTTTTAGCGCCAACTTTGGGCGCAAAAGGGTAAATTCTACCAACACTTCCTTGTAGTGTAGGTAAAGTTAAGTTAATAGATTCGGTTTGTGTATTTTGAGAATGCGTGGCCGATAAACTCATATTTACTTGAGGCTCTCCTTGAAAAGTTTTGGAATATGAAACAGAAGAAGATAAGGTATTATTTAAAAAACTTGGGGCATTAACTTGGTTATTCGATTGTTGGTAATAGTTACTACTCCCTAAGTTTACAGAAGCTGAAAAACGCGAATTGGGGCTCGCTTTAGCATCTTGATTATGAGACCACCTTAAGTTATAAATGGTGCTTTTAGAGTAATCAGGAAATCCACGCTCGCTATTAATAAGGTTTTCATAGCGAAAGGCAAAATTACCATTAAACTTATAACGTTTAGCATACTTGCTTTCAATGCGAATACCGTAACTTCCATTGGTGTAATAATCCCCTAATAGCGTTAAATCCATATAATCACTTATAGGAAAATAATACCCGCCATTTTGTATAAAATACCCACGGTCGTTTTGTTCTCCAAAGCTTGGAAAAATAACACCTGCAGTTTGCTTTGTACTCAAAGGAAAATAAGCAAAGGGTAAACCAATAGGTGTGGGAACACCATAAATAAATAAATTGGTTAAGCCTGTAACTACTTTTTTTCCAGGGACAACTTTAGCGCGTCGTAGTAAAAAATAGTATTCAGGATCCTCTAAGTTTTTAGATGTTGTAAATTGGCCATCACTAATAAAATAAACAGAATCATTTTCTTTTTTTGTTACTTCGGCAAGAATAGTACCTCCATTTTGTTCGGTTCTAGAATTCCAAATTTTAGCTTTTTTAGTCACATAATTAAAACGAATAGAATCGGGTTTAACTACAGATTCCCCTTGTTTAAATACTGGAAGCTGAGAATATACTCCAGCAGAATCTTTTATACGACCAGCATAAACTTCGGTTTTATTATAATCTATAACAATACTTCCAGCGGTAATTTCCATATCGCCATATAGAACTTCTGCTTCATTATATAAATATAATTTTTGTTGTTGCTTATTAAAAGAGGTGTAGTCTGTAGCATTATAGGTTACAATATTCTCTAATAATTGCTTTTTTTGTTTTAAAGTATCGGTCTTAGTAGAGTCATTTACTTTTTCATTTAATATTAGCTCATCAGTATCTATGGTTAATGAATCTTGCAACACTTTAGTTGTTGCTTTTTCGTCTTCGACTAATGGTATTTCTACATCTTGAGTTTGTCCGTCGACCTGCGCAAAGCAGAAAGTGTTTATAAACACTGTAAAACTTAAGAATAAAAGTATATGAAATCTATTTGTATGCAATGCTTTTAAATGTATTTTTGCTAAAGTATGGCTCGGTTGTTGATTTGCCAAAATTAAATATTTTTTTTGTGAATATTTTATTATTCATTAAAAAATAAGAAACAATATAAATACTTTAAAATTTAGATAGAATACTTATGCAAACGTATCGAAAATTTATTTTTTCTGTGCTTACTATTATACTAATGTTAAATATGCTAGGAGCACAGACCAGTAATGAGAAATTTGTTGTTGTCTTAGATGCTGGACATGGCGGGCACGACCCTGGGAAACCCTCCAAATATGGATACAAAGAAAAAGACATTGCTTTAAAAATAGTTTTAGCTGTTGGAAAGGCTTTGGCTAAACATCCCGATATAAAAGTCGTGTACACAAGAACAAAGGATGTTTTTGTAGACTTGTTTGTTAGAGGGAAAATAGCGAATAAGGCAAATGCAGATTTGTTTGTTTCTGTTCATTGTAATGCGCATAACTCGCAGGCACAAGGTTCTGAGACTTATGTGTTAGGAGTCCATCGAAATAAAACTAATTTTGATGTTGCTAAAGCAGAGAATGAAGTTATTTTCTTAGAAAAAGATTATAAGAAAAATTATGAAGGCTATAATCCGAACTCCCCAGAATCTTTTATAGGGTTGACTTTAATGCAGGAAGAGTATTTGGACCAAAGCATACAATTAGCAAAAAACATTCAAGACAATTTTACTAAAAAATTAAAAAGAAAAAACCGCGGAGTTAAACAAGCCGGATTTATTGTATTACACCAAACGGTTATGCCTAGCGTGCTTATTGAAGCGGGTTTTATTACCAATACAAAAGAAGGCAAATATTTAAATTCTAAAAAAGGACAACAGGAATTAGCCGGTGCAATTCAAAAAGCTATAATAAAGTACAAATCGGGTATCGATGATAATACAGGTAATTTTGATTATGAAATCCAAGAGGATGCTAATGAAGTAATCGCTTCGGAAGAAAAAATAATTAACAATATAGTCTTTAAGGTACAAGTCGCTGCAAGTTTTACTAAAATGGAACCTAAACCATACAATTTTAAGGGACTAAAAGGGATTTCTAGAGAAAAATCAGGCCCGTTTTATAAGTATTATTATGGCTATACTTCAGACTATAATAAGGCTCAAAAATTACAAATAGAAGCCAGTAAAAAAGGATATAAAGACAGTTATTTAGTTGCATTTAAAGATGGTAAACAAATAAGTTTAGCAAAAGCTTTAAAACAAGAGGCTAATTAGCGCAATACTTAATAAAATATTTTTATTTTTGCTACTTAACCAAACACAATCACACTTTGAAGGTATCTAGAGAAGTAAAAACTGCAATATTAGTTATATTAGGAATCGTCTTTTTTATTTTCGGTTTTAGTTATCTAAAAGGAAAGAATCTTCTAAAAGCTTCAAATGTATTTTATACAGAATTCGATTATAATGCGTTAACAACATCTTCACCAGTTACCATAAAAGGAAATGCTGTTGGTAAAATAACAGATATTCTTTATGATTTTAAAACAGGAAAAACGAGAGTTTCCTTTTCTGTGAATGAGCAATTGGTTTTTTCTAAGGATAGTAAAATTAGGCTATATGAACTAGGAATTATGGGAGGTAATGGATTAGCCCTAATTCCTGCAAGTAATAATAATATTGCTAAAAGTGGAGATTTTATAGCCTCGGAGGTTGAAGTTGGATTGGTAAAAAACTTAACGAGCAATTTTTCAGGATTGAGTTCTGGATTAGATATGACTTTGAAATCGGCAGATTCCCTTTTTATGAATCTTAATGAGATTGTAGAAGATGATTCTGAAAAAGGGTTAAAGCACACGATAGGCGAGCTTAATGAAACCTTAAGAGCTTTTAAAGCGTTATCTTACTCTTTAAACGCAATCGTGTCCAATAATGAAGCGAAATTAAGCGCAACCTTAAATAATTTTAATAAAACTAGTCAAGATTTGGCGACGATGTCTAACGATTTAAAAACGATAGAGTTCTCTAAAACCATAAGCAATCTAGATCAAACTTTAAGGAGTGTTAATAGTGTATTAGTAGGCTTAGAGCAAGGCGAAGGTTCCTTAGGTAAATTAATGAAAGATGATAAATTATACAATAATTTAGAAGTGGCATCAAATCAATTAAAAGAGCTATTACAAGACGTAAAACTAAACCCTAAACGCTATATAAACGTATCTGTATTTGGAAAGAAAGACAAGAAAGGATATGTTAAACCAGAAGATGAAAGAGAGTAAACTAACCTATTAACTATGAATTATTTACCAAATGTAATTTTTGCAATCGCTTTGTTTTTTGGCATTGGCTATTTTGCTAGAAATGTTAAGAAATTATGGAGAAATATAAAGCTTGGGCAAGATAAAGAAGTAAGTGACAATAAGTCACAGCGCTGGAAGAATATGGCTATGATCGCTTTGGGACAAAGTAAAATGGTAAAGCGTCCTGTAGCTGGTTTTTTTCATATTATTGTTTATGTAGGATTCGTTATCATAAACATAGAAGTGCTCGAAATTATAATCGATGGACTGTTTGGAACACACCGTTTGTTTTCTGGTATGGGAACGTTTTACGGGGTTTTAATTTCAAGCTTTGAAATTTTAGCAGCATTAGTATTTGTATCTGTGGTAGTTTTTTGGATAAGACGTAATATTGTTAAATTAAAGCGTTTTATGAGTCCAGAAATGAAAGGCTGGCCAAAGCATGATGGTAATTTTATTTTGTATTTTGAAATGGTGCTAATGACATTGTTTTTAGTTATGAATGCAACAGATTTAACGTTTCAAAATGCGGAGTTATATTCAGGAAACATAATAAGTCAGTTTATTGCCCCATTGTTTGATGGGTTATCAGCATCTAGTTTGCATATTATAGAACGCTCAGCATGGTGGTTACATATATTAGGTATTTTAGTTTTTTTAAATTACCTATATTACTCAAAGCACCTACACATCCTTTTGGCTTTTCCAAATACATATTATGGGAATTTAAACCCGAAAGGGCAATTTGCTAATAATGAATCTGTAACTAAAGAAGTCATGCTAATGATGGATCCAAATGCCGATCCTTTCGCAGTGCCAGAAAATGACGAAAATGAAGAAGAACCTGCTAAGTTTGGAGCTAGTGATGTGCAAGACTTGAGTTGGGTGAATTTACTTAATGCTTATACCTGTACAGAATGCGGTCGCTGTACTAGCGAATGCCCTGCAAACCAAACTGGAAAAAAATTATCTCCACGTAAAATAATGATGGATACGAGAGATCGTTTGGAGGAAGTAGGGAAAAATATAGATGCAAACAAAGGAGAATTTAAAGCAGACGGGAAGCAATTGCTTAATGACTATATTTCTAAAGAAGAACTTTGGGCTTGTACCTCTTGTAATGCATGTACAGAAGCCTGTCCTGTAAGTATAGACCCCTTAAATATTATAATGGAAATGCGCCGTTATTTGGTAATGGAAGAATCAGCGGCTCCTATGGAGTTAAATAATATGATGACCAATATAGAAAACAATGGTGCGCCATGGCCTTATAATCAAATGGATAGGTTAAATTGGAAAAATGAATAAATTCTTAGGAGAATAAGGATAAATAAAAATAGATAAAGCGTAATGCTAGACAAATGAATGAGACCAATAAAAAATATAATTTTCTTTTTTTAGTCTTTTTTTGTCTGGGATACCAATTTGTAATAGCACAATCGTATAAGAAAGACTCTTTACAAATAAAGGTTTATACAGAGATTACCTATAATAATAGTCATGCTGTTCAAGTCAAATTAAAGAAGGTTTTTTGCGATTATTGCTCTGATATACAATCTGAAAGTATTGGAATAGAAGCTGTAAGAAGAGCCGATTCTGAAAAATATAGCCCAGAAAATAAATTGATAAATGGTAAAAAAAGATTGGCCTTATATATACGAATCGCAAGAAAAGATTTTGCAGCGATAACAGAAAAGGAAAACACTAAATTGAAGGAATGAAACGGGAAGAAGCAGACAAATTGTTACATGAAAAGGTAGAAGCAGGTGACCGTATTAGTCCAGTACTACCCGAAGGCGTGAAAAACTACTTAATCGATATAGATGGGACTATTACCGAAGATGTTCCTAATGAGGAACCCGAGCGTATGGGAACTTGTATGCCATTTCCTGATGCATTAAAAACGTGTAACAAATGGTATGATGAAGGGCATATGATCTGCTTTTTTACCTCTAGAACAGAAGACCATAGAGCAGTTACAACTAATTGGTTGAAGACACATGGTTTTAAGTTTCATAGTTTGTTAATGGGGAAACCTAGAGGCGGTAATTATCACTGGATAGATAACCACCTGGTAAAAGCAACACGGTATAAAGGACAATTTACCGATTTAGTAGATAAAAAAGTAACCATTCAGGTATTTGATGATGCCAAATAATAAAAAATAGACACCTAAAACAGTGTGTTAATAATAGATAAACTCAATATTATGAGCGAACAACTTAAAGTGCCTACAATGGCAGAATTTATGGCCCAAGGCAAACAACCTGAAGTTTTATTTTGGGTAGGTTGTGCTGGCAGTTTTGATGATAGAGCAAAAAAAATAACAAAAGCTTTTGTTAAACTACTTAATAAAGCTAATGTAGAATTTGCTGTTTTAGGAACAGAAGAAAGTTGTACAGGAGATCCAGCAAAACGTTCTGGAAATGAATTTTTATTTCAAATGCAAGCGGTTACTAATATAGAGGTAATGAATGCTTACGAAATTAAAAAAATTGTAACGGCTTGTCCCCATTGCTTTAATACGCTTAAAAATGAATACCCAGGATTAGGTGGTAGCTACGAAGTGGTGCATCATACCCAATTTTTAAAAGATTTATTAAATGAAGGACGTTTAACTGTAGAAGGTGGGCAATTTAAAGGAAAACGAATCACTTTTCATGATCCGTGTTATTTAGGGCGTGCAAATAACGTTTACGAAGCACCAAGAGATTTAATAAGAAAATTAGATGCAGAATTGGTCGAGATGAAAAGCTGTAAATCTCGTGGGTTGTGCTGTGGAGCAGGAGGGGCTCAAATGTTTAAAGAACCAGAGCAAGGAAGTAAAGATATTAACGTTGAGCGAACAGAGCAAGCGTTAGAAACCAAACCCCAAATTATAGCTGCAGGCTGTCCTTTTTGTAATACAATGATAACCGATGGAGTAAAAAGTAAAGAAAAAGAAGCTGACGTTGCTGTTATGGACATAGCGGAATTAATAGCTAATGCGCAAGATTTATAAAAAAACCACTTGAAATTTGTTAAGTATTCTAAATGTTTAATTATAAAGGAAGGCCTATAAAGTAGAGAAGATAACATATGTTTACTAATGAACAAATAAATGTAGACGCCCTGCCTTCACAAGTCTCGGTTGTTTATAAACCTATCGCAAAGATTTATTTGACTATTTTAATTTTTAATAAAATAATAATAGGGATATTCGTTTGCATAGGGGTGTTTATGGTAAAATTAATGTCGGACAATAGTTTTGTTATGCATTATTTTTGGCCCCTTATTTTTAGTCTCTTGTTTTTTTTAATACTAAGTCTTATTATCACTGTATTAGGCTTTGCAAAGCGGGGGTACGCGCTACGGGAGCAGGATATTATTTATACCAAAGGACTTATCGTTAATAGTGTAACAACCGTTCCTTTTATTAGAATTCAACATGTAGAGATCTCAAGATCTTTTATGGCTAGAAAATTTAATTTGGCAACGCTCAACATTTATTCTGCAGGCGATGCTGGAGATGATTTGTCTATTAAAGGGATGCCGTTTGGTGATGCTCAAAAAATAAAAGACCGTATAACAAGTAGGTTGCATGAGTGATTTCGATCTTAATAGTCCGAGTCGGCAATCTGCAAAAGGAGTATTCGTTATTTTTGCATTTACTTCCTACAAATTTATAACAAAAAGCGCGACCTTATTTCTTGTGCTCGCGTTTAGTGTATTTAAAAAAGGAAGTGTCTTTGGTATTAGTACCTCTTATGTAATACTAATACTTATAGGTATAGGAGTGTTTTTACTTATAAAAGCATTTTTAAGCTATTTAAATTTTACTTTTTATGTCTCAGGAGACGATTTTCATTTAGCAACAGGAATATTAAAAAAGGAGAGTCTTACAATTCCTAAGTCAAAAATTCAAAACGTTTATATCAAACAAAACGCATTGCAGCAATTAATAAATGTTGTTCAGGTTAATGTCGAAACAGCTGGTGATAATAGTACAGAAATCGAAATTTCTGCTTTAAAGCGGGAACATGCAGAACGTTTAAAAAAGGCTTTGTTTGTAAGCACGCAAGAGGTAACTAAACCGACGACAGATCAAGCCGCTGTATTTTATAAAGCCTCCCCTAAAAAGCTCTTACTTGAAGGTATTAGTCAAAACCATATAAAAAGCTTTTTTATTATCCTCGCTTTTATAGGGGGATTATATGCTAATTTTAAGGACTTTATAAAACGGTTGAATTGGCAAGATTATTTTGATAACTGGTTGAAAATGGACGAGCTAAGTTTTTATAAAGCGATATTATTTAATTCTGTTGTTGTTATTATATTAATAGTTATTACGTTCTTATTATCGTTAATTAAAACGTTTTTACTCAATTATAACTTGCAAGTTATAGATAGAAATAAGACCATTGAAATAACAAAAGGGGTATTTAATAAAGTATCATTAAACCTTACACCGTCACGAATTCAAAATATAGAGATTACAACGAATCGATTTAAGCGTTATTTTGGATTGCATACTATGAGTTTTAAACAAGCTATGGTTGCTAAAAAACAACGCAAGCACTTTTCAATCGTTGGTTTGAGTAAAAATGAAAGTGATTATCTGGTACAACGTCTTTTTAAAAATTATAAACAACAATTAATTAAGCTTAAACCAGAACGCTACTATAAAAAAATAGTACTGTTATACCACATCCCTTTCCTTCTTATTGCTAATACTATAGCATACAAACTTTTTGGGAATTTCTTTTGGGTGGTAAATCTAATTGCAATCCCGTACCTGTTAATTACAGTACAGTTTCGTTTTAAAAAGGCCTTTTACACTCTAGACGACCATTATTTATCAATAGGTAGTGGCGGACTTATTGGAACAAAAATAACGTTATTAGAAATACATAAAATACAATCTATAAGTATGGTGCAGAGTTTTTTTCAAAAGCAAAAAGGGATCGCTTCTATAAAGGTTTGTACAGCATCAAAAGTAGTAACCATTCCATTTGTAAAATATAAAAACGCACAGTCAATTATAGATTATCTGCTGTATAAGATAGAATCTCAGCGCTTAGATTGGATGTAAAGTAGTACTTTTGTAAGACTATAGAATTAAAATAGAATCTTGAGATATGCTAGTAGACTTTAATACATTACCAGAAACTTCAAAAGTTTGGATTTACCAAGCAAACCGTTCTTTTTCAATAGAAGAACTTGACGAAATAAAATCAAAATTAAATACCTTTATTACAAATTGGACAGCGCACGGGAGTGATTTAAATGCGGGATACGAGATACGTTACAAACGCTTTATAATCATTGCTTTAGATCAAGATATACAAGCTGCTACAGGATGCTCAATAGATGCATCTGTACATTTTATTCAAGGCTTAGAAAAAGCCTATAATGTGGATTTAATGGATAAAATGAATGTGTCGTATAAGCAAGGAGAGTTTGTTGCTCATAAAACATTAACGGATTTTAGAACCATGGCAAAACAAAAAGCAGTTTCTAAAAACACAATCGTTTTTAATAATTTAGTTACGAATATTGCAGAGTTAAACGAAAATTGGGAAGTCCCTGCTAGTGATAGCTGGCATAATCGCTTTTTAAATTAATTTATTTTTTACACATAAAAACGAGAGCCTTGAAAAGGTTGCGTTATAATATATTTAGTTGTTTATAGGGATGGGCTTCTTTAAACAATAAACCAAAGTGCGATTTTTAAAAAAAAAACATAGAAAATATTTTTAATTTTAGAAAAGTTTTTTCTTCTTTATAAATCTATCTTAAAGTCTTTAATAATAAGAAGAAATGTGCTAATTTGGCATAGTTTTTAGTTGCGAAATAATAGAAGCAGCTAATAAAACTTATTATTTATGCGTAAACTATTATTTCTTATTGCCCTGTGTTTGATTTCAAATGTTTTAGAAGCTCAAAATGGGGAAAACCCATTATTAGCTAGAAATGTTAAAGCCCAAGAACAATGGGTCGATAGTGTTTATTCGTCCTTATCTTTAAAAGAAAAGATTGCACAGTTATATATGGTGCAAGTGTTTTCTAGTCAAACATTAAAAGAAAAAAGGAAACTTGTAAATTTAATCCAAAAATATAAAATAGGAGGCCTTATTTATTCTAAGGGTGGCCCCGTACGCCAAGCAAAATTAAATAATGAATTGCAAGCGATTTCAAAAACCCCATTATTAATAGGAATGGATGCCGAGTGGGGGTTAAGCATGCGATTAGATTCTACTTACTCCTTTCCGTGGAATATGACATTAGGCGCTATTCAAGACAATAAATTAATAGAACAAACGGGACGACAGTTAGGGGAACATTGTAAACGTTTAGGAGTGCATTTTAATTTTGCACCAGTTGTAGATATTAATACAAACCCTAAAAACCCAATAATAGGCAATCGTTCTTTTGGAGAAGATCGCGATAATGTAACAGATAAAGCTTTGGCTTTTATGAAAGGCATGCAAAGTGTTGGTGTATTAGCCAATGCGAAACATTTTCCAGGGCACGGAGATACTGAAGCCGATTCTCATAAAACACTACCCACTGTAGATTTTGATGAGGAACGCATAGATTCTATTGAGTTGTATCCCTACAAAAAACTTATAAAAGCAGGCTTGTCTAGTGTAATGGTGGCCCATTTAAATATTCCTAGTTTAGAGCCTAGAAAAGGCTATCCATCGTCTATTTCAGAGAACATAGTCACTCATATTTTAAAACAACGTCTAGGGTTTAAAGGACTTATTTTTACAGATGCTTTAACAATGAAAGGCGCCTCTAATTTTAGTGCTCCTGGAGATATTGATTTGGTGGCTTTTTTAGCGGGGAATGATGTAATGTTAATGTCTAGTGATGTTTCTGAAGGAATTAGAAAAATGACCAATGCTTATAAAGCGGGAACGATAACAGAGAAACGCTTGGCGCATTCTGTAAAAAAAGTATTGCAGGCGAAATTTAAAGCAGGCCTAAATAGATACTCCCCAGTAGGTCTTAGTCATTTAGTGAGTGATTTAAACCGCATAAAAGACAATGCGTTGTATGAATCCCTAATGGAAGAAGCTATTACAGTAGCAAGAGATGTCCGAAATACATTGCCGCTACGTCATTTAGAAACAAAAAAAATAGCCTATGTAAAATTAGGTGATGCTGAAGGGACTCCTTTTTTAAATACGCTTAAACAGTATGCGAATGTACAGGAAGTAAAAGCCGATAAGCTAGGGGACTTATTAAGTCAGCTAAAAAACTATAACACAGTTATTGTAGGGTTTCACCGTTCTAATGAAAACCCTTGGAAAGGCTATAAATTTTCAAAAAAAGAACTCCAATGGTTAAATAAAATAGCAAAGGCGAATAATGTTATTTTAGATATTTTTGTAAAGCCATATGCCTTATTAGATCTAAAATCGGTGACCAATATAGAGAGCGTGATCGTGAGCTATCAAAATAGTAAAATTGCTCAAGAAAAATCTGCACAAATTATTTTTGGTGCCTTAGGAGCAAAAGGTAAATTACCAGTTTCAGCAGGAAAATATTTTAAATTAGGAGATGGAGAATCGTACAGTTCGATAAAGCGTTTGGGTTACACTATTCCAGAGCGTGTAGGCGTGAGTTCGGAGCGGTTAAAAAAAATAGACTCAATAGCTAATTATGCTGTGAATTCTAAAATGACCCCAGGAATTCAATTGCTTGTTGCTAGAAAAGGAAAAGTAATCTATAACAAAAATTTTGGAACACATACCTACGAAAAAGAAAGCGAAAAAGTAACTTCCGAAGATATTTACGATATAGCTTCTTTAACTAAAATTGTAGCCACATTACCATTGCTAATGGAGCTTGAAGAAGATGGTATTGTTTCCTTAAATAGTAAATTATCAGCATTACTTCCTGAATACAAAAAAACGAACAAGAAAAATGTTACAATAAAAAAAATGCTGTCGCATTATGCGCGATTAAAACCTTGGATTCCCTTTTATTATGCAACTTTAGATTCTGCGACACATAAGCCATCTTCAGATTATTACAGCACAACAGAAACAGAAACATTTAATATAGAAGTCGCTAAAAATTTATACCTACGAAGTGATTATAAGGATTCAATACCAAATTTAATTAAGGATACAGAGCTCTTAAAACGACTGCGTTACCGTTATAGTGATTTACCGTATTATATTTTAAAGAAATATATTGAAGGTCATTACGACAAACCATTAAATGAGTTAGCACAAGATCACTTTTATAAATCATTAGGGGCCAATTACACAAAATATAATCCCTATAATACGGTAAGTAGCAAAAATATTATTCCTACAGAAGAGGATGATTATTTTAGATATCAAAAAATACAGGGCTATGTTCATGATATGGGGGCGGCAATGCAAGGTGGTGTCGGTGGTCATGCAGGTGTTTTTAGTAACGCAAACGATATCGCTAAAATCATGCAAATGTACTTGCAAAAAGGATTTTATGGCGGGAAACGCTATTTAAAAGCAGAAACAGTAGATAAGTTTAATACCTGCTATTATTGTAAAAATAAAGTAAGACGTGGAGTGGGCTTTGATAAGCCACAATTAAAAAAAGAAGGCCCTACTTGCGGTTGTGTTGGTAAAAGTAGTTTTGGACATTCTGGTTTTACAGGAACATACACATGGGCCGACCCCGAAAAGGAATTGGTATATGTGTTCTTAGCTAATAGAACGTATCCTAGCGCTAAAGGAAAGAATAGGTTGCTAAGAGAAGATATACGAACAAATATTCAAGAAGCAATATATGATGCTATAATTGAATAAAGAAATAAAACATAAATGAGAATAGGAATAGTATGCTACCCAACATTTGGAGGGAGTGGAGTCGTTGCTACAGAATTAGGGTTGGAGTTGTCTAAACGCGGACATAATATCCATTTTATAACATACAATCAACCGGTT
Organism: Lacinutrix sp. YIN62; assembly: GCF_057219185.1. NCBI lineage: Bacteria > Pseudomonadati > Bacteroidota > Flavobacteriia > Flavobacteriales > Flavobacteriaceae > Lacinutrix > Lacinutrix sp. YIN62. The sequence goes on from NZ_JBXVVH010000026.1 coordinate 28,623, forward strand.
AGATTGGAACTCTTAGGTAACAATGTGCATTATCATGAAGTAAATGTTCCCGAATACCCTTTATTCCATTACCAACCTTATGAGTTGGCTTTGTCTAGTAAATTAGTAGACATGGTAAAGCTTCACAAAATAGAAGTATTGCATGTGCACTATGCTATTCCGCATGCTTATGCAGCCTATATGGCTCAAAAAATTTTAAGAGAAGATAATATTTATGTGCCAATTGTAACCACATTACATGGTACAGATATTACGCTAGTGGGCAGTCATCCATTTTATAAACCAGCCGTAACTTTTAGTATAAATAAGTCTGATGCCGTAACTGCGGTATCTCAAAATTTAAAAGAGGATACCTTGCGCTTATTTGATATTAAAAATAATATCGATGTTGTTACTAACTTTATAGATTTAATAAAATTTAAACACGATTTTACAGATTGCCAACGTGGAATGATGGCTAATGAAGACGAAAAAATTATTACTCATATAAGTAATATGAGGAAAGTGAAACGTATTCCAGATGTTATTAAAACATTTTATAACATTCAAAAAGAAAGACCCGCGAAATTAATGATGGTGGGAGAAGGTCCCGAGCGTGAATTAGCAGAACGCCAATGTAGAGCGCTTGGAATTTCAGATAAAGTTGTGTTTTTTGGAAATAGTAATGAGATAGACCGCATTCTCTGTTTTACAGATTTATTTTTACTCCCAAGCGAAACGGAAAGTTTTGGGCTGTCTGCTTTAGAAGCTATGGCTTCAGGAGTTCCTGTAATATCAAGCAATACAGGTGGTATTCCAGAAGTGAACTTAGATGGCTTCTCCGGGTACTTAAGCGATGTAGGAAACGTAAAAGAAATGAGTGAAAATGCATTACGGATTTTAAATGATGATGATGTATTGGCTACTTTTAAAGAAAATGCAAAGGCACAAGCGCGTAAATTTGATATTCTTCAAATCGTTCCACAATATGAAGCGATTTACGAGGCAACATTATCTAAATGCCTCCACTTATAATAGGGTGCTTTTAAAATTATTTAATTCTAAAGTAATTTTAATATATTTTAAATATTCAAGGCGTTTTTTTGTGAAATTAATATTAAAACAATTAATAATTGTTAATTATTTTAATAACTTCCCTAGCTCAAAATGACTATACAGATGAATAGAAAATCCTTTTTAAATTTAAGCGCAAGAGCAAGTTTGTTCTTAGGTTTATCCCCAGTTATAGCTAGCTGTAAAACAGCTAAAATAGCAGATAAAGAAGCGCTTAATGAGCTGCTTTTAAAAAAGAAAGCAAAAGGAACTGTTGTAAACCTTAAAACGGAGCCTATAAGTAAAGCTAGAGTGGGTATAATAGGAATGGGAAATAGAGGCAGTGTGCTTATTCAAATGTTTGAGTATTTGATTAAGAATAATTTTGCTGAAATAGTAGCGCTTTCAGATTTGAAAGAAGATAAACTCACAAAAAATAATAACTACCTTAAAACCATTCAGTCCCAAAAGGCCGATTTATATTTTGGCGGAAAAGAGGAATGGAAAAAAGTGGCAGAACGAGAGGATATAGACCTACTTATCATTGCAACACCATGGGAATATCATACAGAAATGTCTATTTATGGCATGGAGCATGGTAAACATGTCGCTTGCGAAGTCCCTATAGCATATACATTGGAAGATTGCTGGCGTCTTATTGAAACTGCCGAGCGTACACAAAAACATTGTATGACAATGGAGAATTGTTGTTTTAATGGCGAAGAGTTGTGGGTTTTAAATATGGTGAATCAAGGAGTTTTTGGAGAGCTAAACCATGCAGAAGGTGCTTATATTCATGATTTAAGAAAACACCTGTTGGATGATGTTTATTATGAAGAGCAATGGCGTATAAAACATCATCAGGAACGCAATGGTAATTTTTATACCACGCACGGATTAGGACCTGTTAGTTTTTATATGGATATTGGTAGAGGCGATAATTATGATCACCTTGTGTCTATGAGCTCTAGGGAACAAAGCTTGTCTATGGCTGCAAAAGCACAAAACAGTACCGTTTCAAACTTTGCTTGTGGAGATATGAATACCACCTTAATACGTACCAAAAAAGGGAAAAGTATTATGCTTCAGTTTGATGTGCATACTGGGCGCCCGTATTCTAGGTTAAATACACTTACTGGTACAAAAGCGGTGCATCAAGGCTACCCTTCGCGCTTGTTTATTAATGAGCCAGAATTAAAATATTGGGGACACAATTGGCTTAAAGACGAAGCTTACAAAAAATATAGAGAACAATACGATCATCCGTTATGGAATAAATTAAAAACACAAATAGATGCTAATGCTGTAGGGCATGGCGGAATGGACTTTGTTATGATTTATAGGTTAATCCGTTGTTTAAATAAAGGGCTACCATTGGATATAAACTTATACGATGGCGTGCTTTGGAGCGCTATCACACCGCTTTCGGAAATTTCGGTAGCTAATAATAGCGCGAGCACAAAAATCCCGGACTTTACAGGAGGAACATGGAAAAACTATAGAGATCCCGAAGTTTTACGAGAAATCTAAACCGTAGGCATTATAGGTTATTTTTAGAATTTTATCATAACTCTGAGCAACACTTTCTAAAAGCTTAAATTGATTTTTACAACGCACCAAATTATGAGAATCATATTTTACTTTGTAATAAATGTTATTATTAAGGTAATCGGTTAAAAAGCGTAAGCCCATAATAAAAATAATGGTTTTAACGCCTAGCGGAAGGTATTTCACCTCTTGAGGTGTTAATATCCCTGCTGTAGAATGTGCATAGCCTTTACAAAAGGCTTCGTAATAATCCAGTTTAATAGCAATAGTATTATACCTATTGTCATCTTCTGTAGTATTAGAACATATGGATCTAATAGAATCTCCAAAATCATAATGAATAATCCCTGGCATTACGGTATCTAGATCTATTACAGCCAGTCCTTCATCTTTTTTATTAAATAAAATATTAGATAACTTAGCATCATTATGTGTTATTCTAATAGGAAACAAGCCCTTTGCTTTTAACTGTGCTAATTCAAACAGAGTAGCTTTTTGTTGGAAAGCAAAAGCAATGGCCGCTTTAGCTTTGTCTTTTCTGGCATTTGAGGCGGTGCTAAGTGCGTTTTCAAATTGAGAAAACCGTAACGGAACATCATGGAAATTAGGTAGTGTTTCTTTTATTTTATTGAATGGAAGTGTTGCTGTTAAAGACATAAAACTACCATATAATTTTGCGGCTTCAAAAACCAATGTTGTATTTGTGGCTATAGTATGCGTGTAGGAATTTGAAATAAAGGCCGTCATATTCCAATAATTTTTATTCGCATCGATATAGTAAAATAAACCGCTTTTGCTACTTATAAAGTTTAGAGTTTCATAGGGGGAATTTTGAGATTTTAAATGCTCACTAACATTAATTTTGTTAGCCATAATGTCCTCAATGTCTTTAAAAACATGAGGGTTTAATTTTTGTAAAACATAACGTTCATCTGTATTTGTAATAATTAAATACGTATCATTTATATGCCCAGAATCTAAGGTTTTTACCTTTTTTAAACCCGATGAAATACAAAATTGAGTACAAATAGCCTGTATGTTTTTAGGGATTACCATAGTGTTTCGGGGTAGATCTTTTCAGTTATAAGATGCGAAAGTGTATTTGAGGCTTCACTAAGGTCATTTTTGTATGTAATGCCAAACCATTGCGATGTGGTTGGGAGCATTTTAAAGGACATTAACGTATTCTTAATGGCATAGTTTACAAGCGTTGTTATAAAAAACTCTGAAGTATCATTGGGAGAAAGTTGCTTTAAGAAAGACTCAAATTGAGTGCTAGCAACTTCAAATATTTGTGTTGAAAACCCCCAAAAATTCATAGAAACATTAGTCTCTGGAGCGAGTGTTTTTTTTGTGTTATCAAGCGCAATATAATGAATTAAGCCAGGCTCTAATTGTTGAATTTGTGTTCGTTCATAAATACCTTTTAAAAGCCCTTCAGAAGTAACAATACATTCGCCTCTAGAGACTGTACCGTTACTAGAAAGTGTGTTTTTTAAAGGATAGCCAATAAAGAAGTTTTGAGTAATAAGCGTTTTATTAAAAAGCGCATCATGCATGGTTTTAAAAGCCGATCTACCGTAAAAATCATCCGCATTAATAAGTGCAAAATTATGAGTTACAATATGTTTCAACATTAAAAGCGCATGACCTGTGCCCCATGGTTTTTTTCGCTGCAATGTAATGTGATGCTGTTTGGGGATAGCCTGCGTATTTTGAATAACAAAGTGAACCGTAATTGTAGCGTCAAAGGTGTTTTCATAACGCGCTTTAAACGCGCTTAAGAGCGCTTCGCTTATAATAAAAATAAGGGTATTAAAACCCGCATTTAGCGCATCGTAAATCGAAAAATCAATAATTGAATAGTTGTTGGAGCTAACATAATGCAACTGTTTTACACCTCCAAAACGGGTACCTAGCCCTGCAGCCATTATAGCTAGTGCCTTTTGTTGTTTCATAGTCTACCGAGTATGTTTTACACTTAAAATTCAAATAAACAAAAAACCATTTCAATTAAGAAATGGTTTTTTGTGTATATGTAGGGGTATATAGTATTAAAATTGGTAACGAACAGCAAGGCCGAAATCAAAATCTAAATCATCATTATGATCTCCAAAACTTATTTCAGGTCTTATGTTCACAGCGATTAGTAAGGGAATATCAAAATTATATTCAATACCGATATCTCCAGCAGCAAATACAAAAGAATCATCACCTAAATCATTTTCATATTCGTAAGAGGCAAAACCACCACCGGCACCTGCGTACCAGTTAAAATTACCTTCTAAGTGCCACATCCATTGGTAAAGACCTATAAGTTTAAAGCCATCATGGTCGTCGCCAGAACGCCAGCCTAAGCCTAATTCTAAACGGTTATTTCCCGATAATGCACGTTGATACGATATCTCAGTCCCAAAGCCATCATTGCCGCCAAAACGGAGTCCGATAGCGTTTTCAGAAACCTCCTGTGCAGCTGCGCTAGTTGTAAACCCCATTATAACTAGTGCTAATAAAAATAATTTTTTCATAAATTTAGTTTTCTTATTTAATTTAAATTTAAACATTTTTATGTTAAAAAAAAAATTAACATTCTTTATTGTTGAATTTAATTTTAACTAATAAGTGTTACATCTGTACTTTCAAAAATTCTATCTGCAGAATCAGCAATAAAACCTTTAAATAAAATGCCCGCTCTCATATATCTATACGCAAATTCGTAGTAACAAGATGTTATTTCTTTTTTCTCTTCAAGAAAATCAAGGGTTATTTTGTCTGCTAATATACTAGATTGTTCTAATAATAATGTAGGATTTCCCTTAATTTCTCCTCCAGAAGTATTCATTTTAAAATTATTGTCTTTTAAAAAAATATTGACTTCATTAAGGGTTTTAAAAGTTTCTAAAGCATTTACATTTATAGTGAAATGATTAGCACAGAAGCCATTAGCGTATAACCATGCAGCATATTCAGACTCCTTTAATAGTGTGGTATATAATTCATATGAAGGGGTGCTCCATAAGCGGCCCAAAAATGGAAGTTCTGCAGCAGGGATACTATTAAAATCGATACTGTTTAAGGTGTTGTTAATTATGGATTGCGTTTCAACAGAAAATGCACTGGTAATTAACTCACTAATAAATACTAAAGGGGCTTGCTTATCTGTTTTGTGTTCAAAATGCTTTGCGTATAATTTTTTCTTAGAGAAATGGTAGTCCTTTTTATATTCATAACCATTATTAATAAATACGGTCGCTAAAACATCAATATTTACTCTAGGATCATCAAAAGTTCTAAATGCAACATGATCATTAGAGATCGTATTGCCTTGGGATTCAAATAAATGGTTTATCTTTTTTGCAGATGGAGTGCGTTCTGTGTATTCATTCCATAATTTGTTAAATAACACTGTAGTCGTCATAAAAATTATTTTTCAGCAAATTTAAATCAAATTAACCTTTATGTAGGTCTTGTATGATTACTTTTGTTTTAATTTGAATGTTATTTTTAATATTAAATAGCTATTGAATTGTTTAATGGTTAAATTGGTTTTTATAATTTATTTTTTTTGAACAGATGAGTCAACTTGATTATGTAGATAAACAGATTATATCTGCTTTAAGAACGGATGCTAGAAAAGCGTATTCTAAAATAGCCGAAGCGTTAAAGATTTCGAATTCTTTAGTGCACCAGCGTATAAAAAAAATGAAAGACGATGGCGTTATAAAAAAGGCAGATTTAATATTAGATGAACGAAAAATAGGATATAGTACAAAATCGTTTGTAGGTATTCGATTAAAAGAAGCACGATCTGCAACTCAAGTAGTAGCGTTTTTAGAACAGATTCCTGAAATAAAAGAATGCAATTACGTGTCTGGTAAATATGCTATTTTTGTATTAATTTATGCAATGGACAATGACCATTTAAGGCAAATTTTATACAATCAAATTCATGAAATTGAAGGTGTGGCGGGAACAGATTCTTTTATTTGTTTTACAACTAATTTTAATCGATCAATCCCTGTAATTTCTAAGACGGAATAATGAAAAATACTCTTTTAAAAGCATTAGCAGAAACCTTAGATGGGGCACTTCATTATGACGCTCTTATGCGTGCATTATACGCTACAGATGCATCTGTATATAGAATGTTGCCCTTGGCAGTTGCTTACCCAAAACATAATAAAGATATAAAAACGCTTGTTGCGTTTGCAAAAACACATGATACCTCGTTAATTCCTAGAACAGCAGGAACATCTTTAGCAGGGCAATGTGTTGGTAAAGGCATTGTTGTCGATGTTTCTAAGCACTTTACCAAAATAGTAGAGGTTAACGAATCTGAAATGACAGTTACCTTACAGCCAGGAGTTGTTAGAGATGAATTAAATAATTATTTAAAGCCTTTCGGTCTATTTTTTGGGCCGAATACATCGACTTCTAATCGGTGTATGATTGGTGGAATGGTAGGTAATAATTCTTCAGGTACAACGTCTATTCAGTATGGCGTTACAAGAGATAAAGTGCTGGAATTACATACCATTCTTAGCGACGGTAGTGAAGCTGTTTTTTCAGAACTAAGCGCAGCAGATTTTCAGCAGAAAAGAACACTAAAAACCTTAGAAGGTGCTATTTATAATTCTCTATATACCAGTCTTGATGTAGCAGCGACACAAAAAGAAATAAAAGCACAGTTTCCTAAACCTGAAATACACAGAAGGAGTACAGGTTATGCGGTAGATGAATTACTAAATACAAGTGTATTTTCTGAAGATGAAACACTTTTTAATATGTGTAAATTACTAACAGGAAGTGAAGGAACCCTAGCATTTACAACACAAATCACTTTAAAATTGGACCGATTACCACCTAAAGAAGGGGTAATGGTAGCTGCGCATTTTGCGAGTATTGAAAACTGTTTGAAAGCTGTAGCACCAGCAATGAAACATCATTTGTATGCCTGTGAAATGATGGATAAAACCATTTTAGATTGTACAAAACGAAATGCGACACAGCAAGCGAATAGGGCTTTTATAAAAGGCGACCCTATAGCTATTTTAATGTGTGAAGTTAGAGCAAACACCTTAGAAGAGGCTAAAATTAAAGCTGCAGCTTTAGTAAAAACTATTGACGCAACAAAATTAAGTTATGCAAACCCAATGCTTGTTGGCGACAATATTAATAAAGCAAATAACTTACGTAGTGCAGGTTTAGGTTTATTAGGAAATATTATTGGCGATAAAAAGGCGGTAGCCTGTATTGAAGATACAGCAGTAACCTTATCGGATTTATCAGATTATATTTCGGAGTTTGCGGCATTAATGAAAACGTATAACCAAGATGCTGTGTATTATGCACATGCCGGTGCAGGAGAGCTTCATTTACGGCCTATATTAGACTTAAAGCAAGAAGAAGATGTTGTGCTATTTAGAAAAATAACAACAGACGTTGCTAAACTAGTAAAAAAATATAACGGCTCTTTTAGTGGCGAGCATGGCGATGGAATTGTACGTGCCGAATTTATACCGTTAATGATTGGTAATGCTAATTATGAGCTTTTAAAGCAGGTGAAATCGGTATTCGATCCTCATAATATTTATAATCCAGGGAAAATCGTTGCGGCCTATCCTATGGATAAATCGTTACGTTATACTCCTGGAAGAAAAGCCCCAGAGATTAAAACCTTTATGGATTTTTCGGCATCTCAAGGTATTTTAAGAGAAGCCGAAAAGTGTAATGGTTCTGGAGATTGTAGAAAAACACCAGAGTTTGGAGGGACAATGTGTCCCAGTTATCGCGCAACGCGTAATGAAAAAGATACCACAAGAGCAAGAGCAAATGCATTACGAGAGTTTTTAACGCAGTCTGATAAGGTTAATAAATTTGACCAAGAAGAGTTAAAACACGTTTTCGATTTATGCTTAAGTTGTAAAGCTTGTTCTAGTGAATGTCCCAGTAGCGTTGATATTGCAAGCTTGAAAGCTGAATTTTTATACCAATATCAAAAAGCAAACGGGGTGTCTTTACGCACAAAATTATTTGCATACAACAACCAGTTAAACGACTGGGGAAGGTTGGCGCCTGGTTTTACAAATAGGATCTTTTCTAATAAAATAACAGCCGCTATTTTAAAGAAAACACTTAATGTCGCAAAAGAACGGAGTTTACCACTGCTATCAAGTAATTCTTTATATGATATATATATAAACACTAAAAAACAAGAAGTTACATCGTGTAAAATAAAAACAGTGTATTTGTTTAATGATGAGTTTACCAATCATTTAGATAGTCCTATTGGAGCAGATGCTTTAACGCTTTTAAAGGCTTTAAACTATGAGGTTAAAATAGTAAAAAACCAAGAATCAGGTCGTGCATTTCTTTCCAAAGGCCTTTTAAAACAGGCTCAAAAAGTAGCAAATGACAATGTAGCATTGTACAAAGATTTAATTTCAGAAGACACCCCTTTAATTGGCATTGAGCCCTCTGCGATATTAACTTTTAAAGATGAATATTTAAAGCTAGCCAAGGATAAGCCATCAGCAAATAAAATAGCAAAACACACTTTTTTAATAGATGCATTTATAAGCAATGAAATTGCCATAGGAAATATTAAAACAAGTCAATTTACTCAACAAGAATGTACGATTAAATTTCATGGGCATTGCCATCAAAAGGCAAAAAGTAGCCAAATACATAGTTTTAACCTGTTAAATTTGCCTAAAAATTATAAAGTAACACTAATTCCTAGTGGTTGTTGTGGTATGGCAGGGAGTTTTGGTTATGAAAAAGAACATTATGAAGTGAGTATGCAGATTGGAGAGCAAACATTATTTCCAGCGGTAAGAAAAGCCTCAGAAGCTGTTATTATCGCTGCTAACGGCACCAGTTGTAGACATCAAATAAAAGACGGAACAGGGCGGGAAGCACTGCATCCTATTTCTATTTTGAAGGCGGCATTAATTTAGTTTTTAGGCTTTAGAATTGTTATGGCAGCAATAAGGTCTTTCATATCCATATCTTTGAGGTCTTCATCTGCAAAAAAGGCAGTACGTTTATCGTTGTTATAATTATAAATTTTCCACCGTTTAAATTGGTATTCTAGTGCTGTGAAATTTTCTACCCAATCGCCAGAATTTAAATAAATAACCTCGCCTAATTTGTTTTTTTTGTGTAGCATTTTGGGTTGATGTATGTGTCCGCAAATAACATAATCATACCCTTTTTCAATTGCTAAATCGGCAGCTACATTTTCAAAATCACCTATGTACTTTACGGCACGTTTTACACTGTTTTTTATTTTTTTGGATAGCGAGAACCTTTCTTTTCCTAAATTTATCAATCCCCAATTTACTAAACGATTTATTAAGATTAGTAAATCGTAACCGTAGCCCCCTAATTTGGCGAGCCATTTGGCGTTTTGGATTGAGACATCAAAAACATCGCCGTGAAAAAACCAAGCGGTCTTACCATCAAGCTCTAAAATCTTTTTGTTTACAATAGAGATATTACCAATAGTAGTACCACTAAATCGGCGTAACATTTCATCGTGATTTCCTGTAATATAAATAACATCTACACCCTCTGAAGCAAAATCCATTATTTTTTTTATAACCTGTAGGTGAGCTTTCGGAAAATAACGCTTATTAAACTGCCAAATATCTATAATATCACCATTTAGAATGAGTTTTTTAGGGGCAATACTATTTAGATAAGTTAGTAGCTGCTTGGCATGACATCCAAAGGTGCCTAAATGTACATCGGAAATAACAGCAATTTCTATTTTACGTTTTAGTTTCAATGTGTGTGTGTTTTATCATTACAAAGAACACACACTAATATTACTTAAACATTAGCAGTTAATTATCATATCTATAAGTAATTGTAAACTAATTGTTTATTAAAAAAAAGGAGCTAGGAGAAAATAAAAGGAAGTACAACCTACTCACTAATTGTATAAGTTGTTAAATTTTGTGTGTTTGTGGTCGCACCAGCAGTCGGTAAACCTTCTAAATCAATACCTTGAGCTTCCAGTGCCGCTATCGCTATTGCACTAAGCGTATAGTTCATGTTTGTTTCAGCATGTACTAAACCAATATTTTTAGCGAAATAACTAGTTACAACAATAACGTCTTGTGGTTCTATAATAGTTAAATTTACAGGGAAACCACCAACCACTAATGCAGTAGTAGCATTTAAATTTACCTTTAGGCTTGATGAAATAACATCGTTATAAGTATCGCCATTAAACTCTATAGTTTCTATATATCCCAGAGCTGTTGTAGATAACGTATAATTTACAGTTAACGGGAAACTGTTAAAATCTTCTTCTATAGTGTTACTATCACTAGATAATACGGTACCATTGGCCGCATTAGTTTGATAAAGTTTAATGTTGTTTAATTCAATATCTAAAGCCAATAAATCGCCAATAGGTGCTGGTAAACCCAGTGTGCCATTTAAAGTTAATGCTGTCGTTGTTCGCGATAATGCCGTAGCCGTTAATAAACCATTCACAAAGCCATTTGCAAGAGTGTTATTATTTGCTTCTAATTCAAATAGCTCGTCTGTTTCGTTTACCACATAGAGGTTATCTGTAGTGGTCGTTAATGCATTAGTGACCGTGTTATTATTGGAAATGGTATACTCCCATGAACTGTCTAGAGTAGAAGGGAAGTAGTTACCGTTTATAGTTGTGGTATCTAGGTTCGATATAGAGGCGTCGTCATCTTTAGAGCAAGACATAACCATTAATAAGGCAAGAAATAGTAAATTAGGGACTTTATAGTATTTCATAAAAACAATAATTATATAAACGCACTAAATTAGTTTATTTTTAGTTAAAAAGGATAAACTTAAAGTACAATTTTTGTTTTTGTGATATAACATTTACATTAGCACAAAAATAGATCGTATGGCAGGAAATTCCTTTGGAAAGTTATTTAACCTTACCACATTTGGCGAGTCACATGGGGTCGCTATAGGTGGCGTTATAGAAGGATGTCCTTCTGGGGTTGTTATTGATTTTGAGTCTATTCAAAATGAAATGAATAGACGTAAACCTGGGCAATCTGCAATAGTTACGCAACGAAAGGAACCCGATGAAGTCAAATTTCTATCTGGAATCTTCGAAGGCAAAACAACAGGAGCCCCGATTGGGTTTATTATTGAAAATGCAAATCAGAAATCTAAGGACTATTCACATATAAAGGACACCTATAGACCAAGTCACGCCGATTATGTTTACGATAAAAAATATGGCCATCGAGACCATAGAGGTGGTGGACGAAGTTCTGCTAGAGAAACCGCGAGTAGAGTCGTTGCTGGCGCTATTGCTAAGCAAGTACTAAAAGGCATTAAAATAAATGCATTTACCTCTTCTGTTGGTGCTATTTTTATAGACAAACCTTATCAAGATTTAGATTTTTCTAAAATAGAATCTAATGCCGTTAGATGTCCTGATCCTGAAACTGCAAAACTAATGATTGAGCGTATTAAGGCGATTCGTAAAGAAGGGGATACTATAGGTGGTACAATTACGTGTGTTATTCAAAATGTTCCAATAGGATTAGGAGAACCTGTATTCGATAAACTACATGCTAATTTAGGAAAGGCGATGCTTTCGATAAATGCGGTTAAAGGATTTGAATACGGTAGCGGATTTTGTGGCGCTAAAATGAAAGGTAGTGACCATAATGATTTGTTTAACCCAAACGGCACTACAAAAACAAACCTTTCTGGTGGTATTCAAGGCGGTATTAGCAACGGTATGGATATTTATTTCCGCGTAGCGTTTAAGCCCGTTGCAACTATTATGCAAGAACAAGACGCATTAGATAAAGCAGGAAACATTGTTAAAATGCAAGGAAAAGGACGCCATGACCCTTGTGTTGTACCAAGAGCAGTACCTATAGTAGAAGCTATGGCAGCATTGGTACTTGCCGATATGCATTTATTGAATAAAATGTATTGATCTGCTTTTCTAATGAAAGGGCTTGTGCTTTTAGTAGACCAAATTAAAGGCGGTTTATTTCATTTTTAATAATGAACCCATTTAAAGACAAAGACTAACAAATAAAATAGCGTTCCATTTTATATGGAATAAAAATAAATTTTTAATGAAGAAAATCGCATTACACTGGAAAATAATAATAGGAATGATACTAGGGATCATTTTTGGGTTTATCATGAATACCGTTGATGGTAAGGGGTTTGTATCCGATTGGATTGCGCCTTTTGGTAAAATATTTATAAACCTATTAAAGCTTATTGCGGTGCCATTAATATTAGCATCACTAATTAAAGGGGTTTCCGATTTAAAAGATATTTCCAAAATTAAAACAATGGGATTGCGAACCATTGTTATTTATATAGGAACCACTTTAGTGGCTATTATTATAGGGCTTACCATCGTAAATACAGTACAGCCAGGAACAGGCATGTCTCAAGAGACCATTGAGAAAATAAAAGTGAAGTACGAAAATGATGCTGGTGTTACAGATAAATTAATGAAAGCCAGTGCACAAAAAGATGCTGGACCACTACAAGCATTAGTCGATATTTTTCCAAGTAATATATTTAAAGCCTTAGGAAATGCAAAAATGTTACAAGTTATTTTCTTTGCACTTTTTGTAGGAATTTGTCTATTGCTAATCCCAGAGAAAAAAGCAAAGCCTCTAGTGAACTTTTTCGATTCCCTAAACGAAGTTGTTATGAAAATGGTCGATTTAATAATGTTATTTGCCCCTTATGCAGTATTTGCTTTAATGGCCAACGTTATTGTTGCTTTTGATGACACAGCGATTCTTATAAAACTCCTTTGGTATGCCGGTTGTGTGGTCCTTGGATTGGCCTTAATGATTGGGTTTTATTTACTATTAATAAAAGTATATACTAAAAAATCACCCTTGTGGTTTTTAAAACAAATAAGCCCAGCGCAATTATTGGCTTTTTCAACCAGTTCTAGTGCTGCAACCTTACCCGTAACTATGGAACGTGTAGAAGAACATCTTGGTGTCGATAAAGAGGTTTCTGGATTTGTATTGCCTGTTGGTGCTACTGTAAATATGGACGGAACCAGTTTGTATCAAGGCATAGCTGCCGTCTTTATTATGCAAGTTATTTGGCCAGAAGGCTTAACTTTTACAAATCAATTGGTTATTATAGCAACAGCTTTATTAGCTTCTATAGGAAGCGCAGCAGTACCTAGTGCAGGTATGGTTATGCTAGTTATTGTATTAGAATCTATAGGATTTCCTGCAGAATTATTACCAATAGGATTGGCATTAATTTTTGCTGTAGATAGACCGTTAGACATGTGTAGAACTGTAGTTAACGTTACTGGAGATGCTACTGTATCTATGCTGGTAGCTAAATCTTTAGGAAAACTACACGATCCAAAACCAAAAGAATGGGATGATAATTATTCCAAGGAATAAATACACTAAAAGTTAATTTTTATTCCTATTTTTATGATAACCAACTAATTATAGGAATATGAATGTTTGCTTTTTAATGTATCCTTGGGAAGATATAGAACCAGAAAAGGATTCAAGTCTCGCTTTAATCAAAGAATGTGTAAAACGAAAGCATGGAGTTGCTTTATGTTCTCCTGCAAATCTAACAATACGCAATAGTGTTACTAATGCCTTTTGTACTGTTATAGACAAAATGGATAAGGTACCACCCACATTAAAAGCGTTTCATAAAAAAGTAGTGCCCCGGGAAGAAATGTTACCACTGGCTGGATTCGATGTTATCTTTTTTAGAGCTAATCCGCCCTTAGACCCTATTATGCTTAATTTTTTAGATTCGGTTAAGGATGATGTGTTTATTATGAATTCCTTACAAGGAATGCGGGAGGCCAATAATAAGTTATATACCGCTGTTTTTGGAGATATTCATAGTAATATTATCCCCAATACACATGTCTCTAAAAATAAAAAATACTTAATTCAACAAATAAAAGAGTCTAAAGCCGATAAAATGATCCTAAAACCACTAAATGGTTTTGGAGGCTCTGGCGTTATCTTAATAGAGAAACGCGCGATGAGCAATATAAATTCGTTACTAGATTTTTATATCGATAATAATAATGGGGCCTCTAATTATGTAATCCTTCAAGATTATATAGAAGGCGCAGACAAAGGCGATGTGCGTATATTAATGCTTAATGGAGAACCCTTAGGGGCAATGAAACGCGTTCCTGGAAGCGATGATCACCGTTCTAATGTTTCTGCTGGAGGTACTGTACATAAACATACCTTAACTAAAGTTGAAAAAGATTTATGTAAGCAAATTGGACCTAAACTGGTAAAGGACGGCTTGTTTTTTGTTGGACTAGATGTTATTGGTGGTAAGCTAGTAGAAGTTAACGTTATGTCGCCAGGGGGCATTATTAATATTAACAAAGTAGGCAAAAATAAATTTAAAGTAGAAGAAAAAGTTATTGATTTTCTAGAAAGTAAAGTCCTAGATAAACTGGAAGCTTTTAACAGACGCTCACGGTTGCGGAAGACTGTTGAAGAAGCTTAATTGTAACAATGAGAATCGCGTTTAGATTGTGCTTGTTTTGTAACATCACAAAATAAAGGTTAATTTTATTTATATTATGATTTTACTTCCTAAAATAGAACTTGAGAAGCCAATTATTTCTGTAAAAAGATTAAAAAGGCTATTAGAGATAGAAAATGTAGTAATACTAGATGCGAGCATCTCTAAGGTGACAGCACCAAATATAACTCACGCTGAACGGCAAATACCTAATGCTCTTTTTTTTGATATAAAACAGGTATTTAGTGATCCTTCCGGAACATTTCCTAACAGTTTCCCATTACAAACTCAATTTGAAGAAGGAGTAAGGGCACTAGGTATAAATAATAACAGTACAATAGTTATTTACGACGATAAAGGTATTTATTCCAGTGCCAGAGCTTGGTGGCTGTTTAAAACATTTGGGTTTACTAAGGTTACAGTGTTAAATGGTGGCCTTCCAGAATGGCAACGTTTAGGCTATAAAACAGAAGCCAAACAAAATAATAAAAGCCTCCTTTATGGAGATTTTAAGGCACAATTTAACCGCGAAAACATAGTTTATTTTTCCGAAATAGAACAGCTTTCAAAGGCCACTCGGGTGTCTATCGTTGATGCACGATCTTCTAAACGGTTCTATTGTGAAATCCCAGAACCGCGAGTAGGCTTACGAAGCGGAAGCATTCCAAACTCTAAAAACCTCCCATTTACAAGCTGTATAGAAAATGGGAAATTAAAATCGAAAACAGCATTACAAAATATATTTAAAGAACAGTTCCCTATAGAGAATACACTTGTTTTTACTTGTGGGTCTGGTATTACTGCTTGTATCTTGGACTTAGCAGCCACAGTTGCTGGTTATCAAGAGACACGCGTTTATGATGGCTCCTGGACAGAATACGGAAGTTTAACAACATTGTAAATAAATGCAAAAATTAAGTATAGAAGATATTATCGCTAGGATTGAAGCAGAAGCAACCTTTCATGCGGTTGCAGAGGACTATTCTTTTACTTTAAAACTAGAGAAATATGTGCCATATGTTTGTGGCGCAATACATGATGGGCACCAGTTTAGAAAATCGCTATGGGATAACTGTTTACATACAGAATACGAGCGTTGGTACGAAGAAGATCCAGAAACCAAGGATATGGTCATTTCACACCCTATAGTTATTGCCGGTCGTGACTCGCGTTTCGAGTACGATTTAAACCGAATGCCAGAGGAGGCAGTCTACACGAGTGCTTGGGGGAAACAATTATGGAAAACTCCTTTGCCAGAAACAGAAAAACAATTCTCATTAGCTAAACATGCCGCTTTTTATAAAGTGATATTTGCACTAATACAAAAAATAGAGTCCAAATTTGGAATGGCTATAGTGTACGATATGCACAGTTATAATTGGAAACGATGGCAACGAAAAGTCCCTGTATGGAACCTTGGAACAAGCAATATAGACCAAAAACGTTTTGCAATAGCTATAGTCGAATGGCAGCAATGTTTAAAAGACTTGAAATTGCCAAATAACATAAAATCAACAGCTAAGATAAATGATACTTTTAAAGGCAATGGTTATTTTTTAAAATTCATTTCGCAAAACTTTAAAAATACCTTAGTTTTGGCTACTGAAATGGCAAAGGTATATTGCGACGAATATGGTAACATAATATACCCAGAAGTAATTGCAGCTGTAGAGCTTCAACTTAGAGAATGTATGGTAACACATACAAATGCCTTTTTAAAAAGACATTTATAACTATGAATATTGATGAAGATCTAGCGAATCCCTATAAGGAGCTATTTAAAATAGATAAAAAGTTAGACCAACTAACGCAAAAGATCCAAATTCTCAATTATATAAACCCATTGAATATAGTAGAAGAAAAGACACGTTTTTTTTCTTCACGATATAACTATTCACCACAATTTCATTATCCTGAAGTAAAATTTGATACGGCTAAGTTGTATAAAAAGATACGAGCGATTGATTTAGAGGGAATAAAAGATGACGATATAAAAAAACTGTACCAGGACATTATATTTGAATATGCTGGTATTATTGAATGTATTGAAAATATTGGCCAAGGCAAAGCATTTTATAACAAAAGCTTAGCGGTTTTTAAAACACCAACAGTACAAGACATAGACAACGCAAAAAGGATATTAAATTTTGAAAGCTCTAATCTAGAGGAACATTTGCCCATGTATAGCGCAGATGATGCCATAGCTTATTTTGAAACCTATGCCCAACGCTATGGTTTTAAATTCACGATTAAAAAGTCTACAAAACTATCTGCTATGGCAATGGTATTAAATAAACAAAAGACATTAGTCATACAGAAAAACTATAAATACAGTAAAAATGAATTAAAAGTGTTAGCCAATCATGAAATTGGAGTACACCTCGTAACAACTTTTAATGCCTTAGAGCAACCCTTACATATTTTTTGGAGTGGTTTTCCTAAAAATGTAGAAACACAAGAAGGCCTAGCAGTGTATTCAGAATATATGTCGGACTGCTTAACGCTAACACGCTTAAGAGAATTAGCCTATAGAGTGATTGCTACCGATACGTTAGCAAAAGGCTTTAATTTTGAAATGACCTTCGATTTACTATATAAGGAATATAAACTAAATAGAGACGATGCTTTTGGAATCACCGTACGAATCCATAGAGGTGGCGGTTTCACAAAAGATTATTTATACCTAACAGGTTTAAATAAAGTCTATCAGTATGCCAAAAATAAGAAAGATCTTAAAGTATTACTCACAGGGAAAGTTACTCTAGAGTATAAAGAGGTTATAAAAAAAATGCAGAGACTCGGTTTAGCTAAACCTAATAAGTATTTTACAGAAGCATATTATAAGAATAGTAATTCTAATACCGATTTTGATTCTATTTTAAACAACTTAATATAAGTAGAGCTAATCAAATGTGTTTTAATTTAAAAGGGGCATCAAAATAGTCTATTTTACATAATAAAAATTATAGTACATTCATATAGCAAATTGGCGGATGCTTGCATTTTACATAATTGCAGATATAATAACACGCTAGTGTTTTATATCGACAGCCATTATGTAAAAGCTAATTTGTGGCTTCGTTAGAATAATTTAGATGTGTAGCTATAATGTTATATTATGTAAAATATCCCAGAGTGTTTATTGTGCATTATAATATTTATTGTTTGGGTCATTAAACTTCATCGTTTTGCTTCTCGTTTAATTTTAATATTCTGTACAATCCTTCAACATTTTTTAAATACGCGATTCTCAAGAAACTTCAGAACTAAATAAGTGTACTATAATTAGTCGCTATGTAAAATTGCCGCGCCCAACCGCTTTATTGTTTTTAAAAAATTAAATGCTTTATGGCATTTAATTTTAAACTCAATTTCCAACCGCTTTGCCAGCGCCAAAAAAAGCTAACCTTTTTGCTATTAATAAAAATCGCGTATTCGATAAAATGTACGTAATAAAAAATTTTAGACGATTCTCGTAAGCTTGCCACAACAGCATAAATTTTAAGAAATCGACTTTTTACGAGATTCACGAACACATTTGAAGTTTCTGCAAATAATTAAAGATGTGAGTAAAAATAAAATTCTATGCACTTGTT
>NZ_JBXVVH010000027.1:0-34348 GCF_057219185.1 Lacinutrix sp. YIN62
ATTTAATTGCTTTGTTTTAAGGTGTTTACAGAGTTTTATTTTTATAAAGGTTTTGATCTTATTGGCTTTTTGTTATGTTTTGGTGTTTTTAGGGCTTTGTTTTAGGTGTTTTCCTTTTATTTTATGGGTGGTCGTTTTTATATTTAGGTTAAGATTGGGCTGGGTGTTTTTTTTAAAGGGTTGTTTTTGCTGCTAAGAAATCAAAAAAAGATAAACGAATAGTAATTACAAAGACAACAATCAATATTACTCCCTTTTAAAAACCTATGTTTAGACTCCCTTTTTTAATGTTTTTCTAAAAAGTAAATACCACTTTCCCTAAATGTAATCCTTTATCTAAATGACATAAGGCCTCAGATAATTTTGACACATTAAAAATGACATCGACTACAGGTTGTATATTATAGTGTTCAATAAATTTATTCATTGCTATAAAGCTACGTTTAGACCCTACTTGTAAAGCTTTTAAGGACAAGCTTCTCTGAATTAGATCGAATACAGACAATTGTACTTCTGTTCCACCTAACATCCCTATTACTGCAATTTTACCAGACAGCTTCATGGCTTGAATGGTTTTGTTTATATCTGCCCAAGATATTTCTAAAGCTAAATCCACCCCTTTTCCGTCTGTAAACGCTAATACTTCATTCTGCCATTCTGGTTTTTTAATATAATTGATAACGTGATCTGCCCCTAAGCGCATGACTGCTTCTAGCTTCTCGTCTGAACTTGATAAAACAATAACATGAGCTCCTCTGGCTTTTGCAAATTGCAAAGCAAAGATAGAAACACCACCTGTTCCTTGAAGCAGAACAGTTTGACCTGCTTTAATATCTCCAAAATTCACAATCGCTTCCCATGCAGTAAGTCCAGCTATTGGTAGTGTTGAAGCTTCTTCAGGAGAGAGGTTTTTAGGTGTTTTTACAACTGCACTTTCAGACAAGGCAATATACTCAGAGAAGACCCCTTTTATATTTGTTCCTAATGAACTTTGAATATCAGTAGCTTTTATCTCCCCTGATTGCCAAGACTGAATAAAATGTGATGAAACCTTGTCTCCAACTTCAAAGCTTTTAACATTGGAACCTACTTTTTCAATAACACCAGCTGCATCTGCCCCCAATGTGTGTGGTAATTTATTTCCAAATACCCCTTTTGCAACCATTAAATCTAACTGATTTAAAGACATCGCATTTACTTTTATTAAAACTTCATTGTCATTAATATTAGGCATCTCTTGATTTTCTATGACGACATTATTTAGACCATAATTATTTTTTACAATTACTGCTTTCATATTTAACTTGTATTTAAAAATTACGCTTTTATAAACTGAAGTCCCAGTTGTAATTTAACAGAATCACTTACTACAATATTTCCAGCTTCAGTAACAGCATTCCAAGTAAGTCCAAAATCTTTTCTATTAATAACTCCTGTCATCTCAAAGCCTGATTTCGTTTGACCATAAGGATCTACAGCTACTCCATTAAAGTCTACATCTAGTGAGATTTCTTTTGTTATATTTTTAATTGTTAAATCTCCTATTAGAATACCGTCATTAAATGTTTTTGATTTAAACGTCATTTCGGGATAATCTTGAGCATTGAAGAAATCATCTGATTTTAAGTGTGTGTCTCTATCTCTATTTTTTGTATCAATTGAATCTATTTTGGCACTGAACTCAAAATATGCATCCCTAAAATTATCATTGTCTGATTGTATTGCGGCATTAAAATCACTAAAATGTCCTGACACTGTAGAAATCATCATATGCTTTACTTTAAAACCTATTTCCGAATGCGCGAGGTCTATATTCCATTTTGTTCTTACTATTGTCTCCATTTTATTTTATTATTTAAAAATTATATTTGTTTTGATTCATTTATTTATTGCATAGGGACTTCCATTAACAGCAAGGATGTCTCTGTATTTGCTATAATATTTAATTGATTTACATCCCATAGCCCAAAACCATCTCTTTCTTTTAACGCTTGTTTATTAATTGTTACGGCACCACTTAACACAAAAATGTACACTCCATTTTGGCTAGGGTTATTCAAACGGTATACTTGTTTCACATCTTTATCAAGATCGGTCATATAAAACCACGCGTTTTGATGAATCCAAACCCCCTCATTGTTAGCAAAAGGCGATAATACTTGTTGAAATTTATTATTACGATGTGCTGCATTCAATGTGGTTTGGTCGTACCTCGGTATTACGTTTTTTTGATTTGGGAAGAGCCAAATTTGAAGAAACTTAACTTTCTTCTCGTGATTTTTATTATACTCTGAATGGGTTACACCGGTACCTGCACTCATTATCTGAATATCTCCAGATTTAATTACGGTAACATTTCCCATATTATCTATATGTTCTAAATCGCCCTCAAGCGGAATTGAAACAATCTCCATATTATCATGTGGATGTGTCCCAAAACCCATCCCTGGATCTACAACATCATCATTTAAAACTCTTAAAGCTCCAAACCCCATGCGTTCGGGATTATGGTAATTTGCAAAACTAAACGTGTGATAAGAATTTAACCATCCTTGATTAGTATGCCCTCTAGTGCCCGCTTTATGCAATACTGTATTCATTGTTTTTATTTCATTATTAGATATATGATTGAAACCTATATTCTTTTTTAGAACATCGGTTGATTTTTTTTCTACACTATTTTTAGCTTCCAAACCCCTTGAACCTGTAAATATTGTTACACTTGATAAAATTGATTTTTTGATAAATTCGATTCGCTTCATATCCCTATATTGCTTAATGTCTATTTATAAATTTTCCGAATTAAAGGTTTTGTTCTTTTTAAATTAATAGACACTACTGCCATTAACACAATACACACTCCAAGCCATTGTATTTTTGAGATTTTCTCGTCTAAAACGAAATAAGCGCTAAGTATTGATATTGGTATTTCTATGGCTAATATTATACTCCCCAAACCAACACCGACCACAGGGAAACCTTTACTAAATAAAATTGGTGGTAAAATAGTACCGAAAAAGGCAAAGAAGACTCCCCATTCTAGCAGATCCCTAAAATTGAATTCCGTGATGATTGCATTATTCCAAAATAGAATAACAGCTAGAAGGCCACCTATTACTAAATATTTACTTCTTATTAGTATCGATAATTCCACTGCTACTCGATTTGATGCCGTAATTGCCACAGTATAACTTATAGCTGCTAAAAGCCCAAATAGCAAACCTTCCCATTTAAAGTTATCAAATTGACCACATGTATTCCCTGTTAATAAAGTTCCAAATAGCACCAAAATACTTCCTATTATTTTAGTTTTTGCAATAGCCTTTTTAGTTAAAAACCACTCCAAAATTAAGCTTAACCAAATTGACTGCATGAGTAAAATAATTCCCACAGATACAGAAACATATTGAATGGATAAATAATAAAAACTTGTTGTTAGACCAAGCGAAGTCCCAAATAGGACTAAGCTTAATTTATCTCGTTTAGCACCATTAACTCTTAGCTCCCTAGGTTTTGAGATGGTTTTGAGATAAGCCAAAACTGACAGAACAAAGGCAGCAATCAAGAATTGAGACAAGGTAATTAGACTTGTTTTTACGCCTAAAGCATTTGCGTATTTAACAACTGTGGCAAGAATACCATAACTTGCGGCTCCTAAGCCAACATATACTCCTCCTTTAATCTCGTTCATTTTCATTTTTTTTTAATATGGTATTATTTGCTTTTTTCAAAACAAACATTAGACTACTCTTGAAGCCCCCTCTTTTCTCATTATCTGTTTCTATAAAATTCAGATCGATTTTGAAACTGATGTTAGCATTAGGAAAGCCAACCATGTGAGCAATACGTTTCCTGTTAAACGGATTGAAGCTTCAATCCACAGCAAAGCTCTCTATATCTGAACTGGAAATGCTTACTTTTGAATGTGATGGTTTTATTTCAATAAGGCCTGTACAACTAATAAATAATGATATTATAGATGCTATGAATACTGCTATTATTTCATTTTTAAAGCGCCTTAATATTATCCATTAGCTTGCCGCAAAAGAATTTTAGTTGGTAATCTCTCCTTTTTCACAATGCTATATGGTCCCCTGAAGACAATCTCACATCCTTACTCTTTCTAATTGAAATCGAAAGCCCATGACCCCACTAAAACGCCATCGTTAATCAATACGTTTTTAAGCGCAGCACTTGTAAATTTAATAACACCCATTCCCAAAAGTTTTTAGTATTTCATCTTCTGAAATAAAAACGTTTAACTCTGTGAGATAATTAGGTACATCTGTCATAACTATTTTTTATAAAATATTAATACTACAAAGATGCTGTGAAGTGGAATACTATGCATTCACTTAGGTTAACTAATATTATTGGTGTTATTTTTGTTGAAGATTTGCTTACGAATACGACTCAAGGATTGTGGTTTAATCCCTAAATAAGACGCTATAAGCAGTTGTGGTACTTTTTGAATAACCTCTGGATTTTCCTTTAGTAGTTGTAAATAACGTTGTGGCGCCGATTTACTGTTTCTTCCTGAAATACGTTGTAGTGTGGCTATATAAGCCTTTTGAATAAGCAAACGCTGAAAACGCTCGAAAGCAGGAATAGTATCGCAGGCTTTCTCAAAATTATCTTTAGTAATTACAACGAGTTTAGTCCTTTCTAAGGCTTCTATATTTAAATTAGAAAAATCGAAAGATAGAAAGCTATATAAATCGGAAATCCAATGATTTTTAAGTGCAATTTGAACGACACTTTTATTTCCTTTCTCATCAATAGTATAAGAATACAGCCCGCCAGAAACTACAAATGCTATATATTTAGCCTGTTCGCCTTCGCTTAAAAAAGAGGTATCCTTATCTAATTCTACAATTTTTGTGAGTGTTAAAAACGATTCGAAATCCTTTTCGCTAATACTTGCCTTTTCAAGAATATTTTGATAAAGTAGTTGACTCATACAATTTATAATTCTAAACAGTTAAAAAATTTGCTCTAATTTTTTTAACGAAAAGCTTAGGGTATATTACCAGTAAATTTCATTTCTGAATTAAACTCAGCCAAATCGAACGAGCGTGCATAAAGTTAAATGAACTCTATGAAAAGGCGACAAATAATACTGTTAAAATACCGTAAAAGTATTGACATAAAACCCAATTATTTGCGCCATCGCCAATATGTAATTCATATTTATGGCGTTAACAAAATAATTGGGTTTACTTTCGAATACATTGTTACATTTTTAGCATTTACTATTTATCTAACTTAAAATTAATTTTCCGTAAGCAAAATCCCATAAGTCCTTTTCTAATCATGATAAAACTCTTTTATCCTAATTTTCTTTCCTTCACTCAGTCTTTTTAACTCTTTTAATAGGTAGTAGCGATGCATAAATCCTGTAAGCACAACTAAACGCTTACTTTTGTTCTGTTCAACAATTCGCATTATATTTTTCGCCATGGTTTGATTTCTAATATCCCAAAAATCTGCCCAAAGTTGATAACCGTCTCTATAGCTTATTTTTTCGCCATTTGGCTTTGTTAAAAATCGATTTGCAAACTCCTTACGTACATTTGTAATTTTAGGAATCATTTGATATTGATAAAATTGACGTTTTTCGCAAATACTATCTGTTCTTGGATTATTGAAATTTTCTGGCGATTTGGTTGCCACTATTTTTAAGGGTTCTATTAGCGCTTGATAGGTATTAAAAATTTCTGCTTCCGATTTTGTAAGACGTTTTGCTTTATTTAAACTGTCTAAAAGACGAAGTGTTAACCCATCTGTTGGGCGCATGCCTTTATCCTTTCTATACTGATTTCTTCCTTCAAACTCATAAGGTCTCAACTGCGTTTTTGGGTACTTTGCTACATATATTTTTGAAGCCATACCTTCATTGTCATTATAGGGCTTATTAAATTTAAAATCTGACGTAAAAAAAGAAGAATCTATTTCGTGTAGTATAAAATCAGGCTTAACAGATTCTAAGATATTAAAGAGCGTCTCTGGATTATAATTTGGAGCCTGTTTATGCAAATTTCCAATAACAATTATTTCTGTTAGTTGCTCTTCTGTTTTTAGCGCTTCTTCACTACTTCCTTTTTCTAATTTACAAGAGAGTATCGTTGTTAAAGCGAATATGGCTAGGCTAATTTTGTTCATTTTTTGCTTGTGATTATTTTAAACTCTTAATGTTATTGTAATACGATTTACCTCTTTATTATTTTTTTAACAAAACGCTTGTTATCAACTTCTATTACTACTAAAAACATTCCTTTACTTAGAGCTGAAATATCCAATTGCTTGAATTGTGAGTTTTGCTGCATTATCAGCTTTCCGAAAACATCATAGAGTTTAATCGAAGTTATGCTGATAGCACTGGGAATTGTTACATTCAATAAATTTTCGACTGGGTTTGGATAAACTGTTATTTGCAGCTCATTTTCAAAATTATCTATTCCTAATGTATCACAGTTTTCACTATAAACCCCATGGGCGTCTGTTATCCAGTTTGCATTACTAACAGCCATATCGAAATCATCTACTTGAATACAGTTTAAATTATTATTAATCTGCGACCACATTATACTTAAAGCGCTATTGTTTCCATTTTTAAGATTAAGACTAGTCAATTGATTTAAATAACAAAACAACACTGTAATATTGGGGTTTTGAGATAAGTCTAGAGTGTTTAGTTGGTTGCCCCAACAATTTAAAGTTTCGAGATTAGGGTTTCCTGAGGTGTCTAAATATTGTAATTGATTTGAGTAACAGAACACATTCACTAAGTTAATATTATTAGAAATATCGATACTTGTTATTTCGTTTATGTGACAATCTAAAGTCTCAAGATCTAAATTTTCTGACAGATCTAAATAAGATAATTGATTGTTATTACAATATAAATTTACGAGCTTATTATTTTGAGAAAGATCTAAACTGCTTAACCTATTATCATTACATAATAAGGTTTCAATATTTGTAAATTGCGTAATTCCTTCAAGCGAATTAATATGATTAAAACCTAGGCTTAAGCTTACTACAGCTGCCGCTTCGTTTATTTGAATTTCGCCATCGTTATTGGTATCGGCATTCGAATCATAACTACCATCTCCGTTAGTATCTACACAGTTAGTATTAATTAATGCTTCTTTAAAATTCGCGTCGGGAATGTTTACAATCTGTGCCTGGGATAACTGTGCTACCATTAAAACGGCAACTATAAAGTATATTTTTTTCATTATTAAGGTATTTATTTTCTATTATTTACTTTTGTTTCTTTTATGTTGAGCTAGCGTTCTCTTCATGAGTTCCTCTTTTTTTTAAGAAGAACTCTCATAGATTCCTTCTGATCTTTGGTAAACATACACATGGCATTAAGGGCAACATAATTCATAAATTAACTGCTAATTAAAATTGATTATGAGTGCTTATTCTAGCAATTTTAAAAAATGGATAACTGTTTAATGATGTTTTTTATAAATTGTACAGGCAAAAATGCAGCTAAGAAACAGCTCTAGCATTCACCTAGGTTAATTAATGCATCCGTTTTTATTTACTTGATCAAAAATTGCCCTTTGTTGCTGCATAAGAAAAGCCTTCTTATCGGTATAGAATCTTCCCTGTAAATCAATAGGTTTCCAAAATTCAAAACATAGTTTATAACAGCATGCTCCGTCATCTAATAATTAGTTGTTAAAATTGATCCCCAAATTTATTTTAACAATTGAAATCATTCATTATAATTTACACGCCTCTTTTTGCATATTTAGGACCTACTCCACATAACATTAGTCATAAACCGATTCCAGATTCATAAACCTGCGTTGAGAACTGAAGCTTTTTAAGATGTTAGGATAAAACACAGGTGGAATTTGATAGGTTTTAAAAACGATCTAACAAAACAAACTAGAATACTAATAAAAATTCCTGAAACATTATATTTATAAATGTAAGTTTAACTTATTTATGAGATTAAGAAATAGTTACATTAAAAGCTGGAAATACACCTATTGTGTAATCTTATTTAATAAATGTTTTGTCATTTTGCTTGCTCCTTTATAATTTAGATGTCTTATATCATAGATATCTGATGAATCTATTCCAAAATCTCTCAACTCCAATAAATTAATTTCAAGTTTATTTTCTTTACAGAAGTCGAAACTTCCATAATGTCCATAGGGAATGAAAAAGGTTTTATTTATTCTTTCAGGAATGCTATTAAGTATTAATTTTTGCATCTCAATATTAATATCAGTATGCTTAAATTTTTTATTATTCGTAGTAAAGTTTAAAGAATCTTTGTTATACAAAACTATATCGTTCACAATATGCCTTGCTCTTAAATAAAGACTTTTATAAGATTCTACTTTTTCATTATGTAATAAATTAGGTGTTGTTAATATCTCTTCACCTAAAAATAGTTTCAAATAATTTTCAGGTTTATTAAGAGTAAATGTATTTATAAAAACATCATCAAACTCTTTATATTCAATCATTAATATTTTTAAAGAGTTATAAGGATCCCAAAATATTCTTTGATTAAAATTAGTACTAATATTTGATTCTTCTAATTCAATATATAAATACTCGATATTTTTAAAATCAAAATTTGATAATACATTATAAATATCAACACCAAATAGATTCGGTTTTGCATATAAAAATATAGAGTCTGGTAAAATTTCTAAATCTAAGTTATGATAAGTTCTTGACGATCCAATTATCATTGTATTTGCACTCTTTTTGGTATTAAGTGGCAAAAGATAATTCTTCTCTTGTGCCAATATTGCAGTTAATTTGTTTATAATAAAACCCAATGATATGAATATTAAAAAGCCAATTAAGATTTTTAGAATAAATTTTTTCATTAAATTTTAAAATTGAAAATATATAAAGTTTTCCGGTTTGGTTTTCATATAGATAAAAATCATATTTATCAAAACTAAATATACACACATCCTTAGAAATAAGTTTAATTTTAAAATATTGTTTTCTATTGCATATTTACTTTTTCTACCTAGCCATTCTATTATTAAAAATAAATGTATCAGAAACAAAATAATTATCATATCATTTAATTTAGGAGCCAAACTATCTGGAAATAAAAAAAATGTATCAGAAAATATTCCATGAATATAATTAAAAGCGTGGTTTATATTTTTAGCTCTAAAAAAAATCCAAGCAAAAACAGTGAATGTAAATGTTGTTAGCATTGCAAAGAGTTCCCTAAATGACGGTAACAGTTTCCCTTCTGCAACAACTCCTAAGTTCTTTCTATTATTTTTGGTTAATAGTAAAGGTAGGAAGTATATCGCATTCAATGCGCCCCAAATAATAAAGGTCCAATTTGCTCCATGCCAAAAACCACTAACCAAGAATATGACAAAGGTATTTCTTACTTTATTCCATGTACTACCTCTACTCCCACCAAGAGGTATATATAAATAATCTCTAAACCAAGTACTTAAAGAAATATGCCAGCGTCTCCAAAACTCAGCAATATCTCTTGAGAAGTAAGGTGTTGCAAAGTTTTGTTGTAAGTCAAAACCAAAAAGTCTTGATGTCCCAATAGCAATGTCTGAATACCCTGAGAAGTCACCATAAATTTGAAATGTAAAGAAAATAGCGCCAAGTACTAAAATACTGCCATTCATATCAGCGGAGTTGTTAAAAATCTGATTTGCAAATTCGGCACAATTATCTGCAATTACTACTTTCTTAAATAATCCCCATAATATCTGACGCATACCATCAACTGCTTTGTGATATTCAAAAACTCTTTTTTTGTAGAATTGTGGCAATAGATTTATAGCTCTTTCAATAGGCCCTGCTACAAGTTGAGGAAAGAAACATACAAATGCAGAGAAGGCCATAAAGTTTTGTGTTGGTTCTAATTTCTTTTTGTATACGTCAATAGTATAACTTAAGGTTTGGAAGGTATAGAAACTTATCCCTACAGGAAGAATGACATTAAGACTATTTGCATTAATCCGCATTCCAAAGAGACTAAAGGCATCAACAAAATTTTCTAAAAAAAAGTTATAATATTTAAAGAATCCTAAAAACCCAAGGTTTGCGATAATACTTGCCCATAATAATGTTTTCCGTTTATATTGTTGTTTTTCATTTCTTAATTGTTGTCCAATTGTATAATCAATAAGCGTACTAAATATTATTATTGATAAGAATCTCCAATCCCACCAACCGTAAAAAACATAACTTGCTACAACGATTAAGGCATTTTGAAATTTTAAATTCACCGCTGCAACAAACCAATATACTATAAAAATAATTGGTAGAAATATTGCAAAATCAAGAGAGTTAAATAACATTTTTAATTTTCATATTTTAAGCAAATATAAATTAACAAATGATATATTAACCTGTTTTGCCCCCTGTAAAACAAGAGTAATCTTTTAAATTTTGATTATTAATTACGCTACTCGTTTTTTTATTAAAATAAGGTATTTTTCTTTATTCCATTTTCCCATAGGATTCACTCTTTCCAGTAGCCCATGAAGCCTGTGGTTGCTATAGAATAGCACGTATCTTTTTAAGATTTGTTCTATTTATTCAAAGGTTCTATATTCAAAGCGTTGAAAAACGGCTTTCTTAAGAATCCCATGATATGCTTCTATGTGTGCGTTTTCTTCTGGTATTGCTACATGTGTAAACTCTTGCAGAACACCTATTAAACTTAAACATTCGCATACACTTTTTGCTATAAAAAAGGATAAAGCAGAAGAAAAAAGTGATGAAGATATACAATTGAAATTTGCTAAAAGAATCAAAAAAAAGAAAGCACTGAGCTAAAATATAAGTGAAAACCATTATTACTTTACGACCAAAACTCTTCTAAACTCATCGTTGTAAGTAATTCAGTTTTTTTACTATAAAAAAAGCTTGTTTTAATAGTTTGTTACAAACTGCTATTAGAGCAAGTTTTTTGTTTTCTCTATTTCAGAAACTTAGCAGCAGAAACTAGACTTGAACCAATGTCCTTCGACTTATGAATTTATGCAATCTTTAATATATCTATAAACCCAACTTCCTTCTACCATTTGCATAGCAAAATTTGCTGCTGAAGATGCCGTTTTAGGGGTTTGAATCATTCTATTATACAACTCTATAATATTAACAACATTCTTCTTTGAAACACTTATTTTAGCAACTATTTCCTTTCCCATTTCACCATTCTTTTTTCTTGTTTTTTTTGAAAAAATTTCATCCTCAACATCAAAACCAAAATGGAAGCCTTCTGATTTTATATAAATATCTAACATTTTTAAACCTCCATCATAAATATATAGATGTACATTTGCTGATAATTGGCGATTGTTCAGTAATTTCAGAGGTTTATCCTTTCCTATCTTATTTTCAATATCATTTTTTGTTGGATATGCAGCTACTTCTAAATGATATTTACGGATGGCTTCAGAATGAATTATTACACCAGATAATTCTTTATTAAAATCTAATTTTAATTCATCAAAAAAAACATTACTCCCATTTACAAAACCAATACTATATGCTCCTCGAGCTAAATACTCTAACCAGGTTGAATCAACATTAAAAAAACGAATAGAGTTTTCTGGGGATAAACCTTTATCAGGAAGTAAATAATTATAAGGAATATTTTTTAAGGCTAATAAATCGGTAAACCAATTTGATATTACAAGAGGTATACTTGCACTGGTATCTGGCACAGAAGTGAACTGTTGTAAAGGAAGATGGTTTAATTTTTGGCGTGTACTTATAAGGTGTTTTTGGTGCACTTGTTTCTTTTTCCATAGAAATAATGCAGTTGAGAATCCTTTATCTGCTAAAGCGAGCATTCTACCCAATTGCCAAGCTGAGGCATGAGAAATATCAAACATTCCAGTTTTGGGGTCATACTGATAGAGACTCTCTGCATTTAAAATTGGAAGTTGTATTTTATTTTGTTCTACATTAAACTTTCCTCCAATCAAAGGGCTTCTATACCACGAAACTGATTGCTGCCCGTTTCTAAATTGATGTTTTAAAGGAACTAAACTTTGCTTTAGGTATTGGTCAACTTCTTTTCCTTTTTTAGGTAATGCAAACACATTTTCATCAATACCCTCAAAAAAACTCGAAAAGCTTTTTTTATCTGTTTCAAACTCCCAAGATTCTAAACAAACTAACCTAATTTTAGTTGTCTCTGATACGTTTTGATAATCAAACGTATAACTCCCTTCTCTTTTTATAAAGCGTTCTTCTATAGAAACCAATCGCATATAGCTTTTCTCTCCTGCTTTGGGTAATCGTTTACAAACCACAAACGCATCTTCCAAATCTTCTTTTTCTCCTGTAATAGCATCTGTTCTTTTTATTTTGTTCCCATCTTCATCTTCTCGAAACCGGACATGTGTGAGGTGTCGTAATTCTACACCAGTAGGCATCATTGCTTCTAAGATTGATTTAGGAACATCTATAATATTTACTAAATCTGTATCTTTTTCACCTACCTCTGTTTTTTTAAAACCTGTCCATTGAGGGCTCTCTGATGAGTTTAATAGTTCCTCTACTAATAATTTTCTCTCATCAATTCGTTTTATTTCCTCTTCTGTAAATAATAAAAGTACTAACCAAGGTGTTTTTTCTAATCCATTACAAGGTGTTCGCTCCCAAGGCAAGGTACTTCTGTTAAAGCTAATATGGGGCAATACATTATTATAACTTCCTTTATGGTTTGAAGGCGGAAATTGTTTACCTACTTCTGTAGGTTTAAAACTGAAACGCTCTCCTTTTACAGCGAATTTAAATACTTTATTGAATATTTCTTCTTCTTCGACCAAGAAATTTTGGGTGGTTTCTAAAATATATTTCCCTGTCTTTAAATGTGGAATATGATAATCTGCAAATTGAAGTTTCCCTTTACTTTTTATAGTATTCATATTAGCTTTCTTTTACTAGTGGTTGGGTTATAAATTCATTAACTAAGTCTTCATTTACGTTGATTTCGTCCATCGATATATCCAATTCATTCAGTAACTTAGTTCTCGCTTCATTAACTGAAATTGTAGTTTTTATTTCAGTTTTTCTATTTATTTCTTCCTGACTATTAGAAGTAAATATTTTTAATTTCTCCCAAACAAATATTCTTATACTTTCTACACTAAAAGAAAAGTCTTTGACATCAATAGCCGCACTTTCACCAGGTTTTGGTTTTTCAGCGGGGCTGATATCAAAACCTGTCAGTACATTCTCAATAAATTCACCTCCATTAACATCCGCTGTAATAGATGTTCCCCATATTGCTTTTGGGACTTTAGATTTTATTTTTTCTATCTTAAATTGTGTATTAGTTACAAGCTCCCCGTCTTTCTTTATACTAATATTAAAATGACTTTTCGCTACACTCTTCAAGTCCATAGAGGCAATACCAAAATCAGTACTATTTTCTGTAGTAATATACCCATCTACTGTTTTAATTGGGATGACTGAGTTTACACTAATCTTAATGTATTTTGGATTAATAATTGTGTATAAATCGTTTTCATTCTGGATTTCATTTTTCGCAGAGAATAAACGTGACTCTTTCGCTATGGGCTTTGCTGGTTTCATAACTCCTTTCGTTACTGAAATAGAATGCACCTCATTTTCTTTAGGAAGCATTTTACTTGAAAACTTTTCCCAATTTAAAGGAGAGGTTTCTTTACTTGCATCATTTCCAAAATTCATAGTAAATGAAAAAGAGTGAGAAAAAAATCCTTTACCAATAGATGCTTTTACATGACCTACACCTGAAAATTCTGGTCCCCAAAGTGAAACATCTACCCCTACATCTACTGGGCCAAATATTCCACATGAAGCCCTTACAGATACATGCGCATCCATAGTATAATGATAAGGTTGCCATAGGAGTAAAAAATGAGCTCCTACATTAAAGTTTGCATGTACATGTGTATGTTCTAAATCGTTATGATAAACTGCTTTTAAATTGGCGCCAGCCATTAGTGCATGTGGGCAAAATGCAAAATAAGCATTTCCTGTTACGCTAAAATGATCATCTACTTTCCAATCCAATCCTAATCGTGGTACTTCTGGATAATGACTTGGTTTTTTATATGTAGGTGCATAACCTCCAAGAGTAGTTACAAAATCACCTTGGTGATTGCCATACAACCACATACTTCTAGCAAAACTACCGCTTAAATGGCAATCTTTTGAATATAAATACGAATTGGATGTAAGATTACCGAGTAAGTCAATGTAGCCTTCTTGTGGATCAAAAGCACACTCAAAACCTATCTCTGTATACACCAAAGGTGCAATAGTAGTGCCTCCTTTTGTTGGTTTCGGCAGAGAAACCCTAGATACTCCTAATAATTCTACTTTTACAGAGGTATCGTAAATTAAGGTCGCTAATGCAAAAGTATCCAGCACTTCAAAAGTAGAGAATTTGATTCCGAATGCAACCCAAGCTGCATCTTTTTTAACAGTGATGTCTTTTTCCAAGCGGTTCAACATTTCAGTTATACGTTCGGCTTCCGTATCTTTGTTATCAATAGGTTCTTCCCCCATTGCCAAGGCTACCAACGGAAATTTTTCAACTTGATTTACAGAAGGTATTTTTAATGTCCTGTTAATTCCTATTCCTGCAGATAAACCTTCTACAAAAAAGAAAGGAGGACCTCCTAAATTGGCATTTAATACTCCATAAATAAACAGTGATGGTATCTTATCAATTTCTGTATAACCGCCTATTACTGCTAATGTTGTTGCTTGAGTTTGGAGCATGAGTTCTCCTGTCAAATTAAGAGGCTCTAGTGTTCCTTCTAAACCTCCACTTAGTAATACACCTGGTTTTTTATATACGATATCTATTCCTTGAATAGAAAATGATGGCTTAAACGTATCTAGTTTAGAGCTAATCCCTAAACCAATAACTCCCAGACTTAAACCTGCAATAGTTAGATCTGCATTTATTAATACTGTTAATTTTTCATTAGAATAAGAAAGTCCTATTTTTTGAACTTCTAATGGCTCTATTTTTTTATTAATGGTAAACCAACTTACATTCTGATTTTTATTTGATTTTATAGAAGAGGTGTTATTTTGACGTAAGGCAACTTTCTTTTTTTCTTTTGCCTTTCCTAAATCAAGATGTAATGGTATCGGTTTTTTGGTAACTTTTGGAATGGAAAACTCAGTACTTAGCTCTAGTTTTGATGTAATTCCATTTGTAGGGAGTTTTAATTTATCTTCATCAATTAAAGCATTAATTTTTTGAACTTCTTTTGATGTAACCATTTGAGAAGCTATACGAACTATAGGAGCTGTTAATTTAAATCCATCCTTTTTGAGATGATCTCCTATAATAGGAAGAGTACTTGCATCAAAACTAAACTTATCAACATTAAGTTGGGCTATATATACCCATGAACTTTCAGTTTTATAAGCTATAAATGACACTTGCCCATGTTTTTCAGAACTTGCAGTTAACAATAATATGTTGTTGGTGAAAGAATAACTAAAACTTGCTCCTGAAAGAGAAATGTTAAGTTCTTCAGGGATTTCTACATCTACTTTAAAAAATGAAAGTAACTTATTTAGTGATAAGGTTTGGTTCTTACTCCCTTTTAAACTGGCTTTTAATAGCTTGTTTTTTTTAGAAAAATCTACATCAAAAGAAAATAAAACAGTATCCATTAGAAGCGCTCCGTTAAGAGCGACTTCTAATGGATTGTTTTCTTGAATAGCTATAGAAGTATCCTCTATATTCACAGCTACTCCTGCTATGTTCATTTTGCCCGATAGGGAAAATTTACAACCATATTTATGATTAGAATTTGAAAGAGCTATATTGACACCTTTCATTTCTTTTATAGTAATAAGTCCAATATTAAAGTGGGATTTGTTCATTTGATTAAATTTATTGAAAGCTACTTTATATTTTCTGCCTCCTCAAAATAGAACCATTAATCATCAATTTTGATCTTGAGGATATGCTGTTGTTATGATTCCATTCAAGTCTATTACAAATCTTGTGTTGTTTTCATTATGCTGTATTATGAGGTTGTATTTTGGTCTCTCTCCATTAATTCTTTGTGCATTCGTAATTACTCCATCTTCAACAACCCTTTTCAAAAAAAGTTGTAAGTCATCGTTAGGCTCCAATCCTCTTCTGTGAAAATCGTCCAAATGTCTTTCAGTAATGTGATGCAATCCTGTCCTAACATCTCCTCTACGCAAAACAATCCTTGGTTCGTTACCATTATCCATATATTTTATAAGGTTGCTACGTGCGTTGCTTTCATTCAAATCTCTCAAAAAAAAATCCCATAAATCATCTTCCATATTATGATAAAATTTAATTTCCCTACTCTATTTAAAACAGGCTTTTCGGATTCCGCCTTTGTAATAAAAAGAAAGGGATAGTAGCTACTCAATCGAATATCTTTATTTTTATTATTTAATTTTCAGACGCCTCTAATTAAGAAGCCTTTTCTCTTTATTAAGTGAATTTATTGCTACTTTTATCGTATTCCCCTTCTTCAATATCAAAAGACAAACCTTCAATTAAACCTCCTCCAGCTGATGCTAAAGCATTTTTAGGAGGGGCTACAGAAGCATAATAATGAGTATCATCTACTACTGCAGTCTCGATAAGAGATCCAGTGCCAGAATTCACTTTAAAAAAACAAGGATTATCATTAGAAGGTGCTGTAGGTATCTTAAGATTAATTTCATAGCTATCAGCATCAGATAACTTCAGTTTCATTTCAATGTTTATTTCCATCTTTATTTATTTTAGTTGTTATCAATTTATTTTTCTCTTTACTATTAAAATTACTTATAGTTTTATTATATAAGCCAATACATAATAAGGTGGGCGGTTTTCGTGGGACTCACTTCCTCCTGCACTTTCAATACGAAGTAGTTTGGTAGATGAACTATCAGCGTCAGCCCAACCAGAATGTACCTTTTCACTCCTTAGACCAGAATAAATATTACCATTAGGGTTTTCTACAAAAATCAATGAGGAATGTTTGTGATTTGGCATTTGCTTTTCAGTTAAAGTCACCTCTTTTTCTCCACCAGTTCTCCCTATTAAACTATAATCACCATCACTAGAATCATATCCTACAATGAATTGACCTTTTAAATCTGGTGTTCCATTTCTTCCATCACATACAGCCCATCCATGAGGAGCCGTTGTACCATTCCACATAATAATACCTCCTTTAGGTATTGTATGACTGCTTTCTAATTTGTGTTCGTTGTTAACATCTGGATTGTTCATTTTATTTAGTTTTAATAATTAATTTTTGGTTTACTTTTTTTGTATATAAATTATAGAATCATCTGGAGAGCTATTTTCAAGATCTGCAACCTTTTTCCAGCCATTAGGAATAGAAACATCTTTATAAAAAAATGTAATGGTACCAGCTGGAACTAAATCATTTCCCCCTTCTTGAATTTTCTTTGAGGTGTTGATATTGCCCGAAGCCAGAATTTCTTTTTTTCCTGATAAGCTTCCTTGAATTCCTACATCTCCTTCAAACGTGGCTTTTTCAGCTATGTTCAATGTTCCATTCACATCTAATTTGGCTTTGGGTATTGTAGTGCCAATACCAATGTTAGTAGTATCACCAGCAGTAAAGTACAAAGGTCCTTTTACAATAGGTACTACAATTTGCCCGTCAGGAAACCCTATAAAATCACTGTAGTTGAGTATAAAATTGGTAGTACCGCTTGAGTAATTGGTTACGATATTTGAAAATTCAACATCTAGGTAATCTGCTGGCTGTAGAATACTATCTATTCTAGGTCTTGATAAAATACAGGTACTATTATCAAAAAAACCATTAGGACGTAATTCCCACTCATCTGTCGATTCATGAATGCTTTCGTTGCGTAATGTTACTTTTATTTTATCGTTTCCATTGATGTTATTCGAGCTTGTAAGTCCTGTTTCTATATCATCATTCAGTTGAATATCTATGGTAGCATTATTATTAAAATTTAGTGATCTATTTTCACTACAATTAAACAACCTCAGCGTAACTGTATTCTGTGTTACTCCATCATTTAAAATACTATTAGGCATTTCTAACCATTGTGCTGCAAGAGGAAAAGTTGATTTTTGATCTAATTTCTCTATTGTTAAATCAACCATAGATTCTACGGAGTCATTCCAATTTTCAACACTATCATTATGTTTACTAACACATAATGGTTTCTCTTTGGAATCATTAAAATGAATTTGTAAAGAAGTTTCTTTGTGATTAAAATCGTCTTTAGCCATTAAATTAAGCAGCTCTAAAGAGAAAGGATTCTTCTCGTCTCCATCACAACTATAAGTCACCACATCTTTTCCTGTATACAAAAAATAGGCATAATTATCTATATCAGATTTAGGAGTTTCTACGCTCAGTTTCCAGTCTTTCGACTGCAACTTTATTGCCTTTGGAGATTCTAAAGGTGCAGTTTGCTCATTTTTTCCAAACTTTAAATAGAAATGAAAATGCATATTACTTACAATCTTATTCGAAGTAGGTTTAAAAGTTATTGAATTTCCATTTGTTAATTGTAAATTCACATTTACCGGAGGAATATCTTCTCCATAAAAAAGGCTATTGGGCTTTTCTTTTTTTTCAGCATACAACAGGTTTAGTTGAAACGATCGTGGAGCTAATTGTACTTCTTTTGTCATGATTTTATTTCTTTTTTAAATTAATCCAACCTTCTTTGATGGTTTGAGATTCTGCTGTATTGTTTTCCCAAACAAATGGTTTTATTGTGTCTTGTTTCTTGTTTTGTGTCCATTCCCATTCATACCCATTGATATTAGGTAAGGTTATTTCTATATTATCATGTGGTGAGAGGATAGGTGAACATAAAAAAGAAGGTGTCAGTTTTTTTAAAGCTGATTCATAAAAATGAGTCGCTATCTTTTTACTTTGCACAGGAAGAATACCTGTAGTAAAATGAATATCTGCATGTGGATCTATTAACAATGTTAAGCATTGTGGCTGATGTAAACGCAATTGTATATTGAGTGGTACATCGGTATGTATTTCTTCATCTTCAGAACCTGCATCTTGTGGAGCATAATATGTATCTTCTATACCCCCATCACTATCTTCTAACCAATAACCTACGGTACCGTCATTTAACTTTCCAAATTCTCCAATGCGGCAGGGGAAATTAATTGCAGACATGTTATTATCAAAAGGTCTCTGAATATTAACATCCATTTGTCTTAACAAACCTTCATAACTAAGATCTCCCTTTAAATGACCTAATGTATTTAATTGCACACTTACACGTACTACAGCTATGGGCTTCCCTAAGAGTAAGGACAACGAAGGATTTGTAACATGAGGAGAAATGGTATTATATGAATTATCTAAATTTGTTAGGAATTGTAAGAATTCATCAGGGCTATAAGCTTCTACCTTCTGAATAATTTTTAATAAGTGACTATTTTTCACATCATTAATAACAGATGATTTCCTTTCTGAACTGCTTTTCCAAACGATATCATAAGCACTAGCATATAACTCTCCCAAAGAATTTCCTTGATTATCAAAAACAAAAAGGCTTTTCTCTAGATAATTGGCAATTAACCAACCACATATAGGATTACTATTAGTGAGGCTATTAGCTGTATAATTTTCATTATTTGTTGCATTTGCTGCTATCCATTTTACTTCTAGCTGTGCTGTCTGAGCCAATCGAGGGCTAAGATATGCTGTAGATACGTTCTCTTCTGTAGCTTTTGGTGAACTAAAGTTTTCACTTGTTATAAAAGAGAGGTTTGTTGTTTTACCCTGGGGGTTCAAGTTATGAATTTGACCAAAAGAATCTACTATTTTCAATTCTTCCAGTAACATTTCTCCTTTTATTATAGGATTGAAGTCATCATTTAATTGTGGTTCTAATAGAGTGTACTTAATATTTAAGTCTTTTGGATTACTTTCATGTGAATTTGGAGCAGCTACATCTATCGTAATGTTTTGTTTTGATTGTAGAAGACTATCGTAGAATCCTGTTAAGTTTTGTGATAAAAAACTATGCTCGTTTACTTTTTTGTATGCTTGTAAATAAACACAAACTATTTCATCTTTATACTCTCTTATTAGCTTATCAATATTATTCTTTAAATACGTTTCGGGAGTATTTTCACTTTTATGACAGTCTTCACGGCCAGCTAAGACTTCTTTATTTAAATATTCAAATAATCTTGAAATAAGAATTTTTTCTGCATGTCCAGAGAAAATACTATACCCTGAATATTGTTGAGGGTCTTTTTTCTCTAAACCTAGTACTTTAGAAAAATCGCTGGCATTCTCTTTTAAAGTATAATTCCCTTGAAGGGTTCTAGTACTATACAGAGCATTCAGTATTTTACTTAATATTGGATCATTATTGTTTCGTTTTTCATTAGAATAAGCACTCAACAATATCTTTATTTGCTTGTAGTTATAAGAAATAAAAGCCTCTTTATTTTCACCAAACCATGCTCTTAAATCGTATAGTTTCTTGTCTAATTGAGATTCACTAATAGGATTCTTTTCATTTCTTTGGTTATAGACTGGAATCAATAACTTTTTTAATAGATAGGCTATTTTCTCTTTGATATCCTCAGGGGTACTAAGAGGGAGATGGCTATGTAAGTTTATTTTCCACAGTAATAGTAGAGGGTGCCAAGATTGACCATTTCTATTTCCATAACATTCTATTTTTATGTCTTCATCAGATTTAATATTCTCTAAAACAGCAATAGGATTTCCATTATCTGGTAATAAAAAACACCTCATACTACCACTTTCTTTATCAAAAGAGATATTGGAATCTCTTTGTGATTTTAAAGCATCTCCTGCCAGTAGTATTGATGGATCCTTTGCTCGATAATATTTAGAACTCGGTTTCTTTTTTAAAGAAAAAGAACTTCCAATCATTCTATTTATTTTTACTGTATAGTCATTAATAATACTGTTACTTTCACTTATATCATGAATGTTTGTGGATAAACTTTGCTTTACCTTCTTAATGATTCCTTTTATTTGATCACGATTTTCCCAAGCATCTTTCCCGTTTTCATCTGCTCCAAGGTTTTCTTTCATTTGAAGAAAATAAAATCGATACCACAAAGAATATAAATCCTGCTCTAAGCTATTTTTTTGATGAATTGAACGAGTATAGTTTTCTTCCGCTCGGTTTAACTCATTTAACAAACGTGATAACTCAGACTGCTTAATTGATTTTTGCTCTTTATTTTCATTTTCTATCAAAGTCCAAACAGTACTAGGATGACTCGCTACAAATCCTTTGGTATGTCTTGCTTCTCGAAATTTTATATCTAAATTTAAATCACCATCTAGTTCATCTAAAAACTCTAATACCTCCAGCTGCTCTTCAATTTCATTTTTTGATAATTCTGAATTCTTAGAAATCTCATTAGCTAAATAGGCCGATAAGGCTTCTGCACCATCATTGCCTATTACTATAGAAGGTGTATCTATTGGAGATTTATGCTGTTTATTATCAAATGTTAAAGAAGCATAGCAATACATTTTTTCGGGTATTACATCACCATCATAAGTTAATTCATACTCTTCTAATCGTTTTTTAAACTCAGCAAGAAGTTCGCCTTCTTTTTTGAAATTCTTAATAAAGTCTTGAGATTCATCCTTGTACCAACCTAAAATTTCATAGCTAACATTTATATCTGTTGTTCCTTCGGCATCATAAAAACCAAATACTCCTTGGCAACTTGGGTAGTAACTTGAAAAAGTTAATTTAGCTGTATCTGTATAAGGAAATTGAGAACCTGCCCCCATAATAGAAAGTTCAGGAACATATTTACTATCATCATGGTTCTCCTTCTTTTTCCATTTATCATAAGTAAGGCATCTTCCTAAATAAGCAAAGGGTTGTTCTCTCTCAGGTGTGTGTATACAGCTATGAGAATGCTTCTTTTTAGAATTTGTCTCACCAGAAATAAAATCGCTCTCAATAATCCACTCATTAACTATAGTATTTTTCTTTTTTTTAC
The DNA here is from genome assembly GCF_057219185.1 of Lacinutrix sp. YIN62. Taxonomy (NCBI): domain Bacteria; kingdom Pseudomonadati; phylum Bacteroidota; class Flavobacteriia; order Flavobacteriales; family Flavobacteriaceae; genus Lacinutrix; species Lacinutrix sp. YIN62. Next base: position 22,034 of record NZ_JBXVVH010000027.1, read on the forward strand.
GAATCAACCATCTATTAGGTACAATGGGGTAGGTGATCTGTGATTCTCCTTTTTTAATTTCCCCATTCGTTAAAGCAAAAGGCATGGTCCAGTGAAGGTGAATTCCTTTCTCAAGAGGTATTGTATCCATTCCTGAAAAAGGAGAATTGAACACATTTTCAGTGAGATAGGGATTTTGTCTATTTACCCAATTCCTCCCTTTTTTATAGGGTAAGTTAGAATAATCAGCAATTGGTTTCTGTATCTCAGTTTTTTCAGAAACATAAAGAGCATCTATATGAATAGGTATAATTAAGTTGTTTTTCATTGTATATTGTTTTTACTTTCTTGAAACCATCTTTAACATACTTGAATAGCCACTTCCTGTAAAAGCATCTATGTAATGATTTAATAAGAGCTTTATCCATTTTTTAAAAACTATTGAAACATTGAATGAACAAAGAAGAGCCAGTGATTAAACCGTGGTATCTTAAGATGAACTAAAAGAAGCTCTTAGTGCAAGTTTATTTTTAAAAATTAATTTTATTCATTTGAATGCCCTCTCATAACCAGTCGGACCTCATTATCTCCTTTTTGATTGGAAATATTTAATCTATCATTATCAAAACGTAGTACAAAAGAACACTCTTCTAAAAGTTCTCCTGTTCCTTTTTTTCCTGATGAAACACGTACCGTAATATGATGTTCATTACCGTCCATTAGTTTTGGTACTTGACTCCAAATCCCCGTACCTATAGCTATATTATCATCTTTGTTTATGAAATTATCATCCCACCAATACCTACTACTTCCAGTTTGTCTAACGGTTATAGATCCTTTCTCTATTTTACTAACATAGGTGATGTAGTCATTATATGCTATCTCATTTTCAGAAAGTATTCTGTTTATTTTTGGGCGTAAATTTGTAGCATCTACCTTTCCTTTTCTATAGCGAGTAAGTAGCTTTAAAAATTTAAAACTCATATAGTAATTTCCATTTTCTCCAGATTCACTGCCCCATGAATTTTTGATAGCAAATGCACCGTTTCCGTTTCCGTCTTCCGAATACCCAAAAAAGAGAACATCATGCCAGCCTTTATCTGCTGTCTTAAAAAAATCAATATAATAATCGTACTTACTATCTGGAATACACCAATAATTGTTTTTAACCTCATGTTTAAACCAGATATCACTTTCGCAACCATGAGGGACACTAATTGTATCATAGTCGATACTAATAACAGCCACACCTTTTTGGTCTATTATTGATTTAAGATCAGTAATTATTTTTTCAGCATCGGTATCTGTATTATCATAAACAATATGAGATACATCTAATCGATCACTGATTTTCTCAGCATAATCATTATACATTTCATCTTCAATAGGAAATGTCTTTTTATTCTTAATTAGTCTTCCATAAAATAAATCATCTTCATAATTGTTTTTTTTTACAAAAGAATCAAAATAAGAAGTGGTAGGTATTAAAGCATTATTTGATGCTAACAATTTTGCCATTTTACTAGAGCTACTACCTTTCCATGCATTCATTTTGATTATTGTTGCTATTATAGAATAACTACTTAAACTATTATGCAAAAGTTTACTTACCGCACCTATATGAGAGTATTCTACACAACTGCCTGTATTCCCTTGATTAAGGGCTGGTTCAGACCAGAAATCATAATGATGTATAAAATCTGAATAGCTCTTTTTACCACCAACAAACTCACCTTGCAAATCTAATGGAGCTATAGCAGAAGCCTTTTGATAAACTCTTCTAGGCTGATGAGTTTTATACCTTTTGAGTTCTATTTTTTTAATTGGAATGTTATTTACATCCAATATCTCTTTGAAAATCTTCACACATCGCTCACGATCTAGTACCCCATGATAACCTCCATTAATTTTTCTAGTGATTGTTTTTATATCATCTAGATCAGCATATTCATTTAAATTAAGCTTGTTCCAAAACCAAACAGCAGAATCTACCGCCCACTTTGGTTGTGCTACCCATTCTGGATTGTTTACAAAGTCTACACCTCTATATTTAGCATACCTAACGTAGTTTTCTTTCCCTGTGAGTTGTATCAATCCTTTTCCTTTATATTTCCAACCGTCTCCAGATGCTTCATCTCCATTTCCCATTCTATTAGCATATATTCTATTGGCAATTTTCTCTGGTTGCCTAGCATATGCTTTTGCTATTTCGTATGTAGGAAAGTATCTCCCAAAAACGGCTTTTAATGCATGGGATGAATAGTTTAAATTTTCACTCGTGTATTTAAACCAAGCACTTTCATGAGCCAATTGTCCAAAAAAATGAGCTTTTTGAATTGGAGTCGTAATTCCATTTTCTTCTGCTATAGGTTCTAAGAAATCTATTATTTCTAAAACTTCTTTTTTAGAAGCAGTAACTGTTGTTAAAGGGTTTTGTATTAACTTATCGGATAGCATAATGTTATGTATATTTATTTTTTATTGGTTTAATTTCTTTATAGAAACTTCTATAAAATCGAGAAATTAAACCCCTTCATGTACTTAAAATTACACTTAAAAAATACACTCAAACCTAAAAATGTCGCAAACGACACAATTATGTTCTGAACAACATAATCAATTTCATTTTAGCGTTTTTTAAAATTGATAGATCACAATTATTTCTAGAATAAAATTGAAATTATTTTCTACAAAAGCTTCTAACTCTTTTGTATATTTGATAGTAACCAAACGCTATTAAATGCATAAGCCTTTCATCTATGTATTATTATTTAGTACACTAAATACAATACTATTTACAGACTCATGTTTTGCCCAAGAAACACCTACATTCGAAATGTCTTATTTTGAAGATGTTGATTCAAATCATGACTTAAACTCAATAAAAATCCAAGATTTTATTCCTGTTGCTAACAATATTCTTAGTTTAGGAATTACAGAGAGTACTGTATGGGTTAAAATAGAATTAAATAATACACAGTTACAAGAAGATGTAGTGTTAGAAATTAACCGTCCTTTTCTTGATGAAATAACATTGTTCTACTCTACTGGAACACTTAAAAGTCAAGAGGTTTTAGGTATCATGCAACCTCAGTCAAAAAATAAATTAAATCATTATGTCCCCAGCTTTATAATTCCTAAGAATAAATTAACCAGTCCTGAACTGTACCTTAAAATAAAAAGCAGGTGGTCTATGCTCATTCCTCTTTCTATAAAATTAAAGGACGTTTTTTATAAAAACCGTACAGCGGAATATTTAATTGCTGGCTTACTTATTGGCGGTTTACTACTTATGGGAATTTATAACCTTTTCTTGTATTTTAGTACTAAAGATTTTAATTATATCTTATATGTAGCCGCCCTTTTCTCTGCTATTTTATCGCAAGGATATATTTTTGGTATACTAATTCCTTACTTAAGTCCAGAATACCCTGAGTTTTCTTTTCGCTTCCCCATAGTCATAATGGCCATTACTGGTATTTTTTGTTCGCTATTTGCTATTCGTTTTTTAGAGATAAAACAAAGTAGCCGTCTTTTTTATTTATTACTACTTACAGGAGTTACCGTACTACTCTTAAATATTGTGATTGAGTTATTACAATTTGATTATCTCTCTAGAAAAATAAACATTATAGCTATTATTGGTACAGCTCTGATTATTTTTTCTTCAGCTGTTTATAGTCTTATCAAAGGAAAAAAAACAGCTATTTATTTTACCATTGCTTGGACATTTTATTTATTCGGAATGATTGTTTTTGCTTTAAAAACAGTGGGCATACTCCCCCATAATTCGTTTACTGAACATTTTATGCACATCGGTACTTTTATGGAGGTTATGTTATTATCCTTTGCCTTGGGCCATAAATATTCTTTAGTACAAGTGGAAAAAGAACGGTTAGAACAGCAAACAAGAGAAGAATTAGAGTTATTAGTAAAACAACAAACGGCAGAATTAGAAGCTTCTGTTGAAGAAAAAGAAATTCTATTAAAAGAAGTACATCATCGCGTTAAAAATAATTTACAAATTATTATTAGCTTATTAGATTTGCAAGTTGCTTCAATTAGAGATACGAAAAACAAAGAAGTACTCACTCAAAGCAAATCTAGAGTATACTCTATGTCTTTAATTCACCAAAAGTTATATCAGTCGGATAACTTAGCCCGTGTTAATGTAAAAAGCTATTTAGAAGAGCTATTTTTTTATGTAAAAAATAGTTATTCTAATAGCACACAAAAAATGGCATATACTTTAACAATTGATAATAAAGAATTATCATTAACTCAGGCTGTTCCATTAGGTCTTATTGTAAATGAGTTATTATCAAATAGTTTTAAATATGGTTTAAACTCTAAAAAAGAAAATCAGATTAAACTATCTCTTCATTTCAATAACGACCATCTGGAATTAATAATCTCTGATTCTGGACTAGGCTTTAATGAAAAAGAGCATGTCTATGATATAAAAAAATCTTTAGGATTGTTTTTAGTTAAATCATTATTAAAGCAAATAAGAGGTACCGCTAATCGTTTTCATGAACAGGGATTATTTGTTACAAAATTGATAATTCCAATAAACGATTAAGAGCATTATGAAAAACGCTAAAATACTTATTGTAGAAGATGAGCAAATTATTGCAGAAAATCTACGTTTTATCCTTAATGAATATGGTTATAGATATGTAGATGTAGCTATGGATGCAACAGAAGCAAAACAACTTTTTAAAAACACCTCTTATGACTTAGTGTTAATGGATATCAACTTAGGAGCTACAAATAGCATAGACGGTATTGATTTAATAAAGCACTTATCTAAAAAATATGCTTTTGTCTTTATGTATGTTACTGCTAATGCTGACAACAAAACGGTACAAAAAGCAAAAAGCACACAGCCTGCTGGTTATATTGTAAAACCTTTTGTAAACGAAACTATTTATGCTAATGTTGAAATTGCTTTAAACAATTTTAATAATACCAGCTCTTTTACTTATACTAAAAAAGGAATACAACAACAAGTTTCTCTTTCAAAAATAACTCATATTGAAGCGGATGGATCTTACATTAGCCTTTTAACTGTAGAAGGTGATAAACATTTTGTTAGAAAGTCCTTATCTGAATTTAATAAATTATACCCAACTACTTTTATTCGAATTCATAAATCTATACTAATCAACAAAAACTATATACAAGGATATACAAGCCAATTTATAAAAATAAATGATATAAAATTGCCATTAGGTCGAACTTACAAAAAATCATTTTTAGAACAAATTAAAAAAACAGCACCTTTTTAAAACTTATTTATTTTGTTGTACCTATAAAATTAAAAAGGCTTCACATTTCTGTGAAGCCTTATCTTTTTTAGTAGCGGGAACTGGACTACGATAGTTGTTTTCATTGATTTTCATTTGTTTTCAAAAACACCTTAAACACACTATTAAATAAGGATTTAATGAAATTCAAGCATTCTTTAACAATCATGAAAATTTAAAATATTTTATCATATTCGGGATTATTTCGGGAAGAAATAGTATATTAGTGCTTTATAAAAAAGAACTATGGCTAATGTAAGATTCATAACAAAAGGAAAGAAAAATCCATCTCATTTTTACACGAGGTTTTACCACAGTAAAGATTTTGATTATACAACCAAAACAGGTTTATTAATAAACCCTAGATTCTGGAACAATAAATCTCAACGCTTCAAAACTATTGCAGAAGAAATACCTGATAAAGCTGAAATTATAAAATATACCGAACAACTAAAAGCACAAATAGTTTCAGAATACAATAGTAGCTATAAAGAGGGAGAAATAATCTCAAATCAATGGCTATCAAACGTTGTTGATAGATTCAACAAGAGAGCAAAAAATGGAGTTGACTATGAAGTGTATTTTACACCGTTTGTAGAAAAATGGATTGAAGAATCAAAAACAAGAATTGTAATTAACACAGGAAAAGCAACTAATAAAAGGACAATTACAAAATACAAACTTACCCTAAAGACATTAAGAGAGTTTGAGAGCCTTTATAAAACAAAACTAAAACATTCAGATATTAGCTTAAAATTTCACGGAAAATTTGTTTCCTTTTTAGTTGATAAAATATTTGGCAATAGCACTATTGAAAAATTTATTAGTCAAATAAAGACATTTTGCAGAGATGCTGAAGTAGAAGGTTATAACGTAAATCCAGAATATAAAAGTAGAAAATTCACTTTTAAAAGAAACAAACCATTAGACCCCTATTTGAACGAACAAGAAATTCAAAAAATATTTGATTTAAAAATTACAGACAAACAAACAGATAAAATGAGAGATTTATTTATTGTTGGTTTGTGGACTGGTTTAAGAATAAGTGATTTTAAACAATATGAAAGATTAAAAATAGAAAACAATGATATATTAATTAGTTCAACTGAAAAAACATCTGCACCTGTTACTATTCCGATACATCCTCAAGTGAGAGAAGTTTTAAACAAAAGAAAAGGATTATTACCAAAATTCAATTTATCCCCTAGCACTCTCGAAGTACGCTTTAACAAAAAAATAAAAGATATTTGTAAAGAAGCTGGAATTACTAAAAAAATAATCGGAGATAAAAAAGATAAAAAAATAAATAGAAATGTAAGAGGAATATATCCAAAATACGAATTAATAAGCAGTCATATTTGCAGAAGGTCTTTTGTTACTAATCACTATGGCAAGATTCCTAATCAAGCAATAATGGCTATTACAACTCATAAATCTGAAAAACAACTTATTGATTATGTTAAAATCTCTAACTCACAGTATGTAGAAATGGTTAGAGAACTATGGAAAAAAGAAGATGTTGCAAAATTAAAGGTTGTATAAAAAACATTGCCAAAAATTATTACTTATCATTAATTTAAAATTAAATTTGCCAACACAATGACTACGCCATTAAAAAACTTTTTAAAGCAACTAAATTTATTAGATGCTGTTTTCTTTAAAGAAAGCGGAAAGGTTTTCGATGGATTTATTTCAGAGGTTCAAAAGAAAATTGAAATTATCAAACCTGATGCTTATTACGTTTTTAATAAGCAACCTTTAATTTTATTCTTTGACTTAACTAGTGAAAAAGATAGAAATAGAGAAAAAGAAATTCATAAACAAGTTTGGTCTTTTGATAATTCTCCAGTAATTTTTGTTATTAAAGGAGATGAAATCAGAATATACAACGCTCTTAATTACTTAAAAAAAGAGGAACGTTTAGAAGAAATAGAACTAACAGAAGAGGAAAGGAATAATAAGTTTTCTTTTTGGGAACTTCAAAGTGGGTTTACTTGGAAATGGTTACAAGACGAATATTTTGAGAATCGTTCAAAGAAACTAAAACGCAAAAGGGTTAACGAACAATTATTTCAAAATATAAAAGATGTAAGAGAGTATTTAACTAATGTAAATTCTTTACAAGATGAAGATGCGAACTCTTTAATATTAAGGCTTATTTTTATAAGATACCTAATTGACAGAAAAGTTAAAATAGATGAAACTTTTATAACTGGAGAATTACACAATGTAAATGCAAGAAGAAAAAGTTTTATTAAATTAATAAAACAACCATCACAATTAAATTTACTATTTGAAAAATTGAACACTAAATTTAACGGTGTCCTATTTAAAAAATTAGACATAGTTTTAACCCAAAAACAATCTAATGATTTAGCAGATATTTTCAAAGGAGAATTAGAAGATAAAAATAATTTATTTAAGGGATTCTTTTTTGAAATTTTTGATTTTTCTATTATTCCTGTTGAAGTTATTTCGGGAATCTATGAGTCTTTAATAGATGAAGAAACAAGGAAACTAGATTCGGCAGTTTACACACCTCCTTTTTTAGTAGAATACGTTTTAAATGATACCGTTGACAAATATTTAGATGAGGAAAATAATTCAGAATGCAAAATATTTGAAGTCGCAGTTGGTTCAGGTATTTTTCTTGTACAGAGTTTAAGAAAAATGATTGACAAGGAATTAGAAATAAACCCTAATCAATCTCCTGAAGAATTTAGTGAAAGAATAAGAGATATTGCAAAAAGAAACTTATTTGGTATTGACATAAATGAAGAAGCTTTAAAAGTTGCTTGTTTCTCTATTTATATTGCATTATTAGACTATCAAAACCCGAAAGATATAGATATCTATGAGTTCCCAAACCTACTTAATGAGAATTTATTTAAAGCTGATTTTTTCGACACAAATCATGCCTTCAATGAATTAATTCAAGAGAATAAGCCAAAATTTATTCTAGGGAACCCTCCCTGGAAAAAAGACAAATCTAAAAAGCATTTAGATTGGGTAAATACAACCAAGACGTATTCAAAAAAAATTAAAGGGAAGTTAGAGATTGCACAATCATTTCTATTAAGAACTAAAGATTTTATGAATGCAGAAACCAAATCTGCATTAATTGTTACTAGCACTCTTTTTTATAATGTTTCATCAACAACAAAAGAATTTAAAACTGACTTTTTAAAAAGTTTTTGTATTCAAAAATTTTTCGATTTATCCCCAGTTAGAAGATTAATTTTTGAAAAAAAAGATAGTCCTGCAAGTATTGTTTATTTTAACTTATCCAAAGGCGATGATTACCAAAAAAACATTATTAATCATCAATCAGTAAAATCGAATCATTTTTTAAAACACTTTAAAATTTTAGTGATTGAAAAGTATGATCAAAAGAAGATTTCACAAAGGCATTTTATTGAAAACGATTGGATGTTTAAAATTGCTTTATATGGTAACACTCTTGATTATAATTTATTAAAACGTATAAATAAATTAAGCACCACTAATATCGAAGATTTTATTGATGGTAAAAGTGTATTTGGTGGAGCAGGATTTCATAAAGGAACAAAGGAAAAGTATAAACCTTTTAATAGTATTTTAAATAAAAACATTATTGAAAACAAGGAAGTACAAAAATACTATTCTGTTTCTAATGATAGCGAAAATATTATTTCAAATACCGATGTTTTTATAAAAAGCGGAAGAGAAGAAGGCTTATATAAAGGGAAACAAATCCTTGTTAAAGAGCAGGCAAAAAATGAATCTGAAATCGTAGTATCATTAACAAATAAAGAGTACGTTATTCGTTCTGGAATATTTTCTATTGCAAGCACTAATAAAACACCGCTTATTAAAGAGATTTATTCTTTTATGATTTCATTTTTATATGAATATTTCATTTTTATGACTTCAGGCTCGTGGGGAACATCTACAAGACCGCAAATCAGATGGAAAGAAGAATATCTATCATTTCCTACTGTAAAACCTACTCAAAAAACACAGAATCAATTAATATCTTTAATAAATGAGTTCATTAAACCATATCAAGATTTTTACGATACTTTTAATATTGGAAATCCGATAAAAAAAGAATTAATATTAGTAAAGATTAATGATATTATAAATAAATTATACGGGATTAAAGATTATGAAAAAAATCTTATTGATTATGCCTTAAATGTTTCACGTTATCAATTCCAAGAAAGCAAACAATATTTAGTTTCTGATTTCACATATACTGATAAAACACATTATAGAAATAGAGATTTTGTACTAAAAGAATATGCGAGTGTTTACATTAAAGAGTTTAAAGAAATTTATAATGATGAATATCTACAAGTTGAAATTTATCCTTTAGACCATTTTATCGCTTTAAACTTTGTTTTATTAAATAAAAAACCTAAAAACAGTATTATATATCCTAAAAACAAGAAAAGTGAACAGGAGGTCTTAAAACGATTAGCAAATAATTTGAGTATTTCACAAATTACGAATACTTCAGACCCAACAAAAAACTTATTCATTCAAAAAGACATAAAAGGATTTGAAGAAAATTCATTTTATATAATAAAGCCGAATGAATATAAGTGTTGGCATAAGGCAATAGCTTGGTATGATATCGCAGAGTTTAAAGAAGCAATTCAAGAAGCTGAATTAAATGAATTAAACCAAAATGCTTAATGAAAATAAACGCATCTAATTTTATACAGAACAGAAAGCGGTTATCATTAACTCAATTAAGAGTTAATAAAATTATGACTTGTATTATTAATAGTTATGAAAAAATAATATCTGACGGAATTGTTTATAATTACAATGATAGAGGTAGTATAAAAGAAGAAGATTATTTAAGAAATCGTTTAGTAGATGATTATCTCGAATATGAGTTGAGTTCCATAGAAAAAGGATCTAATAATTTTACTGTCAATAAAGAAGTTACAGAGGAATACAGAAGCTATTTAGACAAAGAATTACACAATGACCCTATTGATATTCATATCGTAGATTACGCTTTAAAAAACTCTTGGGGACAAAAAACTAAACCTTATTTTTCAATAGAATGTAAAAGGTTAGTCAAATCAGTTTCAAGTTATGTGAATGACACAAAAAAAGCAACTAAAAGAAGTTATTCAAGGTTAAGATTACCTTTTGAAGGGCAACTTGGATTTATAGAAAATAGTAATTGGACTCATAACACGGTCAAAGAATTGGTCAACAAAAATCTTTTATCTAATTCAGATATAGAAACGAATAAGCAACTAGAACCATTTGAAATAAAAGTAGGCTTTAAAGGTTCTTATTTTTCAAGTCATAATAAAATAGACAAAAAAACATTTTCTGTTTATCACTTATTTTTAGACTATTCTAAAATAGTTCTAAACTAGAATATTTTAACCCAATAATTCGTCAAAACTTATCTCAAAAATTTTAGCGAATTTAATAACAGTTGATAACTTTGGCTCTTGAAGTCCCTTTTCATATTTTCTTATATTTTCCCTATCAATATTTAAAGCTGCACCAACATCCATTTGAGAAAGTTTCCTTTCTAATCTTAATTCTTTTATACGCTTCCCAAATTTTATTATTTCTTCTGGAACTGGTTTTTTTCTAGTTCTTGGCATAGAACAAATTTGATAATAAACCATTGCATGTTAGGGATTGTAATCAAGGGGTTGTATTCTCGGCATTATTATTTATATTTGAAAATAATTTAAATACCCGTTTATGAAAAATATTTTCTTGTTTTCTTATTTAGTCTTATTATTAAACTCTTGTTCTTCTTCTGATTCTAATGACGAACAAACTTCTGTAGATTTATCTAATTCACTTACTCAAAATGCTTGGATTTATTATAATGCTGAAATTATAGATATTACAAGTCATGGCAGTTTAAGCTATGTCGAAGCAGAACAAATTCTACTAGACAACCCTCTAAACTCTTCAAATAGTACAGCTAGTATTACAAGTTTTGATAGTGATGGAACTGGCTCTATAATTACACCTAACAGTAGTGTTAAAACAATAAATTTTGGTTGGATTATTCTACCAGATAGCACATTACGTTTATTCTTATCTAGTACTCTTAATGATTTAGGAGTATTCGAATTTACTGTTAATGATGTATTGCTGACTCTGACCAATGACCAAGAATACCTCTATCAAGGCACTCTAATAAAATATAAAGTTAAAGGCAACTATAACAAACAATAAATTATGCTTATAAAATTCAGTTTATTCATTAAATTTATGTCTCATTTTCTTTTTCAAAGAAGCGGAGCACATAGTGATGCATATATAAATGCTTCTGATAGTAGCGGTTTTTTAGGAACTATTGGAAGTCTTATTGTTGGAGGCATTATCTGGTGGATAGTAATTTCAACTTCTGACTCGAACAATAAAAAATAATCATAAAATACTTAAATTATGAAGAAAACATTATTTGCAATTTTACTACTAACAGCTTCAATAGCTTACTCTCAAAAAACAGCCACTACTGAAGATGGTAAAAAAGTAATTCTAAACGATGATAAAACTTGGGAGTATGTTACAAAAACAGAATCTAAAAACACCTGTTCTGTAGATAGTAATTTTAAAGAACCTAAATGGAATAAAAGTGGTACATGGAAAAAAATGGGTACTCGTGTAGATGATTTAAAAAAGCACATTTCTATTGATTTAGAAATAGATGAAAATAAAATTATCCTTTTACAACTTTCCGAACAGTTAGGTAATGCGGTTTATATTTTATGCGTTGATGGCTCAAAAATGAAATACCGTAGAACTGGTTCAGTTTTTAGAAAAGACGGCGAAGATGTTTTAAAAATGGATTAAAAACACTAATAAACTCGTTAATTATGTCACAAAAAATATTATTAAAAATCTTTTAATAAAAACATATTAAAGAATAGGACTAATTGCAAGCTATGACACTATCCTAAAAAGTGTGTAAGTTCAAAATTTCAGGGTTAGGTTATTTATATCCTAATCCTGTTTTCAAATATAGCTAAAAATTGGTTTAGTATAAGTC
>NZ_JBXVVH010000028.1:0-26253 GCF_057219185.1 Lacinutrix sp. YIN62
GAAGCTCTTAAAACAGCTTAGTCCTACAGGCGATGGATGGGATGGTACCTATAATGGTAGCCCAATGCCTAATAGTACGTATTGGTTCTCTATAGATTACAGAGAGCCTAGTACCAATGATAAGAAAATGTTTAAAGCACATTTTGCTTTAAAACGATAACGATGGCATTGTAAAAACTGAAAAGTTTACATAAAAAAACCAGAACATTTAATGTTCTGGTTTTTTTATGTAAATATGTCTCGTCTTTAAATAAGAGATAGTCTATACTTTAGAGGGTAAGGATTACCCGTTTATAGCTTCAACTGTATTTACTTTGTCTTTAAGCATTTCCTTAAGCATGTTTTCAATACCATTTTTTAAAGTAAATGTAGAAGAAGGGCAACCACTACAGGCGCCTTGTAAAATAACTTTTACTGTTTTGGTATTAGGGTCATAGGATTCAAATTGAATATTTCCGCCATCACTAGTTACAGCAGGTTTAACATATTCTTCTAAAATGTTTATTATTTCTTTTGAAATCTCATCAAGCGTTTCAAAAGGAGTAGTACTTTTTTTAGTGTTTTTTTCTATGGCTTCAGGAGTATTTGGAGATACTATTTCTTTTCCATTTTCAACAAAACCTCTAATAAACTCTCTAAGTTCATTCGTTATTTCGCTCCAATCTGCTATATCATATTTAGTAATAGAAACAAAATTTTTATCTAAAAAAACACTTTTTACAAAAGGGAAGTGGAATAATTCTGTTGCTAATGGTGAGGTTTGAGCAGAATCAATGGATGTAAATTCGTAAGAGGCCATTACCAATTTTTTATTAGCAACAAATTTTAAAACAGATGGGTTCGGAGTGCTTTCAGCATAAACAGTTACCGGTGTTTTTTTTGAAGCAAGGTCTTCTGTTATAACCTGGCCTCCATTGTTTAAATAAGATTCAATTTGTTCAGCGACATCAGTTTGAACTTCAGGCCATTCTACAATGTTAAAACGCTCTATAGCAACGAAATTACTAGAGATGTATATTTTTTTTACGAATGGTAAGTAAAACAATTGTTGAGCTAAAGGAGAAACTTTTGCTTCGTCTATATTATTGAATTCAAAACTTTGATGTTGAGTTATAAATTGGTTTAATTCGAATTTAATAATAGAATTATTAGAAGTTTCCTGGATAGAGATTTTAAACGGATTCATTATCTATTCTTTTTTTTGCAAAAATACTAAAAGAAAAGTTCAGATATTATATATTTGGGCTTTAATAAACGTTTCTATTTGTAGAAAAGTTTAGTATATGTGCTAAAACCTTTCTATATTGGGAGCTTTAATTTTTGTCTATATAATCGATTAGGAAAGAAGTTAATATGGTTTGACTTTGCGTATGATTTTTATGATAAAAAAATAATTAAGAAAGATTTAAATATAAATCTAGAAACGAATATTTACCTTGAAAAAGAAAATTTATGAGAATACAAAGGTTACTTATATTAGCAGTATCTGTACTATTTTACACTCAATTTGCTAAAGCGCAAGAAGGTCTTCCAATCTATTCGGATTATCTAACGGATAACTATTATTTAATTCACCCTTCTATGGCAGGAGTTGCCAATTGTTCAAAAGTGAGAATTACTGGTCGTCAACAATGGTTTGGAGACGATGAAGCCCCAAAGTTATTAACTGCGAGTATAAATGGTAGAATTGGAGAATCACAATCTGGTGTAGGGGGAATTTTGTATTCTGATAAAAATGGTTTCCACTCACAAACTGGGGCTTATTTAACGTATGCTCATCATATTTTATTTTCAAGAAGTGAAGTCGATTTAAATATGTTATCCTTTGGTTTAAGTGCAGGAGCAATTCAATATAAATTAGATGAGACTACATTCTTAGAAGGAGGTTTTGATCCCATAATATCGGGTATAGAGCAATCGGCAACTAATTTTAATGTAGACTTTGGTTTTTCTTATCATTTATACGATTTCTATGCACATGCTACGATAAAGAACTTATTAAAAAATGAAGGTGTTAATTTTAACGAGCAAGGCTTAAGTTTCGATAATTTGAGGACATATATTGTTTCTGTAGGTAATACATTTAGTAGGTATGATAGCGAGTGGAGTTTTGAACCTTCTGCTATGTTTGTATATAGAGATGCTACCGAAGAAGCTTTTTTTGATATAAATGCCAAAGCATATAAGGAAACTGATTTTGGTAAGTTATGGGGAGGATTATCTTATAGGAGAAGTTTGGATGGCGCAGAATTTATAGATGGCTCTGGTGTAAGTAGCCAAAAACTACAATATATCACACCTATTTTAGGTGTTAGTACAAATAATTTTATGTTTGCTTATACATATAGTTATCAATCTAACTCTGTAGTGTTTAATAACGGTGGTTTTCATCAAATAACACTCGGTTATAATTTTGGTTGTAGAAAAGAACATTATAGTTGTAACTGTCCAGCAGTTAACTAAAAATCTAAACATAGAAAAACAAAAGCGCCTCGATCTAGGAATCGAGGCGCTTTTGTTTTTTTAAGGATATAAAGTCTTTTTAAAACTTGATTTATAGTATAGCTATAAGCAAGCCTTTTAAAGACTAAAGAGCTCTCTGATTAAGGCGTATGTTTCTTATAGAAATGAAATCGATGGCATGATATTATTTAAGTTTTAGATAATGAGAAGCTCATCTAGAAATACCTTATTAAGAAAATTAAATTATTGTTTTTAATAATCAAAACATTTGTTTTCTATAAATTTTGATTATAGTGTTATTTTTTATAGATATTTGATTTTATTGTTAGGGTAGTAAACATTGATTTTATTTGTTACTAATAAAAAACCCTCCGCCCCTTAGTTATTATTCCGAATAAGGTTACGAGATTAATTTCTACCATTAAAATGAAAAAAACAATTTTATTAAGCACATTTATGGCAATTTCGATATTGTCTTCTGCGCAAGAACAAACAAATTATGAAATAACCTCTAGTGGAGGCGCTCCTTTAAATGGAGATAAGGAATCCTTGACAATAGGGAAAACAGGTCCAGTATTATTAGAAGATGTCCATTTAATAGAAAAGCTACAACACTTTAGTAGAGAGCGAATTCCAGAAAGAGTAATGCACCCAAGAGGAACAGGAGCTCAAGGATATTTTATTACAACGAAAAATATAAGTGCTATTACCAAAGCAAATATTTTTTCCGAAGTTAATAAGAAAACTCCTGTTTTAGTTCGTTTCTCTAGTGTTATTCACTCCAAAGGATCTCCAGAAACAGCAAGAGACCCCAGAGGGTTCTCTGTAAAGTTTTATACCGAAGAAGGAAACTGGGATTTAGTAGGAAATCATATCCCTACATTTTTTATTCGAGATGCTATTAAATTTCCAGATTTTACGCATGCGAATAAACCATCACCAATAACAAATCTACAAGATGAAAATCGTATTTTCGATTATTTTTCATTAACTCCAGAGGCCACACAAACATTAACATGGTTGTATTCAGATAATGGAACTCCTAAGTCATATAGAGAAATGGATGGGTTTGGAGTAAATACGTTTAAGTTTATAAACGATAAAGGCGATATATACTGGGTGAAATTCCATTTTAAATCTCTACAAGGGATAAAAAATCTTTCGGCAGAAGAAGTGACAGCGATTCAAGGAAAAGATTTTAATCATATGACAAGAGACTTATATGATAATATAGCCAAAGGAGATTTCCCTAAATGGGATTTAATGGTCAAAATAATTCCGAATAAGGATATTAATAAATTCGACTTTAATATTTTTGATGATACAAAACAATGGTTTGATGTCGAAGAATTTAAAGTTGGTACTTTAGTGTTAGATCGTATTCCACCAAACTTTTTTCAATATACAGAAAGTGCTGCTTTTGCACCCTCTAGAGTTGTTCCTGGAATAGGTTTTTCACCCGATAAAATGTTGCAAGGAAGAAATTTTTCTTATGCAGATGCACAAATGTATCGGTTAGGTAAAAACCACCAATTATTGCCAGCAAATAGACCTTTAACAACTGTAAATAACTATCATATTGATGGTGCTATGAATTTCGAAGAACGAACAGGTGATGTAAATTATTTCCCAAGTCATAAGAGTAAATTAACATCGACATTTAAGCCTGAAGATAAACGATTAATAGAAGGTTATATGGTAAGAGAAGAAATTCAAAGGCCAAGAGATTTTTACCAAGCAGGGATATTATACAGAGGGTATTCAAAACAAGAAAAGGAGAATCTTATAAACAATTGGGTTGGCGCTTTAACGAAAGTTAAAGATGAGAAAATTCAAGCTAGAATGGTGCGTTTTTTATATAAAGCCGATAAAGATTATGGAACGCGAGTAGGTAAAGGTTTAGGGTTGTCGAAAAAAATGTACACTAAATAATAGTTAAAGGTTAAATGGAAAATAGATATAAAAATTTAAGTAAAATAATTCTTTTCATAACCTTGTTAGGAATTCAAAATATAACGGCTCAAAATAAATTAACAGATCAACAAGAATTAGAAAAATCTTTTTTCTACGGTGCTAGAACTTCAGATATCCCTCTATTGGAAAAATTTATAGAATCTGGTGTAGATGTTAATTACCAAGGTGAAAATGGTTATACAGGATTAATGATAGCTGCATATAATGGACAAAAGGAGGCTGTTGCGTTTTTAGTATCTAAAGGCGCTAACCTTTGTTTAAAAGATAAAAGGGGAAATACCGCATTAATGGGAGCTATTGTTACTGCTGAAGATGATATAGCTAAAATGTTAATCGCTAAAGAACATTGTAGTGATGAAATAAATCAAAGAACAATGGAATATGCCATGCGTTTTAATAGAACAAAAATAAGTGCGTTATTGAAATCTAAAAAAAAGAAGAATTAGAAGGGATTTATCTCACCTAAAAACGTTGTATTCTAGGTAATAGAATAAATAACAATCTAAGGGTTATATTAAACCTTGAAAAGTATATTCTAACCTTATATAAAATAAAAGATAGAAACATTAAAACCTCAGAGTAAATTATTTGCTCTGAGGTTTTATTTGTTAAATTTTTCTGAGGATTATATTATAATACACGTGTTCTTTAAAAATGTTTTTATATAAAAAGCATAACGAGTAAAACCTATATATCAATGCGTAAATAGTATTGTTAAATGCGTGAAGGCACATTTTTAGCTGAAAATAAATAACATTTTTATAAAACGCTATTTTATTTTACCAGTTAAAGTATGTAAGTTTAACCTCAGGTAATTAATAAGAAATGAAAAACAAAACAGTATACATAATATTATGTTTTCTTTTTTTCCTCCCTTTGCAAGTCACAGCGCAGAATAATTTAGAGTCTCAGATAAAAAATAAGAAACCAGCTTTTAATGTAAGAGGTTTTGTAAGAGAATCTATTACATACAAGCCCATTGCAGATGTTAATATAGAGGTTAATGGAAGTGCTTATACGTTTTCCAACATGGCTGGAGAGTTTAAAATAAAAGTAAGAGAAGGGGATGAGTTAAGGATAAGCCATAAAGATTTTGAGACTATTTATTACACCATTAAAAGTAGGGAACAAATAACGGTAGATGTGCAACCGAGAAAAGAACGACTAGAAGTATATGCTTCTAAAGATAAGAGGAATAATTCGTTTAGTAGTTTAATAGATTCGGCAAAGAGTCACAAGAAAATATCTGCAGAGAAGAGTATTCGGTATATTACAGAAAGTATCTCTAAGAGTACTTCTGTAGCGCAAAATGCCAAAGCCTATGAGGTTTTAGCAGATGTATTTATGTATTGGGAACAATATGATTTAGCTGTTACAAATTATAGAATTAGTTTAAACAGTCTAATAACAGATAATGTAAAATTAAAACTAGCCAATGCTTTTAGTCAAAATAAAAATTATCAGGAAAGTTTAACACTTTATAATAATTTAAATAAAGATAAGCTTTCTAACGATCAGTTAGTTGAATTATATGAAGGATTAGGGAATGTTTATTTACAAACGCGAGAATTTAATAAGGCTATAGTTTCTTACAAAACAGGTCTAGAAATAGCAGAAAAACATTTAGATTCCTTAAAAGTGACTAATTTAAATTCTAAAATAGCAGAGGCTTATCATAAAAGTGGAGAGGTAAATGAAGCGGAATTGTATTATGATAATTCATTGAATCTTGCAGTTGAGCAGAGTAAAATAAGGGCAATAGAAGAAAAGTTAAAGGTCGCAGATTTTAATAATTCAAATCAGGATTTTGACAAAGAAATTAGACTTAGAAAAGAGTCTATTGAAGCTATAGAGGAAATTACAGTAGATGAAATAACTAATAGTGAAAGTCCGCTTACCGTACAAAAGCAGAATTATAAAATAGGGAGTGCTTATTATCAGAAAAAAGAATATAATGAAGCTATACCTTATTTGCAAAAGAGTATAGTAGAAGCAGATAAACGTGAAGATTTATTAGTTGAAAGAAATGCGAGGCGTAAAATTTCAGAAGTTTATAGAGATGCTGGTAATTATGTGAAAGCCCTTGAAGCTTATGAAGCCTATACCAAAGCAGTAGAAGCGTCTTATATAAGAAAAGAACAAGAAATTTATCAAGCAACACGATTCCATAAGCGGTTAGCTGAAAAGCAAAATCAAGTTACTTATTTAGAGATGACCAGAGAATTGGCACGAAACCAATATGATATATCTGCGCAAAAAGGTAAAACACAAAGGATAATTATTTATTCGTTAATAGGCGGTTTATTTTTGTTGCTCTTTATTGCGTACTTGATGTTTAAATTTATAAAACAGCAAAAACTAGCTAATAATTTATTGGCTTTAAAATCATTAAGGAGTCAGATGAACCCTCATTTTATTTTTAATGCTTTAAACTCTGTAAATAGTTTTATTGCCACGAATGATGAACGGAATGCAAATAAATACCTTTCAGATTTTTCAAAATTAATGAGAGCTGTATTAGAAAATAGTGAAAAAGATTTTATTCCTTTAACAAAAGAAATAGAATTAATAGCGCTATATACAAAATTGGAACATTTTAGATTTAAAGATAAATTTGATTATTCAATAACTGTAGATGATTGCATTGATGTTTCTGCTTTCCAAATCCCTCCAATGCTACTGCAACCATACATAGAAAACGCTGTTTGGCACGGTTTACGTTATAAAAAAGGGAAAGGCGAGTTAAGTGTTTCAATATTTGAAAAATCTGAAAAAGAAGTAAGAATAGTTATTTCAGATAATGGTGTGGGACGCAAGCAGTCAAAGGCATTAAAAACTGAAAATCAGCAAAAACAAAACTCAAAAGGGATGAGTAATATTAAGAGACGAGTTTCTATACTTAATGGTATGCACCAAGATAAAATAGCGATTTCTATTGATGATTTTGAGCCCGATAAAGAAGATGTTGGAACAAAAGTTATAGTAAGTATAAGGAAAGATTAAATAATAAAACCTCTAGACTTATATTTGTTTAAGAAAGTGAGTAATATAAAATACGAAAATCCTGTATTTTGTTTGTAATGCAAAACACGACTTGTGCTCTTTAGATAAAGGGAGAGCCTTTAATGTAGTAATAAAGAAATCTAATAACTAAATGAGATTAAAATCTATAATAGTAGAAGATGAAGAGACAAGTAGAGCAATACTTAAAAATTATTTAAAGAAGTATTGCCCAAATATTGAAGTTCTAGGTGAGGCTTCAAATGTAAATGATGCCTTGGAACTTATTAAAAAAGAAACATTGGATCTTGTTTTCTTAGATGTAGAAATGCCCTATGGTAATGCTTTCGACTTATTAGAAAAAGTAGATAATCGAACGTTTGAAATTATATTTGTTACTGCTTACGATCATTATGCAATAGAAGCTTTAAACGCTCATGCTTCTTATTATTTAATGAAACCTATTTCTATAGATGATTTGATTAAAGGAGTAAATTATGTGGCCGAAATAAAAGCAAAAGAAGATGCTTTGCAAGAGCAGGTTTTGGTGCCTAAGACGCGTAAAAATATAAAAGGAAAAATTACAGTTCCTCAGCAAGATGGTTTTGAAGTTTTAAATACAGCAGATATTTTGTTTTGTAAAGCAGATGATAATTATACAGAACTTTATTTGAATACGAATAAAAAAAAGGTTGTAAGTAAAACACTTAAATATTTTGAAGTAGCATTGGATGATTCTGGTTTTGCTCGTGTCCATAAAAGTTATTTAGTAAATGTAAACGAAGTAGTGAAATATGTAAAAGGTAAAGGTGGACACGTTGTTCTTAGTAACGGACAAGAAGTTATGGTTTCTGCTAATAAAAAAGCAGGGTTATTGGCTTACTTTAAATAATAACTTTTGTATAGTATATCTATTAATAAATAATAAAAAGAAATATGTCAATAATAAAATCTGTAAAAGGGAAATCACCAAAAATACCTAAAGGGTGTTATGTTGCAGAGAATGCTACTATTGTGGGAGATGTACAAATGGGTGAAGATTGTAGTGTTTGGTTTAATGCCGTATTACGAGGTGATGTACATTATATAAAGCTCGGAAACAAAGTAAACGTACAAGATGGAGCTGTAGTGCATTGTACTTACAAGAAACACCCTACATTAATTGGAAATAATGTATCAATTGGGCATAATGCAATAGTCCATGGATGCACAATAGAAGACAATGTATTAATTGGTATGGGGAGTATTGTTATGGATAACTGTGTTGTAGAAAGAAACAGTATAATAGCAGCTGGTGCAGTTGTTACTCAAAATACAATCGTTGAATCAGGAAGTATTTATGCTGGAGTTCCTGCAAAAAAAGTGAAAGATATCAGTAAGACTTTAATTAATGGAGAAATTAATAGAATCGCAGAAAATTATGTGGAATACTCTAGTTGGTATAGGTGAGAGAGTTTATTAATTGAAGTTGAAAAAGATTGTAACGATTAATAGTACTTCTATTACGATTTTTAAAAGGAAGAACATTAATCATCACAAAGAAATGAGATAGTGTCAAATCGTTGATGAATCTAGTGTTTCGTTTTAATTACTGTAATTAAATCATCTACAGTTTTTAGTTTATTGATAGCTTTAGAATTGAGGAAAGTGTTTAATTTATTATTGTTTAGCTTAAGAATAATAGGATATTCTAGTGTTACGTTTGGGTATTTTACTTCAAATTCATCGATATGCGAAAACTCCATATCAATATTACTGTTTTTTCTAAATTTTTCCCAGGTTTTATTTTCTGAAAAAGTATCAAAAGTAATTGCACAAAGGTTACAGGCATAGGTTTCTGGGTTGAATAATTTGTGTGCAATATCCATAACCATATTGCCTAATCCTGAATTTGCATTATATATAAATAGAAGTTTACTCATACATCTTTAGTAGCAATAGTCTATAAAAACTTACTTGAAGTTTTTTTTTATAAAAACAATCCTAGAATGAGTCTGGTTATTAGGATAAAAGGATTTTAAAAGTCTAAGTGATTAACATGAGCACTGTTACCTAATAAGGATTTTATAACATTTAAATTATCTGAATTACTAAAAAAATGATGTTGCGGACACGAATTTTTAATGTTTAGTAATGCGTGTTGTGCTAATATAAGTTTGGTTTGTCTGGCCACAGCTTCACCAGAATCGACAATCTTTATATGTTTAGGTAATAATTTTAAAAGTTGTGGGGTAAGATAGGGGTAGTGTGTACACCCTAAAACGAGATAATCGATATTAGCATCAAGCATGGGTTGAATATAGCGTTCTAGCAGGGTATTCATTTCCGCACTATCTATTTTACCAATCTCAATTAATGGAACGATCCCTTCTCCAACACGCTCAATAATTGTAATGCCATTGGAATATAAATCTGTGGTTTTATGAAATAAATGACTAGAAAGTGTCCCTTTCGTTGCTAAAATACCTATTGTTCCTGTTTGAGTTTGTAAAGCAGCAGGTTTTATGGCAGGTTCAATACCTATAAACGGAATGTTAGGGTATTGTTTCCGTAATATTTTAATAGCATTAGTTGTGGCTGTATTACAGGCTATAACTATAAGCTTACAATCTTTTTTTAAAAGTAGTTTTGTGTTTTTAATGCTAAGGCTAATAATTTTATCTTCGCCTTTGGGACCATAAGGTGCATTTTTACTATCGGCTAGATATATGGTGTCTTCATTTGGTAGAAGTTTGTGAATTTCTTTCCATATTGAAGTACCTCCAACACCAGAGTCAAATATACCGATAGGATTTTTATTCATAATTATTAAGCGATGCTATAAATAAAAAAAGCCGCCTTGATGAAGGCGGCTTTTAAATTTGTCTATTAGAAGAAACCTAATTCTTTTTTTACGTCTTCAAGTAAATTTTTACCTTCTGCCATAATTACGCCTCCACCTTGAGTAGAGTCCAATACGTATTGAAATCCTTGCGCTTTAGCAACTTTTAATATTGCTGCTTTAGCTTTTTCTGTAATAGGCTTTAATAATTCTAATTCTTTCTTTTGTAAATCTTGTTGTGCTTGTGCTTGGTATTGACGGATACTTTGCTCCATACCTTGTACTTCTGCAACACGTTTTCTGTTTTCTTCATCAGTTTGTGAAGCTGCTTGAGAATCGTAAAGTTTCATTTTATCTTGAAGCTCCTTTGCAGATGCTTGAATATCTGTTTCGTATGTTTTTCCTAATTTCTCCATTTCAAGTTGAGCTGCTTTCATCTCTGGCATGGATTGAATTAATTCAGTAGTATTGATATGTGCAATTTTATCCTGTGCGTTTGTAAGAGTAGTTGCTCCAATAAACAATGCTGCTGCAATTAATAACTTTTTTAATCGTTTCATTTTTAATAGTATTTGTTTGTATAAATATTAATAGTTAGTCTTAGTTGTCATTATCTGGTTCGTTAGCTTTTTCTTGTGCTTCTTTTTTCTTATTGCGTTCTTCTAATGCTTTTTTCTTTTTTTCTTCCAAGGCCTTTTTACGAGCTGCTCTATCTGCTAACTTCTTTTGTTTGCGTTCTTCTAAAATCTCTTCTCTTGTTTTAGGTTGTTTAGCTTCGCTGTCATTAGTTTCAACGTTGTTATCGTCTTCTGAGGTTGAAGTTGTGCTTTCATTTGCTTTAGCTCTTTTTTCAGCCGCCGCTTTTTTCTTAGCTTCTCTAGCTTCTAAGGTTGCTTTTCTACGCGCTTCTACTAATTTGGCTCTAGCCGCTTTTTTTTCTTCAGCCGCTTTTGCTCTTTCGTCTTTAGCTTCATTAACTTCTACAGTGAGATCTTCATTCTTTGCTGCTTTTTTCTCCGCTTTAGATTTTAATTGTTTACGTTTTGAAGCACGTGTTATCGTTCTTAATACTTGTTCACTCATATCAAAACGCTCTGCCGAATACAGCATTACAACGTCTGCGGATTTATCAAAAACAAAATCGTATTTTTTAGCTTTTGCAATGTCTTGTACGGCTTGGAATATCTGGTCTTGTATTGGTTGCATCAATTGCTTTTTTTGTACCATTAAATCACCAGCTGGTCCAAATCGTTTTTGTTGGTATTCTAATATTTCCTTTTTTTCAAAAGATAAATCTTCTTCGCGTTCTGCTATAAGTTCCTTTGTTAAAAGTGCTTTTTCATTATCAAGCTCTTTATGCTTTTGTTCTATACTACTTAGTTTCGTTTCTATTTCTCCCTTCCATTTTTGAACTTTCGATTCTAATTGTGTCGTAGCTTCAGTGTATTCAGGAACATTTTGTAAAATGTACTCTGTATCTATATAGCCTATTCTAACACCTCTCTGTGCTTGAATTGATAAGCTTGATATAGATACTATAGCTAATAAAAAAAGAACTTTTAATTTCATCTGTTTTAATATTTTAATATTTATAACTTATAAACTCGAAATTAGACAGATGATTGTTTTGATTCTGTTTTATTTTGAATTAATAGTTTAAAAATAATAAATTTTAATCTCAAACTATTAATTCTTTAATCAAATCCTCAAGCTGTACATTGAAAATATCGTGCCAAAAATAAAAATTAAAAGAACCAGATCATATTAATTAAAGGATTAATTACACGCTTCGGATTTTCTTTTTAGAATTGTTGACCAATTATGAAGTGTGTTTCCCAACCGTTTTTAACTGTTTGACCAGGAAGTGCGTCAAAGCCATGGCCAAAATCAATACCTAATAAACCAAAGGCAGGCATAAATATTCTAACACCAAGTCCTGCAGACCTATTTATGTTAAAGGGATCGTAGTCTTTAAACTCATCATAGGCCCCACCAGCTTCCATAAATCCTAATGCATAGATCTTAGCTGTTTGCTTTAGAGTAATTGGATAGCGCAATTCTAATGAAAACTTGTTGTAGATACTACCCCCATCTTGACTAGAAAGTGACTGATTTGGGTAGCCACGAAGTGCAATCGTTTCTCTGCCGTCTAGACTGTAACTTCCTAACCCATCACCTCCTAAAAAGAAACGCTCAAAAGGAATCACTCCTCTATCTTGATTATAGGCACCTAAGAAACCAAATTCGATACTAGATTTAAATACAAATTTATCAACCAATTTAGTATACCAGTCTCCTTTAAATTTGATTTTGTAAAATTCTAACGTTTTAAAACGCTCTTGGTCTATTTCAGCAATTCTATCAGAGGCATTATTTCTTTCGAATAAAGAATTATTTATATCATCTACAATGGCTTGGTTTTCATCTCGATCTTCCTTTAATGACTTGTAGTCTACACCATTAAATAGGGAGTAAGGTAAAGATAGTTTTGCTGAGATGTTAAAGCTAGAGCCTCTAACAGGGAAAATCGGGTCGTTTGCTGTATTATTACGACCTAAGCCTATAGTGTAGGATAAGTTATTAGAATATCCATCTCCAAAAGTGAATAATCCCGTGTTGTAATTTTTTAAATTATAGTGTTGAAAACTAACGGCTTGAGACAATACAAAATAATCATCAGGAACAGATAGGCGTTTTGCCAAACCAAAAGTAATTCCTGTAATGTTAAAACGTCTGTCTTTATCAGCATCTCCAGTTTGTGAATCAAATAAAAATTGTTTTGTTTGAGATATAGAGGTTGAAAACTGTACCGGTTTCTTGCCTCCTAACCAAGGCTCAGAGAAAGAAAAGCTGTACGTCTGGTAAAAACGACTCGCTTGTAACCTTAATGCTAATTTTTGGCCATCTCCAGAGGGAATTGGTTTATAGGCTTCTTTTTTAAAGATGTCTTTTATTGAAAAATTGTTAAATGATAAACCTAATGTTCCTATAAATCCACCACCGCCATAGCCACCTTGCAATTCTATTTGACTAGATCCAGATTCAACAAGACCATATTCAATATCGATAGATCCTTCTTCTGGATTTGGGTTTTTAAATTGCGGATTGATCTGCGCTGCATCAAAGAAACCAAGTTGACTTAATTCCCTTACAGTTCTCACTACATTTGCCTTACTATATAATTCTCCTGGACGCGTTCTTAATTCTCTGTAAATAACGTGATCATTAGTTTTTTCATTTCCTACAACTGAAATTTTATTAAAGTAGACAGGTTTTCCTTCTACTATTCTTATTTCCATATCGATAACGTTTCCGTCTGCATTTACTTCAACAGGGTTTATTGTAGAAAAAAGATAGCCGTTATCTTGGTATAGATTGGTGATATTCTCACCATCTGGTCTTGTGTTATCTTCAATTCTTTTTGCTAAAAGCACACCATTATAAGTGTCTCCTTTTTCAATTTTTAAAAGGCGTCTTAATGTTGCATCAGAATAAACAGTGTTACCAATAAAAGTAATATTCCCAAACGTGTATTTGGCACCTTCTTCTATGCCAATTTTTAAGTTAACAGTACCATCGTTATTTTTAATTAAAGAATCAGAGATGACACGGGCATCTCTATAACCACTTTCTTTATATTCATCTATTAGTGATATTAAATCTTCTTTATAGTTTGCTTCTATAAACTTTGAGCGTTTGAATAAATTGAAAAAGTTTTTCTCCTTGGTATTTTTCATTGCTTTTTTAAGTTTTTTATCACTTAAAACAGCGTTGCCATCGAAAGCGATGTCCTTTATTTTAACTTTTTCTCCTTTGTCTATGGCTACAACCATATTTACTCTCGGCTTTTTTATAGAGTCTTGTAATTCAATGGTGTTTATATTAACTTTTGTATTTAAAAAACCATCCTTTTTATATTTATTTTGAAGAAAGTTTTTGGTTGTTGTAATTAAGTTTTCTGTAACTTTTACACCTTGATTTAATTTATTTTCTTTTAAAATATCTTCTTTCTTTCTTTTTTTTACTCCTGTAATCTTAACGTCATTTAGTTCTGGCAAGTCAGAGAGTCTTATTTCTAAATAGGCATTATTGCCCTCTATTTTTGTTAAGTAAATTTCTATATCACTAAAGAGGTTAGATTTCCATAATTTTTTAATAGCATTGCTAATTTCATCTCCTGGGATTAATATCTTGTTTCCTTTTCTTAATCCAGAGTATGTAATAATGGTTTGTTCACTAAAACTAGTGTTCCCTTTTACAGTAATTTCTGCAATAGTATATTTTTCACCGCTTGTTAAGGGAAGTTCTTGTGCTTGCGTTATAAAGCTACTAATAGTAAATACTAAAATTAGTGCGTATTTTAAAGATGTTTTCAATAGTAATTGTTTAGCTAATTTGTTCACTTGTTTTCCCAAACCTTCGTTCTCTTTTTTGATATTCAATAATAGCATCACACAGGTGTTGCTTTTTAAAATCTGGCCAAAGTATAGGTGTAAAGTATAGTTCGGCGTAGGCTATTTGCCATAGTAAAAAGTTGCTTATACGTTGTTCTCCACTAGTTCTAATTAGTAAATCTACGTCAGGCAAACTTTGCGTGTAAAGATGCTCATTAATAATCGATTCATCAATGTTTTCGGGAGAAATTATATTATTTTTAACTTTAATACTTATTTCTTTCACGGTATTTAACAATTCTTCTCTAGAGCCATAACTTAGTGCTAAAGTTAAAGTCATTCTCTTGTTTTTTTTCGTGCTTTCTATAACTTCATTTAACTCTCGAAATACCTTTTTTGGTAACGATTTTAAGTTGCCAATGGCCTTAAGTTTAATGTCTTTATCTTTAAGTGTTTTAATTTCTTTTTTTAATGAAGAAACTAATAGCTTCATTAGCGTATCTACTTCTAATTTGGGGCGATTCCAATTTTCTGTAGAAAAAGCGTAGAGCGTTAAGTTTTCAATGCCTAATTGCGCACAAGCTTCTACAGTATCTCGTACGGATTTTGTTCCGTTTTCATGGCCAAATGCACGAAGCATTCCTTTTTGTTTTGCCCAACGCCCATTGCCATCCATGATTATGGCTATATGTTTTGGCAGTTGTTTTGTATTTATGTTTGTTAGATCCACTTTAGTAATTGCAATAACAGGGATTTCTCCCAAAGGTATAGGTTAATGTGATTCCTGAGAATGTATACCAGTCATTATTATTTGTATTTCCGAAACTAAGCGCTTCTATGTTAGCTTTAGTGTCTGGTACACTACCATCGATTTCGTCTGTAAAGGTATATCTTGCTCCAATTTCCAATGCTAGGATGAAATTACTTGAAATAGTGGTTTTGTAGCCTAGCGCCATAGGAATACCATAGGCTAAACTTGTTGTGTCTTCAGATTGTAATTCTCCATTTGAGAAAAAGAAATTATCATGTTTTGCAACACTAATCCCTGTATAAAGATACGGAGTAGAAGCGCTCTTGCCTTTATGTAGATCGAAATCAAAAAAAGTGAATTCCATCCCCGCAGAAAGTTCTATAATTTTATTTTTGAACTCGTAACCTCTAACGATTCTACTAGGGTCGTCTGAATTTCTATCAATACCTTCTAGTTCAGTGAAGAGTAAAGAAACTCTATACGAGTGTCTAGGGCTTCTATTCCATTTGTAAAGTCCTCCTATGGCTAACTGTTTGGGCGCTATGTATTTGGTGTCGCCAACATCTCCAATAAAATTGCTCCCACCTAAAAACACACCTAATTCATGTATTTGTGCATAGTTAATTTGAGTGCCTAAAAATGTTATTAATAAAATGGTTAAGTACCTCATAGATTGTCAAAAGTTTGCAAATATAATAAATAAGATTAGCCTATAATAATTTGAATCAAATAGTTATAGTTTAAAAACAGTTTTTAGATTGATTTATTGTTTAATTACGCTTATCTTCTCCCCAAAGTAACTTTTTACGAAGTGTGTCTAGGAAGCTTTCATTGTTGAGTTCTATCATATTAATAGTGAAATCTGCTTTTTTTACGGTAATTATAGTATCATTTGCTAAAGTTGCAATTCGAGAATCTAATGAAACCAAATAGTTGTCTTCTCGACCACTCACTTTTAATTGTATTACAGTGGAATCTTCAATAACTAAAGGTCTTGCACTAAGATTATGAGGGGCGATAGGCGTTAAAACAAAGCTTGTTGCATCTGGAGTGATTACAGGACCGCCGCAACTTAAAGAATACCCAGTAGAACCAGTTGGAGAAGAAATGATGAGCCCATCACTCCAGTAAGAGGTTAGGTATTCTCCATTCAAGCGCGTTTCAACTGTAATCATAGAAGTGGTATTTTTTCTGCTTACAGCAATTTCGTTTAAGGCGAAATTTAATTCTTTAATGTCCTTGTTTTCTGGAGATGTTTCTATAGATAATAATGAGCGCTTGGATAAAGTGTAATCTTTGTCTATTATTTGTTGAATCGCTTTTTCAATAGCATTATGTTGTATGGTGGCTAAAAAACCTAACCTTCCCGTGTTTATCCCAACAATAGGGATGTTTAAATCTTTTACAAAAGTGATGGCTCTTAAAATGGTGCCATCTCCTCCAATGCTAATTAATAGGTCAAAAGATGCATCTAACTTTGAAAAGGCTTTTATCCTGGCGTTGTTTTTTAAAGTTGAATCTAAGGTTTTTAAAAAATCAGCTTCAATAAAAATAGCTGTTTTCTTTGAGAGTAGTATCTTAATTAATGTCTCAAATGATTCTTGAGATTTGCTTTTGTAATATTGACTATAAATGGCAACCTTCATAAACTACATATTTAGGTATTTGTTTAAATAGTCTGAGCGTTCTTTGAGACTCTCTAAGTAACTGTCTCCTTCATGACCAGAAATAATGTTGTAGCTATAGCGTCTAAACGTTTGCATAATGTCATTTAAGCTAGTGTTTCCTATTTTTAAAGTTATTTGAGTTACATCATTTTCAATTTTAGAAATAAATGCCCCTAGTAGCTTTCCGTTGTTAGATTCAATAATTTGACTAACTTCACTAAAAGAGTAATCTAATAACCCTTTTTCAATAATTAAAATAGCTCCTTTTTCAGAAAAGAAAGGCGTTTCATTAAATAAGCTCATTACATCATTGAGTTCGTAATAGCCTAAGTAAATGTTCTTGGAGTTTAAAATAGGCATTATGTTTGTCGCACTTTGAGTAAAGGCCTCTAATACATCTAGCCAATTACTTTCTTGACGCACAAAAAAGCCTTCTACAGCATAACTACAATCTTTAATTTGTTTATCGCTTTCAAAACAATGCGCATCAGTTTCAGAAAGACAGCCTATATAAATGCCTTCTGCATTTTTAATAGGAATATGAGAATATGTTAATTGAGTGAATAACAATTGAAGATCCCTCACACTATCTGTATTAGTAAGAGGAGTTATGTCATTTATTATAAGTTCCGAAAGATTCATTGCTTCTATAATTTAGAATTATGCAAATTAATTAAAAAATAGTACAATACCGCTGTTCTACTTTGTATTTTTGCTAGTAAATACAGGGAAAATGACAAAGTTAAGTGTAAATATAAACAAGATAGCGACTTTAAGAAACTCAAGAGGTGGGAATACACCAAATGTAATAAAATTTGCTAGTGATGTGCAAGGTTTTGGAGCAGAGGGAATAACAATACATCCTAGACCAGACGAGCGTCATATTCGCTACCAAGATGCATATGATTTAAAACCTGTTGTACATACAGAGTATAATATAGAAGGGAACCCGAATGAAAAATTCGTAAATATGGTCTTAGATATAACACCAACACAAGTAACACTGGTTCCCGATGCGATAGATGCATTAACGAGTAATGCTGGTTGGGATACCATAAAGCATAAGTCGTTTTTGAAGACTGTTGTCGCTGAATTTCAAAGCAAAGGTATAAGGACTTCAATATTTGTAGATCCCGATCTTAAGCAAATAGAAGGGGCTAAAAATACAGGAGCAGATAGAATTGAATTATATACAGAAGCTTTTGCTAAAGAATATGCTTTAGGTAATGAAAAAGCAATAAAACCATATGCAGATTGTGCTATACTAGCTAATGATATCGGATTGGGAGTGAATGCAGGACACGATTTGTCTTTAGATAATATCCAGTTTTTTAAAAATAATATATCTAATTTATTAGAAGTTTCTATAGGGCATGCCTTAATTTCTGAAAGCTTGTATTTAGGGATTGAAAATGTTGTAGGAATGTATTTAAATAAATTGAAATAATCTTTGGTGTAGTATAATGTACTTGACTAAGTAAAATAGCATTTTAGCTTGATTTATGAGTGATCATATTTAAATAATTTAAAAACGTAATTCGCAAATGAAATTACATTCTAATATTTTAGGAAAAGGAAAACCGTTTATAATTCTTCATGGGTTTCTTGGTATGAGTGATAACTGGAAAACACTAGGACGAAAATTTGCAGAGAATGAGTTTGAAGTGCACTTAGTAGATCAACGTAATCATGGCCGTAGTTTTCATAATGCAGAATTTAATTATGAAGTCTTAGTGAAAGATTTAAAACATTATTGTGATGAACATAAATTAGAGAATATTGTTTTGCTTGGGCATTCTATGGGAGGAAAAACAGCGATGTTATTTGCTACGGAATATCCCGAATTGGTTTCAAAATTAATGGTTGCAGATATTTCACCGCGTTTTTATCCGATACATCATGATGCAATTCTTAATGGATTAAAAGCATTAGATTTTAATAGTATAAAGAGTAGATCTAAAGCCGATGAGAACTTGTCTAATTATGTGTCAGATTATGGAACCAGGCAATTTTTACTTAAGAATCTTTATTGGGTAGAAAAAGGGCAGTTAGGATTACGTATTAACTTAGATGTATTAGTCGATAATGTTAGTGAAGTTGGAGAGGCCTTGCCAGTACATTCTAAATACGAAGGGAGTGTTTTATTTTTAAAAGGTGATAGAAGTGAATATATAGGTGTTCAAGATGAGGGTATTATAAAATCACATTTTCCAAAAGCTAATCTTGAAATTATAAAAAATGCAGGACATTGGTTACATGCCGAAAATCCAGTCGATTTTTATGCAACAGTGGTTGCCTTCCTACATTAGAGTATGCCAACGTATAAGCATGAATTTTTAAAAATAAACTTCTTTTTTTTGTATATAATTATTATTAAAACCCTTTTTGTCTAAACTTACAAACTCTTAGGTAAGTTTTATTAGGTTTTATATAGAATATCAAATATGATGACCTTAAAACATTCAGCCATAAAGTAATTTAAATCGCAAATAGATTTTAATCTATTTGTGATGTAGATCAAAAGGATCTTAAGTCTATTTGATTTTTAAATGGAAAGTAGAAATCTACTGAATAGCTTTATAGTATCTAATATCGCTATAGTGAATTCATTAGTTTTGCGAATGCTTATTGCTTTTTTTAATTGGCTGCTATATAATGTATTGTCTCTCCGTTATTTAACGTTTCCTTAAGTAATATTAACAAAGCTTTATCTTAATTAGTTCGGTCTGTTCCGAACTGATTAATAATTTTGCGCTCTAAAATTATTTAGAGTATGGAACTTTGTTCAGAAGAAAAGAAAAAGTTAGTAGAACAGGTTGGGTTACATTTAGAGCAAAGCCATAAACTGCCTCCGTTGGCTTCACGTATTTACGCTATTATGATTTTATCAAATCATAACGGATTTTCATTTGATGAATTAATGGATATTACTAAGGCTAGTAAAAGTACAGTGTCTACAAGTGTAAATTTATTACTACAACTAAATTATATCGAGTTTTATACAAAGCCAGGAGATCGTAAACGCTATTTTAAAGGGACTGGAGATTACTTAATAGGGGTTTTAAAAGGGTACTATCAAGTTGTTGAGAAGCAACTTAGTATGGCTAAAAGTATTATTGGATTCAATAAAAAAAATAATCCAGAACGATTTATTTCTAATAAATCTGTAGGTGTTTTTTTTCAAGAATACCTCGAAAGTCAGAAAGAGAATTTAGCAAGTACAATTCAAAAAATGCAAGAATTTCAAGAAAAATCAAAAGATCAGTAAACTATTATTTATGAATAAAATAAAAATAATATCACGATCCATTATGCTGTTAGCTATTTTTATGGCTTCCTGTGGATATGATAGTGAAGAGGTAACTCCAAATAAGGCTTTGAACAAATACAAGCCGTTTCCTGTAATCACCTTGCCTACACAAACAGTTACGGGGTATTCTACATACCCTGCAAGTATTGAAGGGCTTATAAATAGTGAAATACGCGCAAAAATTTCAGGATATATTAAAGAGGTTTTTGTAGATGAAGGGCAGCGTGTGAAAAAAGGACAAACTTTATTTCAGTTGGAAACATATACATTAAATGAAGATGCTTCGGCAGCTAAAGCCAATGTGTATGCTGCGCAAGTTGAGGTAGATAAGTTAAAACCACTGGTAGAAAAAAAAATTATTAGTACTGTGCAATTAGAAGCCGCTAAAGCAAAACTACAACAAGCACAAAGTAGTTATAATAGTATTTTGGCAAATATAAGCTACGGTGTGATAAAAAGCCCTATTGATGGATTTGTCGGAGAGATTAGACTAAGAAAAGGAGCTTTGGTAAGTCCAACAAGTCAAACACCATTAACAACAGTCTCTCAAGTAAATCAAGTTTATGCATTCTTTTCTTTTAATGAAAAAGAATATTTAGATTTTATAGAAAATACCGAAGGAGAAACCATGCAAGAAAAAATTAAAAACTTTCCGAAAGTGAAATTAACGCTTGCAAATGGTAGTGTGTATAAATATGAAGGAGTAATAGAAACGATTAACTCTCAGGTTGACGTGAATACCGGAACGATTAGCTTTCGAGCTGTTTTTGAGAATCCATATAGACTCTTAACTAATGGTAATAGTGGCGTAATACGAGTGCCAAAAGTCTATTCAGATGCTGTAGTTGTACCGCAAGAGTCAACTTACGAACAACAAGGGAGTACATATGTATATACTGTTGGGAACGATAGTGTGCTTGTGGCTTCTAAAATAGAAGTAGAAGCAGAAGTTGAAAACCTATATGTTGTAAAACATGGGGTAAATAAAGGCGTTAATATTGTTGGAACGGGTTTGAATAAGCTAAAAGCGAAGATGAAAATTAGTCCCAGAAAAATCCCTTTTGATAGTATCGCGAAACCGATTGAAAAGACTTTTAGGTAATACTTTTAATTAATAATATTATGTTAAAACTATTTATAAACCGCCCCGTATTATCAACAGTAATTTCTATTATTATTGTGATTTTGGGTGTTCTTGGACTAACAACGCTACCGATTACTCAATATCCTGATATTGCGCCACCTACAGTTCAAGTGACCGCAAGTTATCCTGGGGCAAATGCAGAAACGGTACTAGAAAGTGTTATTATCCCTATTGAAGAGCAAATTAATGGGGTAGAAGGGATGACATATATCACTTCTACAGCAAATAATAATGGCTCGGCAGATATTACCGTGTTTTTTGAACAAGATGTAGACCCGGATATTGCAGCGGTAAACGTACAAAATCGTGTTTCTAGAGCTAACTCATCATTGCCTCAAGCTGTTTTGCAAACAGGAGTGACAACTCAGAAACAGCAGACGAGTGCATTGATGTTTCTTTCGTTTTATAGTGAAAATGAAGATTACGACGATACATTCATTCAAAATTATTTAAAAATAAATATTATTCCAGAGATCCAGCGTGTAAACGGTGTGGGAAATGTAAGTGTTTTTGGAGAAAAAGATTATGCTATGCGTATTTGGTTACAGCCAGATCAACTGGCAGCCTACAATTTAATACCTTCAGACATTACAGACGTATTAAATGAGCAAAGCTTAGAAGCAGCAGCAGGGTCTTTAGGTGAAAATGACGGTGAAGCATTTACATATACAATTAAATATAAAGGCCGATTTAAAACCGAAAAACAATATTCCGATATTGTTATTAAAGCACTGGGTAATGGGCAGTTTTTGAGGCTTTCAGATGTTGCAGATATAGAACTTGGAGCTCAGGGCTATTCTAATGCTTCAACGACCTATGGGAATGAGGCTGTAGTAATGGGGATTTACCAAACTAAAGGGTCTAACGCTCAAGAGATAATTAGTCAAATTAAAGTGAAGTTGGAGGAGGCAAAAACGCGTCTTCCAGAAGGAATTAAGATTTTTGTTCCATATGATACAAATCAATTTTTAGAGGCTTCTATTACTAAAGTGGTGCATACTCTTATTGAAGCATTTATTCTTGTCTTTCTTGTGGTGTTTATTTTTTTACAAGACTTTAGGTCTACTCTAATTCCTGCGATTGCAGTTCCAGTCTCAATTATAGGAACATTTTTCTTTCTTAATCTATTTGGATACTCTATTAATTTATTAACATTATTCGCATTAGTACTTGCTATTGGTATTGTAGTAGATGATGCCATTGTTGTTGTAGAAGCTGTTCATGCAAAAATAGATGAAAATGGAGAGGATTCTAAAAGTGCTACTCTGGAAGCAATGAGCGAAATTTCTGGAGCAATTATATCTATTACTTTAGTTTTAGCAGCGGTATTCATTCCTGTAACATTTATTACTGGACCTACAGGTGTTTTTTATGAGCAATTTGGAATTACTTTGGTTGTTGCCATTTTTATTTCTGCTGTAAATGCCTTGACGTTGAGTCCTGTTTTGTGTGTTTTGTTTCTTAAAAAAGAAGAAAAAGAAACTGAAGACGGGAGAAAGAGAAATCTTATGCAGCGTTTCTTTGTTGTTTTTAACAAAGGCTTTAATGCTATGATTGTAAAATACGGTAAATCTATTCGTTTTTTATACAAAAACAAATGGGTTACAGGACTCATTTTATTGGCCGCTGTTTGTGGAATAATTTATTCGAATTCGGTAGTGAAAAAAGGATTTGTACCCAATGAAGATCAAGGGATTATTTTTATAAATGTAGAACTTCCTGCGGGCTCATCTATAGATAGAACGCATAAAGTTAATCAAAAAGTATACCAACAGGTTAGTAAAATAGCAGGGGTTGAAGGGGTGTCAATTATTGATGGTAGAAGTATTATTAACGGTTCAGGAGCTAATTATGGTTTTGGAATTGTTAAGTTAGATAATTGGGAGGATAGAGCAGAGGATTCTCTTTCTATAACCTCTATAACAAAAAAAATGTTCGGTTTAGCTGCGCAAATTCCAGAGGCAAAAATTATTTTCTTTGGGAGACCTAGTATTCCAGGGTTTGGAAATTCTACCGGTGTAGAAGTTAATTTACTAGATCAATCTAGTGGGAGTTTTATTGAGCTCGATCGGGTAAATAAAGAATTTGTAGCACAATTATCACAACGTCCTGAATTTTTATACGCACAATCTTCTTTTAATACAGATTATCCGCAATATGAATTAGAAGTAAATGTGCCATTAGCTAAAGAAAAAGGCGTTTCTGTTACCAGTATTTTTTCAACCTTACAAGGATATATTGGAAGTATTTTTGCTACAGATTTTTCTCGTTTTGGAAAGCAATTTAAAGTTTATGTTCAAGCATTGCCTGAAGACCGTAGCGATTTAGAATCACTTAATAGTATTTATGTTCGTACAGCTGAAGGGACAATGACTCCTATTACGACATTTATTAGCTTAAATAGAGTTTATGGGCCGCAATCTGTAACACGATTTAATCTATTAAATTCAACAAAAATAACAGCAGCAATTAATCCTGGGTTTAGTACAGGGGACGGTATTGCAGCAGTAAACGAAGTGGCCGAAAGCTTGCCTGCAAATTTTACTACAGCTTATTCTGGCTTAACGCGAGAAGAGGTTAATGCTGGTAGCCAAACGACAACCATTTTTATTCTTTCTCTTGTGTTTATTTATTTTTTACTCGCCGCTCAGTATGAGAGTTATCTCATTCCGTTTTCGGTCTTATTATCATTGCCATTAGGTGTTTTTGGAGCGTATATTACAACCCAGTTTACTGGACTTGAAAACAATATTTATTTTCAAATAGCACTCATAATGTTATTAGGTTTATTAGCTAAAAATGCCATTTTAATTGTAGAGTTCGCAATACAACGTAGAAAAAAGGGAGCCTCTATCGTAGAAGCAGCTATTCATGGAGCTGAAGCAAGATTACGTCCTATATTAATGACCTCTTTTGCTTTTATTTTAGGATTAATGCCGTTGGTGTTGGCTAATGGTGTAGGAGCTATTGGAAATAGGTCTATTGGTACTGGAGCCGTAGGAGGACTCCTTATAGGAACGATTCTAGGAGTGTTTGTTATTCCAATCCTGTTTATATTGTTTCAGTGGTTACAAGAAAAAATTACAGGAGCTCCAATAAATGAGGCAGCAGAAATAATTGAAAAAGAATAAGTAATGAACATATTAAAAATTATAAAGCAGATTTTTATTTCAAGTTCGGCGTTGTTATTTGTGTCTTGTTTTACGGCAAAAGAATATACACGCCCAGAAAAAGAAATCGTTACCGTAGAGTATTATCGAACCGATAAGTTACCACAAGACAGTCTGTCTTTGGCTACAATATCGTATAAAGAGTTGTTTACAGACCCTCAGCTTCAATTATATATAGAAGAAGGCTTGCAGGAGAATATAGATATACGTATTGCAATCCAGCAGATCCTTATTTCTGAAGCTTTTTTAAAGAAAGGAAAAGCAGGGTATTTGCCAACTATAAATGGGTTGGCTCAATATTCACATTCAGAATTGTCTGAAAATAGTCAATTTGGATCACAATTCAATAAACTAGACCAATATGAATTGAGTGGTAACCTCTCTTGGGAGGCAGATGTTTGGGGGAAAATAAAGAGTAATGAACGGGCTGCCCAGGCTTCGTATTTGCAAACGGTTGCAGCTCATAATGCAGTAAAAAGTAAGTTAGTGGCTAATATCGCTTCTATATACTATCAATTATTATCTCTTGATGAGCAAATACAAGTCACTAATGAAACTATTATTAATAGAGAAGGGAGTCTGGAAACCACTATAGCACTTAAAGAAGCAGGAAATGTAAATGAAGTTGGTGTTAAGCAAACAGAAGCTCAGTTGTACACTGCAAAATCCATTCTTATAGACTTGAAAAATAAAGTGCGATTATTAGAAAATAGTCTGTCTGTGTTATTAGGAAGAGATGTACAGGGAATTTCAAGAGGGAAATTGGAAGATCAAGATATGATAACGATATTAAAAACGGGAGTCCCTATGCAATTGCTTGAAAATAGGCCAGACGTAATGGTGTCTGAATATGGACTAATGAATGCCTTTCAGTTAACAAATGTAGCGCATAGCAGGTTGTATCCTTCGCTTACATTATCGGCTAATGTTGGGTTGCAAAGTTTAGATTTTGATGATTTCTTTAGTTCTAGTTCACTCTTTTCAACATTAGTAGGTGGGCTTACGCAGCCTATTTTAAATGGCAGAAAAATACGCACAGAATATGAGGTTGCCAAAGCGCAACAAGAGCAAGCAAAATTGAGGTTTAGGCAAACCTTATTGCAAGCAGGGAAAGAAGTTTCAGATGCATTATATGCTTATCAAACGGCAACAGATAAAATGGAAGTAAAAGAAAAAGAATATGCTGCTTATATTTTAGCGTTGAACTATTCTGAAGAGCTTTTAGAAAATGGACTTGTAAATTATTTGGAGGTATTAAGGGCACGAGAGAATAGTCTTAATACGAGTTTAGATATTATTGCTACCCGAAATGATCAGTTACAAGCGGTTGTAGAATTGTATAAGTCTCTTGGTGGCGGATGGCGGTAGTATTTTAAGTTGTACTTAAAGAGCGGTCTTAAGTATTACAAAAATAGTACTTCTATCTAGAAAAAATAAAATGCTGCTTGTATAATTTTATGGCAGTATCTCATAAACTGTGTAAGTTTAAAAATCTCGGGGTTTAATTCACCCTCGAGATTTTTTTATTTATTAACTTTAACACATTTATGAAACCAGAA